>NZ_WTLH01000115.1 GCF_011421595.1 Streptomyces sp. YIM 98790 | reverse complement strand
CCGCGCCGGGCCCCCAGGGCCGGCCCCACGGCTGCCCCTCGGCGGGCGCCGCGGCACCGCCCGGCTCCGGACCGGCGGCGGGCCGCTCCCACGGCCGGCCGTTCGACGGCAGCACCACGCCCTCGCGCGGCTCCTCGTCGCGCCCGTAGTGGCTCGTCACCTGGTGGCTCCTCAATCCTTACGGCCGGCCCGGCACCGGGCGCACGGGCACCGTGCCCGTGACAACCGCCGGGCCACGCTACCTGGTTGCACGTGCACCAGGCCAAGCGCAGCACGCACACCACCCCCTCCCGCAACCCCGCCCGTGCACGCCCGCTGCCGGCCCCGCCCGGAGGCGGCCCCGGCAGCGGGCGGCGGTGCGCGCCGCCACAGCCCTCGCCCGGCAGGCCCGACAGGCCCGGCAGGCCCGGCAGGCGGTGAGACGGGCCCGCGGTGAGAGCGGCGGCGTGCTCAGCGGTGGGCGGCCAGACCGTCCCGCCAGCGCTCGGTGAACTCGCGGACCGGCCGCTCCGCCTGGTGCGGCCCGAGACGGCGGCGGAAGTCGTCGAAGTACTCCGCGCCGCGCCGCGACCGCACCCCCGCCAGCAGGGCGCCGGCCTCGCTCGCCGTGTGACAGGCATGGTCCAGCTCACCCTGCTGCAACCGCCCGGTGGCCAGCAGCAGCAGGCCGATGGCCCGCCGCCGGGTACGGCCCTCGGGATGCCCGGACACCGCCTCCTCCGCCCGCCGTTCCGCCGCCGCGCCCTGGCCCAGGTCACGGTGGCAGTGGGCCAGCTCGTCGGCCAGGTACGCGGCGTCGAAGTGGGCGATCCACACCGGCTCGTCCTCCCCCGCCCCGTCGGCCCGCTCCATCGCCGCCAGCGCCCGGGAAGCCGCTTTCCGGCACGCCTCCCGGTCCCCGAGCTGCGCATGCCCGCGCGCCTCGGCGGACAGGAACAGCGCGTCGGCCCGGGCCGGGACCCGCCCGCGGGTGCCCTGCTGCGCGGCGCGCGCGAGCTGCACCACCTCCCGCGGATTGCCCAGCTCCCCGGCCAGGTGGCTCATCCCGGCGGCCAGCACGTAGCCGCCGAAGCCCCGGTCCCCCGAGCCCTGGGCCAGCCGCAGCGCCTGGATGTAGTAGCGCTGCGCCAGCCCGTGCTGCCCGCTGTCCACGGCCATGTACCCGGCCAGCTCGGTGAGCCGGGCCGCCGCGCCCAGCAGCCGCCGCCCCACGTCCTCCCGGTAGGAGCCGGTCAGCAGCGAGGCCACCACGCTGTCCAGGTAGTGCACCACCAGCGGGCGCACGAGCCCCGCGCCCCACCTGCGGTCCAGGTCGATCAGAGCGCTGGTGGCGGCGATCACCGCCTCCACGTCCGCCGCGCCGACGCGGGCCCGGCCCGGGTGCCCGGCCGGCACGCCCGACGGGACGGCGCGCGCGACCTGCTCGTCGACCGGGGTGATCAGCCAGTCCCGGCTCGGTTCGACCAGTGCCGCGGGCGAGACCGCGGCGGCCGGACCGCCGCCNTCGACCGGGGTGATCAGCCAGTCCCGGCTCGGTTCGACCAGTGCCGCGGGCGAGACCGCGGCGGCCGGACCGCCGCCGCCACCGCCGCCGCTGCTCGTGCCGGTGCCGCCGGCGACGGTGCCCGCGCCGGTGCCGGCCGCCGTCGCCGCGGCGAGCTGCGCGGGCAGGGCGGCGCCCAGCGCCGAGGAGGCCGTATCCCGCCGGCTGACGTCGAACCGCCACAGCTCGCGGGCGCTCTCCAGACCTTCGGCCAGGCCGCCGGCGAAGCCCAGGCCGATCGCCGAACCCTGCTGGCGGGTGCCGCCCATGCCGATGTCGTCCACGGACACCGGGCGGCCCAGCTTGCGGCCCAGCGCCTCGGCGATCACCTCGGGGGCCCGGCCGCGCGGCTGCTGGCCGCGGATCCAGCGGGCGACCGAGGTCTTGTCGTACCGGAAGTCCAGCCCGCGCTCGGCCGCGCACATGTTGACGCGGCGGGCGAGACCGGCGTTGGAGCAGCCCGCCTCTCTGATCAGGCCGAGCAGCCGTTCGTTGGGCTGCCTGGCAGCAGGTACCCCGGCTCTGTCGATCATCTGCGACTCCCTCTGGCGCCGCCTACCGCGCCGGCGCTGATGGTGCTGGTCGTGCTGGTGTCTCCGGCGGGCAGCGGGCTGCCGCGCCGGCGCGCGCGGGTGGTGGGTCGGCAGTGCTGGTGACGACGGGACCGGGCCCGGGTCGGGCCCGTGCGTGGCGGGTCGGCCGGCCTCCGGGGCGGGGCGGGCCGGGGATCGGCGGATCGGTCCTTCGGGCAGCGGTCGGTCGGGGGATGTGCCGGTTCGGGGATCGGTCGGTCCGGTTGCCGGGAGGCCCGGCGGGGTCCCTGATCATGGATGCCCAGGGCCGCCGGCCGCGCATGCCGTACGCCCCCGGAGATGCTCCGATGCGCCCCGCCCGCGAACCGCGCCCCGTGGCGTGCCCGTAACCCCGTCACCCGGGTGGAGTTGTGATCGATGTGGATGAGCGCATCGGAGTGACCTCAAGAGTCGGTATTCCGCAGCAGAGTTCGGCCCGCGGTCGCGAGGACCCCGTGGAACACGCAGTGCGCTACGCCGGTGAACGGCACTGGGAGGTGCTCCCCGGCGCATGGCTGGAGCAGCACGAGGGGACACTGCGCTGCTCGTGCGCTGCGGAGCAGTGTGATGCGCCGGGGGCGCACCCCAGGACACCGCTCTGGGAGGCCCAGGCCACGGGCAGCGCGGCAGCCGCCCGGGCGATGTGGAGGGACCGGCCGCAGGCGTCCGTGCTGCTGCCCACCGGGCGCAGCTTCGACGTGCTGGAGGTGCCCGAGGCCGCGGGATGCCTGGCGCTGGCCCGGATGGAGCGGATGGGCCTGTCGCTGGGGCCGGTGAGCGCCACACCGACCGGGCGGATGATGTTCTTCGTACTGCCGGGCGGGGCGGCCAAGGCTCCGGTGCTGCTGCGCAAGTGCGGCTGGGCGGCCGGCCGCCTGGATCTGGCGGTCCACGGGGAGGGCCAGTACGTGCCCGCGCCGCCGACCCGGATGGGGCCGCGCGGCTGTGTGCAGTGGGTGCGCAGGCCGACCGCGGCGAACCGCTGGCTGCCGGACGCGGAGGAGCTGCTGCCGCCCCTGGCGTATGCCTGCGGCCAGTCACGCTGAGCCGCACGCATCACCGGCGGCCACCGGGCCACCGGCGGGCACCCACCGCGGTGGCGATGCCCGGCATGACGGCAGTGGTGAGGGAACAAGACCGTAATTCACTCGTTCGAGTGAAATGCCGGCAGATGGCTGAAAGCCCTTTCCGCGGGGAAGAACTTATCCGGGGAGGAGGCGGGAAAGACCCCGGGTGCTCGGGGCCCGGGGTCTCAGCCGCTGTCCGTACCGCTGCGTTGCCGCAGGTCGCCGGGGCCGAAGCAGGTCGGCGCGGGCGGCCCGCACCGCCGGCCCGCGCCCCGGGGCCCGCCCGGCCCGCGTTCAGGACTTGGCGACGAACACGTGCATGGCGACCGTCGGCTCCAGCTCGGCCGTCTCGCCGCCGCTGCCGACCGTGACGCTGCCGTGGGTGCCCAGCGTGACACTCACCGAGGCGCCCGGCTGCACGCCCGCCCGGCGCAGCGTGTGCATCACCTGCGCATCGGTCTGGATGGGCTCGCCGATGCGGCGGACCACGACCGTCTTGCCGCCGTCCGGCACCAGATCGCTGAGCGCCACCATGCCCTCCTCCAGGAACGGATCGGGCTCACCGGCCTCCCCCAGCTCGGCCAGGGCCGGGATCGGATTGCCGTACGGCGACTCGGTGGGGTGATTCAGCAGTTCGAGCACCCGGCGCTCCACCGCGTCGCTCATCACGTGCTCCCAGCGGCACGCCTCGGCGTGCACATGCTCCCACTCCAGGCCGATGACATCGACCAGCAGGCACTCGGCCAGGCGGTGCTTGCGCATCACCCGCTCCGCCAGCCGCCGCCCCTCGGCGGTCAGCTCCAGGTGCCGGTCGCCGGCGATGGTCAGCAGGCCGTCCCGCTCCATGCGCGCCACGGTCTGGCTGACGGTCGGGCCGCTCTGCTCCAGCCGCTCGGCGATACGGGCGCGCATCGGGACCACCCCTTCCTCCTCCAGCTCCAGGATGGTGCGGAGGTACATCTCGGTGGTGTCGATGAGTCCGGACATGGATGCCCCTCGAATGCTGTGTGCGGTGGCCCTGGACATCAATTCTGACGCACTCCACCGACAACCGGACCCGCTCGGCCCGACGGTTGTACACAGTCCGTGACGCCCGCCGCCCGTGCACCCGGACGGCGGGCGGCCTTGACAGCGAAGTGGTCCAGACCTCACCGTGACGTGCGGCACAGCCGGAGCGGAACCGCCGGACCACCGGCCACGGGCAGGCGAGGGAGACCACCCCACATGACGGACACGGACCAGGCGCAGCAGGCACAGCAGGGGCGGCCCGCGCGGGCAGCGGCGGCGGGCACCCCGGCCGGCCGGTTCTTCGACGCTGCCGTGGAGCTTCTGCGGCGGGTGCAGCAGGAGGAGGCCGGGACGATCGCCGCGGCCGGGACCCTGATCGCCGACACCGTGGCCGGCGGCGGCCGGGTCTTCGCCCACGGTGCCGGGCATTCCTCGCTCCCCGCCCAGGACGTGGTCTACCGGGCCGGCGGGCTCGCCCTGATGAACCTTCTCGCCGTGCCGGGCACCACCGGGGTCGACGTCCGCCCGGCCACGCTCGGCAGCGCCCTGGAACGGGTGGAGGGCCTGGCCCGCGCCACCCTGGACACCTCCCCGGCACGGGCCGGGGACCTGCTGGTGGTGATCTCCCTCTCCGGACGCAACGCCCTCCCCGTCGAGATGGCCTCGCACGCCCGCGCCCTCGGCCTGAAGGTCGTCGGCGTGACCTCCGCCGTCTACGCCGAGAAGACCACGCCCAGGAACCCCTCCGGCACCTTCCTGCGCGACCACTGCGACGTGGTCGTCGACAACAAGATCGGCATCGGCGACGCCGAACTGGCCGACGAGCGCATCGACGCCCCCTTCGGCCCGGCCTCCACCGTGGTCACCTCCGCGATCATGCAGGCGATCGTGGCCACCGCCGCCGGGGAACTGGCCGCCCGCGGCATCCAGCCCCCCATGCTGCGCTCCGGCAACGTCGAGGGCGGCCTGGAGTGGAACGCCCGCATCTGCGCCGAGAACCCCGGCCGCATCCTCTGGCAGCGCTGAACGCCCGCCGGGGTTTCCGGACACCACCCACCCCCGATCGTTACCGCCGCCCGTACCTGACCTGGGGTTTCGCCCGGCGCATAAATCCCTTGTGCCTCGCACGGCCGGAAACGTACTGTGCCGGTACACGAGAAGGGAGGTGGTTCGGCAGATGTATGACAACCGGACGCGTGAGGTGGCTGCGGCCTAGGGCCGAGTCCCGCACACTTGCGGTGCCGGCTCCGCCGGCCAATCCCAAGCAGTCACCCGACCCGCGGGCCGCCGGTATCGTCCGGCCGGCTCCCCGGCCGCCACGGCGGTCGGGGAACCAGGCCCGCGGGTTGTCCGTTTTCCCGGACTGCCCGGACCGCCCGGACCGCCGGACGCCCCGCGCCTTCCCGGGCTTCCGGGACCTTCCCGGCCGCCGGCTGCTCAGGGGCTGAGGCGTTCGACGCGCCAGTGGCCCTCGCCGAGGCGGACGTAGCGGAGCCGGTCGTGCAGCCGGTTCTCCCGGCCCTGCCAGAACTCCACCTCCTCCGGGATCACCCGGTAGCCGCCCCAGTGCGGCGGCGCGGGCACGTCCTCGCCCTCCGGATAGCGCCGGGCCAGCTCCTCGTACATCCCGTCCAGCTCCTCCCGCGACGCCACCACCGCGGACTGCTCGCTCGCCCAGGCGCCGAGCTGCGAGCCGTGCGGCCGGGTGCGGAAGTACGCCACGGTCTCGTCCCGCCCGGTGCGCTCGGCGCGGCCCTGGACGATCACCTGCCGGGCGATGGCATGCCAGGGGAAGACCAGCGAGACGGCCGGGTTGGCGTCGATGTCGCGGCCCTTGCGGGAGCGGTAGTTGGTGAAGAAGACCAGGCCGCGCTCGTCGAACCCCTTGAGCAGCACGGTGCGGGCGCTGGGGCGGCCGGCGGTGTCCGCCGTGGCCAGGACCATGGCGTTCGGCTCGTGCATGCCGCTCTCCGCGGCCTCGGCGAACCAGCGGGCGAATTGCCGGACCGGGTCGGGGGCGAGACCCTTCTCGTGGAGCCCTTCGCGCCGGTAACGCACCCGCATCGCGGCGGGATCGAGGAAGGGAGAGGGTACGGACGAATGTGCGGGATCGTGCACCGCCCCGGCAGCGGTGTCACGGTGGCCGGGGCGCCGGCCGGCGGGGTCGGCGGAGCGGTGGTCATCGGGTCGTTCGGCGTGGGCGGCTTGGGACACGGCCATATCTTGCAGCATGCCGCCGACAGCCGGACGCGCCGCTTGCCGGCGTTCCCCTGTGGCGGCGGCCCGCCCGACGTTAAGGTGACCGTCCAGGTCTCGGGGCACTGCGTGCCGCCGACGGTGGCGGTACACATGTCCCGGGCCTCGCAAGGCAGCCCCGGCACGCCACACACGTGCCGAAACGCCACGCAGCGGACCAGCCACGGCACGCGACACCGCGTGCCCGACCCACCGCCCCCGGTCCCGACCCGCTTCTCGCACACAGCATGACAAGGAGCCGCCAGATGTCGGATTTCGTACCTGGTCTTGAAGGGGTGATCGCCTTCGAGACGGAGATCGCCGAGCCGGACAAGGAGGGCGGTTCGCTCCGCTACCGCGGGGTGGACATCGAGGATCTGGTGGGGCAGGTCTCCTTCGGCAATGTCTGGGGCCTGCTGGTGGACGGCACCTTCGAACCGGGTCTGCCGCCCGCCGAGCCGTTCCCGATCCCGGTCCACTCGGGCGACATCCGGGTGGACGTCCAGTCGGCGCTGGCCATGCTCGCCCCGGCCTGGGGTCTGAAACCGCTGCTGGACATCGACCCGGTCCAGGCCCGGGACGACCTGGCGCGCGCCGCGGTGATGGCGCTCAGCTACGTGGCGCAGTCGGCGCGCGGCACCGGTCTGCCGATGGTGCCGCAGAAGGAGATCGACAAGGCCGAGACCATCGCCGAGCGCTTCATGCGCCGCTGGCGCGGCGAGCCGGACCCCAGGCACGTCGCGGCGGTGGACGCCTACTGGACCTCCGCGGCCGAGCACGGCATGAACGCCTCCACCTTCACCGCCCGGGTGATCGCCTCCACCGGCGCGGACGTGGCGGCGGCGCTGTCGGGCGCGGTGGGCGCGATGTCGGGGCCGCTGCACGGCGGGGCCCCGTCCCGGGTGCTGGGCATGATCGAGGAGGTGGAGCGCACCGGTGACGCACAGGCGTTCGTGCGGCGGGAGCTGGACGCCGGGCGGCGCCTGATGGGCTTCGGGCACCGGGTGTACCGGGCGGAGGACCCGCGGGCACGGGTGCTGCGGCGGACCGCCAAGGAGCTGGGCGCGCCGCGCTACGAGGTGGCGGTGGCGCTGGAGGAGGCCGCGCTGGAGGAGCTGCGCAGCCGCCGGCCGGACCGGGTGCTGGCCACGAACGTGGAGTTCTGGGCGGCCATCATGCTGGACTTCGCGCAGGTCCCGGCGCACATGTTCACGGCGATGTTCACCTGCGCGCGGACCGCGGGCTGGTCGGCGCACATTCTGGAGCAGATGCGGACGGGGCGGCTGGTGCGGCCGAGTGCCCGCTACGTGGGCCCGGGTCCGCGCGATCCGCGGGAGATCCCCGGCTATCCGGCCGCCCGCCCGTCCTACGGCCCCGGCGCCTGACGGCCTCCTCGGGCCCGGTCCCCGGCGGGGCGGGCGGCCCCCGTCCGCCCCGCCCAGGCGTGCGAGAGCGCGAACGAGGCCGGGAATCCGCACGCGGGCCGGGCACCGACCGGTCCGGGCATCACCTCCTTGCCGCACCGGGTGCCGCACGGTGGCTGCGTGCAGCACACGGGCGGTTCACCCCGCCCGGGGCCGCGCCGCCGGGCCCTGCTGCCGGGTCCGGCCCGCGCTGCTGCGCTGTACCGGCCCGGCGCGGGCTTCCGCCCCGGTCCGCGGCGGTGAACGGAGGAACGCGTGAACCGGTGGGGTCCGGCGGGGAGCCTGGGGACGCGACAAACGGTTACTTACCGGTAGGAGTTCGTCACCGCATGCCGGAGCCGCTAGGTTGCTGCAGCACAAGGCCCCTGCCGACGAAGGAGTGGCCGGGGGCGGCACATGGGAAGGCAGGCCGTGGGCGGGCTTGGGCGCGGGGACGGGATCACATCCGGGATCGGGGAGCGTCGGCAGGACGGCGGCAGGGCACCGGGCGGGGAGATGTCCGGGTGCGGGGGAACCGCGGGGGCGAGGCAGCCGGAGCCGGAGAGGGTGACGCGGATCAGGGCCGGGGACGGGGAGGCGCTGGCCGCGCTGTACCGCGAGCATCACGCCCGGGTCTACCGGTTCCTGCGGACCCGGCTGGGTGATCCGGACACGGCCGAGGATCTGGCCAGTGAGGTCTTCCTGCGCGCGCTGTCGAGCATCGACCGGTACACCTGGACGGGCCGGGACATCGCGGCCTGGCTGATGACGATCGCCCGCAATCTGCTGACCGACCATCTGCGGTCGAGCAGTTTCCGGCGCGAGGTGAGCACCGCCGATCCGGGCGAGGGCGGCGACGGCGGCAGCCGGGTGGTGCGGGCGGCCGAGGAACTGGTGCTGCGGGAGCTGGACCGCCGGGAGGTGCGGGCCGCGGTGGCCCGGCTGCCGGAGGAGTACCGGAAGGTGATCGTGCTCCAGATGTGGGGCGGTATGACGATGCGTCAGATCACCACCACGCTGGGACGGGAGTCCATCGGCGCCACCCGGGTGCTGCGGTTCCGGGCCATGAAGCGGCTGCGGGCCCATGCCGGGGCACTGGCCGGGGAGGCGGGCCGCGGCACGGCGGGGGTGTGAGAGCGGGCCCGGGCCCGGTCGCGCCGGCGCCGGGAGCGTCAGGAGGCGGCCGGCCCCTGGTGGTGGCCTGAGGCGTGAGGGGCGAGCGGGCCGGGGCCGCGGATCAGGCGGAAGGCGGCCCGGCGCTCCTCGGGCGTGGGTTCGGGTCCCGGGCGATCGGGAGGCTGCTCCGCGGCGATGCGGCGCGCCCGCTCGTGGGCGACCTCCCGGCGGACCGCGGCGATGTCCCGCCGGAGCCGGAGCACCGCGGCGGACAGCAGGGTGAGCGTCAGCATGCTTAAGGCGGTGCCGAGGACGGAGGCGAGGACGACGGTCGGCATGTGCATTCCTCCAGGCCAATAACGCGATCAACCCCACATCGGACATATCGAGTTGCTCAGAATACTCGCCTGCCCCCCGCTTCCCCGGATTAACCGGCGTCTGCGGCCCCGCGCGTCTGCCCGGGATCTTCGGAGTCCCGGCGCTCCCGGTCGCGCCTGCGCATCTGCAGGATGTGCCAGATCCGTTCCGACTCGGGCAGGTCGGTGATGGCGAAGATCCGCACCTCCCGGGGGTCGTCCACGTCGAGGACGAAGCCCCGGACGTCGTCGCCTTCGGTCACGGTGGCCGGAACGCTGTCCGCCTTGGCCGCGGCGGCGGCCGGTTCGTCGCCGTCCGCGATCGCCTGATAGGTGCCGGGCAGCCTGCCGAAGACCCGTTCGATCGCCGCGTAGGTGGTGTCCCTGACCGAACGGCCGGCCTCCGCCTGGCGGTAGGTGACGATGGTGATTCCGGCGGCGTCGGCCGCCTGTTGCTTGCTCCAGCCCCGGCGCAGGCGGTCCGACTTCATGGTCTGGGCCACTCGAGCGCGGGCGCCGCTGATGTCAGCCATGACGACATCTTCGCAGTTCTCCGCATCTTCTCGCAGTTGCTCGCACCTTCTTTCAACAACCTCGGACCGACACCGGACCTTCACCCCGCAGTGTGCAAGAAACCGAAAGAAATAGCGACTACTTACTCGGCGGTACAGTTAGAAACAGATAGAAGAACCAGATAGGTTGCAGGCATGTCATCACCGACCGAACCGGCTCCCGGCGCCGAGGACTTCGTGCTGCCCCAGGCGGCGGCCCGCTATCTGAAGTGCGGTGAGCGATGGCTGCGCGATGGCTGCAACCACCGCGGATTCCCCCACCACCGCATGGGCAACCGGCTGGTCTTCAGCAGGCAGGACCTCAAGGAGATCGCCGCCATGGCCCGGCGCCCGGCCCGCTCCTCCGGCAGTCGCCGGACGGCCGCCTCCCGGACCGTGGCCGCCTGAGCCCGCGACGGCGGCGCGTCTCCCCCACGCTCCGCCGCGCTTCCCCCGCCTTCCGCACGGCGACGACGGCTCCCGCCTCGCCGGACCCGGGAGCCGGGAGGGAGGGGAGGCGTCCCGGACAGCGGGACCGGCACGCGGGGAACGGACGCGCAGACAGGCTCGGGAGACACGCACGGAGACAGGCACGGGGACAGGCACGGAGACAGGCACGGGGACAGGCACGAGAACAAGGCGCAAGGACGAAGACGGGGACAGGACAAGGAAAGGCAGGGAAGTGAACCAGACCGACAACCCGACGGCAGCCGTGGGCATCGCGGCCGAGCCGGAGAGCGTGAGCCGCGCCCGGGCCGGCGACCCGGACGCCCTCAGCAGCCTCTTCCGGGAGCACTACGGGCCCGTCTGCCGTTACCTCCGGGCCCGGGTCGCCGACCCGGCCACGGCCGAGGACCTGGCCAGCGAGGTGTTCGTACGCGCGGTGTCGCACATCGGGCGCTACACCTGGACCGGCCGGGACATCGGCGCCTGGCTGACCACCATCGCCCGCAACCTGCTCACCGACCACGTCCGTTCCTGCAGGTTCCGGCGGGAGGTCGCCACCCCGGACCTGACCGACCGGTGCGGACAGGTCAGCGGCCCGGACGAATCGGTGCTGCGCGAGCTCGCGGACCGCGAGGTGCGGGCGGTGGTGGCCGGACTGCCGCCGGACTACCGCACCGTGATCGTGCTCCAGATGTGGGGCGGCATGAGCATGCGGCAGATCACCACGGCGATGGGGCGCGGCTCCGTGGCCTCCACGCGGCTGCTGCGCTTCCGGGCGATGAAGCAACTCCGGGCGCGCGCCGCCCGGCTGGCGGAGGAAGGAGCGGCGGCATGACGGGAAACCCCTCCGGGGCCGAGGCCGTGGCCCGCCGGCTGCGGAAGGAGCATCCCTACGGCACCGCGCCCGGCCTGATGTCGCTGTTCCGCGAGGGCGACCGGGTGCTCATCACGGTCCGGGTCTCCTCCGTGGACGACTGGTACTACTGGCTGGACGCCATCGGCCCGCAGCTCAGCAGAGAGGTCCAGCGGGTCGGCGTGACGCTCGCGGCCACCGCCTCCGTGGAGGGGGTGCCGGTGGACCTGCTGGCCTACGGGGCGTACGGCCCCCTGGAGGCGGCCTGGCGGGAGGCCGGGCTGCCGTACCTGCTCTGGGGCCGGGTCTACGACCTCTCCGAGCCGCTCCGTGACCGGACCGGCGGGCGCTGGACCTACACCGGGGGCAATGCGGCGGGCGAGGTGCCGCTGCTGGCGGCGCCGGACGGCGGCGCGGACGCCCGGACGCTGCCCGTGGTGGTGTGCCACGCCGGGCCGCTGGGGTGCGCCGGGGAGGACCGGGAGCAGCAGCGGGAACGGGAGGGGAGCAGGGAGAAGGAGCCGCAGCCATAAGGAGCCGGGGCCGGGGCCCGGGCCATGACCCGGGCCGGGGCCGGGGCCGCGGCGGGGGAAGGGGGACCGGAGGCGGACGGCAGCCGGGTGGCCCGGACGGAGACGGAGTCCGTCCGGGCCACCCGGCTGCCTCGCCAGGGGTCACGGTCGCCGCCGCCGCGGGGAGGCAGGGGGCGGGACCGGCCTGGCCGTGGGGCCGCGGGCCGCGGTCAGCTCTTGATCATCTTGCCCTCGGGCGAGACCACGTACCACTTGCCGCCCACGCCCTGGCCGTTGACGTCGCCGGGCTCGGCGTCGCCCTCGTACCAGTAGAGCGGCCAGCAGTCGATGACGAGCTGCTCGGCACCGTCGGGGCGGTTGAACACGTCGAGCAGGCCGGGGTCGACGCCCTCCACGTCCGCGGTGTCGACCGGCTTGGCGACCGGCCAGTTGTCCAGGCAGTCACCGGTGCACAGGGACTCCATCGGCCAGGCGCTGTCGTCGGCGAAACGGTAGAGGGTGCGGCCCTGGCCGTCGCGCAGGATCTCGCCGTACTCGGGGTGCTCGAAGACCGAGAGCGCGGGCCGGTCCTTGCCCTCCGCGGCCCCGGGCTCCTTCCCGGAGGGTTCCTCCGCCGCCTCGGCGCTGTCCTCGGAGGCACGGGAGCCGTCCGCGGCGATCGCCCACCAGTTGCCGCCCACGCCCTGGCCGGTGGTCTGCTCGGGGCCGGTGTCGCCGGCGTAGCGGTAGACGGGCCAGCCGGCGATGGTGAGCTGCTCGCTGCCGTCCGGGCGTTCCACCGTGCCGAGCAGGCCGGGGTCGACGCCGGTGCCGGCCGCGGCGTCCGCGGAGACCGGGGGCCAGTTGGCGGCGCAGTCGCCGTCGCAGGTGGTGGCCGGCGGGTCGGCGGTGTCCTCGTCGAACCGGTAGAGGGTGAACCCCTCGCCGTCCTTGACGAGTTCGCCCAGGTCACTGCTCTGGTAGGTGGTCAGTTCGCCGGCCGCCGCGAGCTGGACGGTGTCGTCCGCCTGCTGTTCGCCGGCGCCCCCGCCGTAGTCGTAGCCGGAGTCCTCGCTGAGCGCCGCGGGATCGGCATAGGCGTCGTTGTTCGCGTTGGCGTTGCCGCAGGCTGCGGTGGCGGCCAGAACGGCCAGGCCGGCCATGGCGACAGGGACCTTCCGCCAGCTGATCATGATTTCTCCCGGTTTCTCGGCCTTGATGCCGTGAGCCGCTGGTTGGTGATGATGCGGAATCGTTCGGGATGCTGTGCAGGCCTGCGCAACGGTGTGCGGTCATCCACGTGGGTACGCGGTGGTGCGTTGCGTACTGTCCACACGGACGGGGGGCGGTGCGGGTTCACGGGAGTCCGGATTTTTTCCCGGGAGGGTCTCCGCCGGTCCTCGCCGGTCCTCGCCGGTCTTCGGCGGGGCCGGCCGGCCGCCCCGGACCGGCACAGGGAAGCGGCCCCGCCGGGGAGCCGGCGGGGCCGCATCGGAACGGAAGTGCGGGCGGGGGTGCGGGACCGGGGTGCGGGGGAGGTGCGGGACGGGCAGGAGCCGGACGGGTCAGAACGAGGCGGTGACGAAGGTGTGGCCCTCGTCGTTCTCCACCGCCACCGCGGAGACGTTCTCCAGCGGGACCGCCGCGAAGCCGTCCAGGCTCCACTTCTTGCCGTCGGGCGAGGGTTCGCCCACCACCCAGCTCCCGGCCACCTCCCGGCTGCCGTCCTTGCCCAGCACCACCAGCCGGCACAGTTCGCCCGGGGGCAGGTTCGCGGTGACGGCGCTCACCCGCACCCAGGCCGCGGCCGGGTCGAGCGTCACCTCCAGTTCGGCGGTGGTGACCGGATCAGTGGCGGAGGCGGTGACCGCGTCCGGCGAGAGCGTGCGGGACGGGCCGGCGACGTCACTGCCGGAGGAGGTGTCGTTGCCGGCCAGGAAACCGCCGTAGAAGACCGCGGCGACGACCGCGGCGGCGGCCAGACCGGTGTACGTCCGGCGCCGCGTGCGCGCGGCGCCGCGCTCGGAGCGCACCTGCCGCAGGGTGCGCTGGAGCATCAGGTCACCGCCTTCCGGCGGGCCGTCCAGAAACGCCTCGGGAGGGACCTCGCCGAGCGCCGTCTCGATGCTTCGCAATTCGGCAACCTCCTCCCGGCACGGGGTGCAGGAGGCCATGTGCTCTTCGAGCGCCCGCGCCTCCTGGCCGTCGAGTGCCCCGAGGACATAGGCGCCGATGAGTTCGCCGCCGTGCTGCTGTCGCATGCTCATGGGGCCGCCTCCCGCAGCCTGACCGGAGTGACCGGCTTGCCTGACGTGCTGTGTCTGCCGGAGCGGCGTGATCTCCGTCCGCCGCCTCCCGTTCCCCCTCCCCCGGTGCCGTCCGCTCCGCCGGCTCTGGCCGGGCGGCTGGCGAACAGCTCGCGCAGCGCCTTGAGGGCGTAGTGCGAACGGGATTTGACCGTCCCGGCCGGTATGCCCAGGATCTGGGCCGCCTCCGCGACGGTCCTGCCCTGGTAATAGATCTCCATCAGAACATTGCGGTGCTCGGAGGACAGCTGCTCCAGCGCGTCCATCACCACCATGGTGTCGACCACGGCCTCGGCGTGGTCCTGCTGGGCGGGCGCCGGGGTGGCCGTGGTCTCCGCGACCTCGGCCGGCCGGGCGGCGCGGGCCCGGTAGCGGTCGGTGATGATGTTCCGGGTCACGGTGAGCAGCCAGCCGCGCACCGAGCCCTTGCCGTTGACCAGCACTTCCGGGTGACGCCACGCCCTGATCAGGGTTTCCTGCACGACATCCTCGGCGGCGGCGCGGTCGCCGGTCAGCCGGGTGGCGTAGGCGAGCAGGGCCCTGCCGTGCTCCTCGTAGAGCGATCGGATCAGTGCCTCGTCACTCGTGCTCTCGCGAGTGCGGGACCGCAGAGCCGCCATCCACTCACTCCGTTTCTTCCGCGTGGTGCGTCACGGGGTGTACACGGCGGAACCCTTGCGGGAAGTTCGGAGCTGCGCTGTGACCTGGGTCACAACTCACTGTCTGTATCGGCCACCGGCCGCCCGTCGGCGGACGGCGGCGCCGCGCACCCGGGATCGAGGGCGGAGCCGGGGACGGGGACGGAGGCGGCGGAGGCGGAGGAGGAGGAGGAGGCGGCGGAGGAGGAGGCGGAGGAGGAGGAGGCGGAGGAGGAGGAGGCGGCGGCGGCGAGGCGCTCCAGTGCGGGGCCGCTGACCCGGTAGACCGTCCATTCGTCCATGGGTTCGGCGCCGATGGACTTGTAGAAGCCGATGGCCTTCTCGTTCCAGTCCAGCACCCACCACTGGAGCCGGTGGTAGCCGTTGGCGGTGCAGATCCGGGCCAGCTCGGCCAGCAGCGCCCTGCCGTACCCGGCGCCGCGGTACGCGGGACGGACGAAGAGGTCCTCCAGGTAGACGCCGTGGGTGCCGGTCCAGGTGGAGAAGTTGCGGAACCACAGCGCGAAACCGGCCGCCCGGCCGCTCGCCGGGTCCTCCGCGACCAGGCAGAAGACGGCCGGGTGCGGGCCGAACAGCGCCCGGTGCAGCTGCTCCTCGGTCGCCCGGGCCTCATCCGGTGCCCGCTCGTACTCGGCCAGCTCCCGGATCATGGCGTGGATCTCGGGGATGTCGGCGGGCGTGGCGGTGCGGATCATTCCGCCAGGGTACGCGGCCCGTCCTCGGCCCCCGTGCCGGTCCCCGCGGCGGGCAGGCCGCCGGGCGGGGCACCCGGGAGCGCCGCGGCCAGGACCTCCGCGAGATGGCGGGAGGACCGGCCGGCGAGCTGCGCCAGCTGGGTGCGGCAGGAGTAGCCGTCGGCCAGCAGCACGGTCCTGGGGTCGGCCTCCAGCGCGGTGCGGACGGCGGGCAGCAGCAGCTCCTCGGCGCAGGCCGCGGACACCTCGTAATGGCCGCGCTCGAAGCCGAAGTTGCCGGCCAGGCCACAGCAGCCGGTGGACAGCGTGCCGGTCAGCCCGGCCCGCTCGCGCAGCCGGCGGTCGGCGGCGTCGCCGAGCACGGCCTGCTGGTGGCAGTGGGTCTGCCCGGCGGCGGGGCGGCCCAGGTGCGGCGGCTGCCAGTCGGGGGCGTGGCGCTCCAGGGTCTCGGCAAAGGTGCGGGTGGCGGCGGCCAGCCGGGCGGCCCGCGGGTCGCCCGGCAGCAGCTCGGGCAGGTCGGTGCGGAGCGCCGCGGCGCACGGCGGCTCCAGCACGGTGACCGTGGCCCCGGCGTCCAGCGCGGGCTGGAGCCGGTCCAGGGTGCGGCGCTGCACGGTACGGGCCCGGTCCAGCTGGCCGGTGGTCAGATAGGTCAGGCCGCAGCAGACCGGGCCGGCGGAGCGGGCGGGCAGGGCGGCCCGGACCCCGGCGGCTTCGAAGACCCGCAGGGCGGCCAGCCCTGCCTCGGGGGAGAGGTGGGTGGTGAAGGTGTCCGGGAAGAGCAGCACCTGTGGCGAGGCCGGCCGGGCGGGCAGCCCGGGGTGGCGGGTCAGCGGGACGGCGGCCAGCGGCGGGATGGGGCGTTCGGGGGCGATGCCGGCCAGCAGGCGGGCCAGGGCGGCCAGCGGGCGGGCGCGGCCGAGGGCGTTGGCGGCCGGGGCCAGCCGGAGGGTGTCGGCCAGCCGCAGCCACCGGGGCAGCCGGCCCAGGGCGTAGTGCGAGCGGGGGCGGAGCCGGCCCGCGTAGTGATGGTGCAGGAACTCCGCCTTGTAGGTGGCCATGTCGACATGGACCGGGCAGTCGCCGCGGCAGCCCTTGCAGGACAGGCACAGGTCCAGGGCGTCGCGCACCTCGGGTGAGCGCCAGCCGTCGGTGACCAGTTCCCCGGCCAGCATCTCGTGCAGCAGCCGGGCCCGGCCCCGGGTGGAGTGGCGCTCCTCGCCGGTGACCCGGTAGGAGGGGCACATCACCCCGGCGCCCGGCTCCGGGTTGCGGCACTTGGCCACGCCCACGCAGCGGCGGACCGCGGCGGCGAAGTCCCCGCCGTCCTCCGGGTAGGAGTAGACGACCGGCAGCGGGCGGGCGGGCAGCGGGGTGAAGCGGAGTTGGCCGTCCAGCGGTGCCGGGCGGGCCAGCACGCCGGGGTTGAGGCCGTTGTCCGGGTCCCACAGGTCCTTGAAGGCGTGGAAGAGGCCGACGACTTCGTCCCCGTACATGCGGGGCAGCAGTTCGGCGCGGGCCATGCCGTCACCGTGCTCGCCGGAGAGCGAGCCGCCGTGTGCGGTGACCAGGCCGGCCAGTTCGGCGGAGAAGGCCCGGAAGCGGGCGATGCCGTCCCGGGTGAGCAGGTCGAAGTCGATCCGGACGTGCACGCAGCCCTCGCCGAAGTGCCCGTAGGGCACGCCCTGCAGGCCGTGGGCGCGCAGCAGGGCCCGGAACTCCCGCAGATAGGCGCCGAGCCGCTGGGGCGGGACCGCGCAGTCCTCCCAGCCCGGCCAGGCCTCGCTGCCGTCCGCGGCCCGGGTGGCGGTGCCGGCCGCGTCCTCCCGGATGCGCCACAGGGCGCGCTGCTCGGCCGGGTCGGTGACCACGGCATGACCGGTGAGGGCGGAGCCGGTGCCGCCCGCGGCCCGGCACAGGTCCGCGGCCCGGGCGGCGGCCTCGGCCGGGCCGTCGCCGCCGGTCTCCACGAACAGCCAGGCGTCGCCGCGGGGCAGCCGCTCCGTACCGGCGGCGGCCCGGGCGGCGCCGTCCGGGCCGCCGCCCAGCAGGTCCCGGGCCATGCCCTCCACGGTCAGCGGGGCGTGTTCCAGCAGCGCCGGGACGGCGTCCGCGGCGGCGCTGTCGTCCGGGAAGCCCAGCACGGCCAGGGCGCGGGCGGCCGGCACCGGGACCAGCCGCACCGTGGCCTCGGTGAGCACGCCCAGGGTGCCCTCGCTGCCGGTGAAGGCGCGTGGCCAGTCCCGGCCGTGCTCGGGCAGCAGCCGGTCCAGGGCGTAGCCGGAGATGCGGCGCGGCAGGGCGGGCATGCCGGTGCGCAGCGCGGCCAGATGGGAGTCGGCCAGCCGCTCGCCGCCCCGGCGCAGCGGTTCCGGCAGCCCGGCCCCGCCCGGGGTGAGCCGCGCCCGCTCGCCGCGGTAGGTGAGCGCCTCCAGGGCGAGCACGTTGTCGGCGGTGGTGCCCCAGGCCACCGAGTGGGCGCCGCAGGAGTTGTTGCCGATCATGCCGCCGAGGGTGCAGCGGGCGTGGGTGGAGGGGTCCGGGCCGAAGGTGAGGCCGTGCGTCCCGGCCGCCCGGCGCAGGTCGTCGCAGAGCACGCCGGGCTGGACCACGGCGGTGCGGGCCGCCGGGTCGAGGGAGACGATGCGCCGCATGTGGCGGGTGAAGTCCAGCACCACGCCGGTGCCGGTGGCCTGCCCGGCGATGCTGGTGCCGCCGCCGCGGGCGACCACGGGCGTGGCGTGCGCCCGGCAGACGGCGAGCGCCGCGGCCACGTCGGCGGCGTCCCGGGGCGCCACCACACCGGCCGGAATCCGCCGGTAGTTGGAGGCGTCCATGGTCATCAGCGCCCGGTCGGCGCGGTCGAAGGAGACCTCGCCGCGCACGGCCGCGCGCAGTTCCCGGGCCAGGGCGCGGTGCTCCCGGGCGGGCTGCCGGTCCGCCGCCGCCGCTGGCCGGTCTGGGGCGTCCAGGGAGTCGTCCATGGCATACAGCCTGCACCCTGCGGCCCGGCCGGGGCGGGGAGGACGCGCGGCGGGCGGCACGGCGCAGCGGCGCGGGGCAGGCCCGGGAGGGTGCGGGACGGTGAAGGGGGTGAAGAGAGGTGAAGGGGGGTGAAGGGGGGTGACGGGCTGGGCGGTCCGGCGGAACGGGAGGGGAACCGGCGGGTGTTGAAGGGCCGTCACTTACTGCCCACCATAGGCCATTTCCGGCCAGATGCGGACCCATTGCGACCAGCAACTCACCTATAGTGTTCCCGAATTGCCACGACCCCGATCACCGCACCGCCCACCGCGATCCCCCGTCCACCTCGTCCACGAGGACCGTCCACAAGGACCGATTGATGACAGCGCACACCGCCCCGGCGCGCCCCTGGACGGAGCGTCCTTCCCTGCGCAGGCCCCTGCTGGCCCTGCTGCTGTCCGTCACCCTGACCGGAGCCGCCGGTCTGTGGGCGGTCTGGTCCGCCCCCGAGTCGTTCCGCCAGCCCCTGGCCTACGGCACCGGTGCCGCCGCCGTGGCGCTCTGCCTGGCGGTGACCATCGCGGTGCACCAGCGGGAGAAGGTACGGCGCTACCGCCGCCGCACCGCACAGCTCGCGGCCGAATCCCGGCGCCTGGCCGAGGAGACCGTCCCGGACCTGGTCAGCCGGCTGCGCACCGGCTCCTCCGCCGGCAGCGCCCTGGCCGCGCTGCCCCGGCAGCAGAACGAGTCCTACCAGCGGGTGGTGGAGCAGCTCGCCGAGGCGATCGGGCAGAGCGAGAACCGCCGCGCCGCCGCCCTGGCCGCCAGCGCCAACGCCGCCGGCCGGATGCAGGCCCTGGCCACCAGCATGCTCGCCGACCTGCGGGACATGGAGCACCGGCACTCGGACGAGGACGTCCTGGCCGACCTGCTGCACCTGGACCACCGCACCGCGCAGGCCGGGCGGCTGGCCGACTCCATCGCGGTGCTGACCGGCGCCCGCTCCGGACGCCGCTGGGCCAAGCCGATCGTCATGGAGTCCATCCTGCGCGGCGCCATGGGGCGCATCGCCGGATACCAGCGGGTGCGGCTGCACTCCACCACCGGGATCGCGGTGGCCGGGCACGCCGCCGAGGGCGTGATGCACGCCCTGGCCGAACTCCTCGACAACGCCTGCAACTTCTCCCCGCCCACCGCCGAGGTGCACGTCTACGTGGAGGAGGTGCCGGCCGGGGCGATCATCACGGTCGAGGACAGCGGCCTGGTGATGAGCGACGTGGCGCTGCGCCGCGCCGAGAAGGCGGTGTCGCCGGAGGCCGCCGCCGATCTGGCCGGTCTGTCCGGCACCCGGCTCGGCCTGGCCGTGGTCGGGCGGCTGGCCCGCAAGCACGGCCTGACGGTGTCCTTCCGGCCCTCGGCGCGGGGCGGCACCGGCGCGCTGATGATGATCCCGCAGGAGCTGATCTCCCGGCCGCAGGAGCAGGAGGACCCGCCGGCCCGCGCCGCGACCGCCGGCACCGCCGCGGTGCCGGGCACACCCGCCACGCCCCGCGTGGCCCCGGCCCCC
>NZ_WTLH01000114.1 GCF_011421595.1 Streptomyces sp. YIM 98790 | reverse complement strand
CGGCGCGGGGGAGCGGGCGGGAGCCGCGCGCCCCCCGGCGGAGCCGTTGCCGGGCAGCCCGGTGCGGGCCTACAGCGGCGGCTTCCGGCTGCTGCACCAGCCCGTCGCCGCCCTCGCCGACGGCCGGATCACCGCGCTCGCCGCGGTCGCCGACTGGCGCGGCGGCCCTCCGCAGCCCTCCGCCGACCTCAGCCGCTGGCTGCTGGAGGAGGCGGTGGCCGCGGCCGGGCGCCGCGCCCGGCAGGGCCGGGGCCTGCCGGTCCGGGTGCCGGTCGGCGCACCCCGGCTGGCCGACCGTGTTCTGGCCCCCGGCGCCGTGCAGACCCTGCTCGACCGGCACGCCGTCCCGCCCACCGCGCTCACCCTGCTGCTGCGCCAGGCGGACGCCTGCCTGCACGCCCCGGAACTGCTGCGCCGCCTCACCGACCTGCGCACCCTGGGCATCGCCGTCTGCCTGGACGGCTACGGCTGCACCGGCCCGTCCCCGGCCGTGCTGCACCGGCTGCCGCTGACCGCCGTCCGGCTGGGCCGGGAGCTGGTCGCGCCGCTGCCGGAGAGACCGGCGCTGCGCACCCTCACCTCGGGGCTGCTCCGGCTGGCCGACGGCGAAGGGCTGGCCACCTCCGCCGAGGGCGTGGACCTGCCCGGGCAGGCGGAGGAGCTGCGCGCGCTGGGCTGTGCCGAGGCACAGGGCCGTGCGTTCGGCGAGCCGCTGGACGAACCGGAGCTGCGGGAGACCCTCGCCCACGCCCTTCCGCACGGACACGTACGCCCGAATAGTGAGACTTCACTCCGGCTCGCTTGACACACGACCCACAGCGGGAGGAAGGTCAGTGCCATGCGCACCCGAATTCTCGTACTTTGCAGGCGCGTCGGCTGACCCCGGGACGGACATCCCGCGGCCCGCACCGACGCGCCCCCCTCGCATGCCTGACGGCACGAGGGGTTTTTTGTTGCACGGACTGACCGTGACCGGGCCCCGCGACAGCCGCGGGGTTCCGCGCCCGGCGATCCACGGCGGCAGGACACCCCGGCGGAGCCGCACGGCGGCACCGGCACCCGCCGCGCAGGCGGGGGAGAGGCTCTAGAGACTCCCCCTAGCGGCGGCCCGCATCATGCTGAGCACCCCGCACGGTCCGGTCACCACCGGCCCCGCCGGCTCCGGCCCGTCCCGTCCGCCCCCGAGCACCGCACCGCACCCGCACAGCGTCACACCCTCACTCTCCGGGAAGAGAACCGATGACCGAGCAGGCCACCGAGGCACCGAAGCCACACCCACGGGCCCCCCGGGCCAACGCGCCGCAGCCCGTCACCGTCGAGCGCCTGACCGGCGCCCAGTCCTTGATCCGTTCCCTCGAAGCGGTCGGCGCCGACACCGTGTTCGGCATCCCGGGCGGGGCCATCCTGCCCGCCTACGACCCGATGATGGACTCCACCAAGGTCCGGCACGTGCTGGTGCGCCACGAGCAGGGCGCCGGCCACGCCGCCTCCGGCTACGCCCTCGCCACCGGCAAGGTGGGCGTCTGCATGGCCACCTCCGGCCCCGGCGCCACCAATCTGGTGACGCCGATCGCCGACGCCCACATGGACTCGGTCCCGATGGTCGCCATCACCGGCCAGGTGGCCAGCCCCTCGATCGGCACCGACGCCTTCCAGGAAGCCGACATCTGCGGCATCACCATGCCGGTCACCAAGCACAACTTCCTGGTCACCGACCCGGCCGAGATCCCGCGCACCATCGCCCAGGCCTTCCACCTGGCCGCCACCGGCCGCCCCGGCCCGGTCCTGGTCGACATCGCCAAGGACGCCCTGCAGGCGCAGACCACCTTCAGCTGGCCGCCCTCCCAGGACCTGCCCGGCTACCGGCCGGTCAGCCGGCCGCACGCCAAGCAGATCCGCGAGGCCGCCCGGCTGCTGGGCGAGTCCCGCCGCCCGGTGCTGTACGTCGGCGGCGGTGTCATCAAGGCGGGCGCCTCCGCCGAGCTGAAGGAACTGGCCGAGCTGTCCGGGGTGCCGGTCACCACCACCCTGATGGCGCTGGGCGCGCTGCCCGACGACCACCCGCTGCACCTGGGCATGCCCGGCATGCACGGCTCGGTCACCGCCGTCACCGCACTGCAGAAGTCCGACCTGATCATCGCGCTGGGCGCCCGCTTCGACGACCGGGTCACCGGCAAGATCGACTCCTTCGCGCCCTACGCCAAGATCGTCCACGCCGACATCGACCCGGCCGAGATCGGCAAGAACCGCACCGCGGACGTGCCGATCGTCGGCGACGTCAAGGACGTGCTGCGCGAGCTGTCCGCGGTGCTGCGCGAGGAGCAGGCGGCCGGCCGCGCCCACGACTTCGGCGCCTGGCGGGAGCTGCTGGACCGCTGGCGCACCACCTACCCGCTGGGCTACGACCTGCCGGAGGACGGCAGCCTCTCCCCGCAGCAGGTCATCGAGCGGATCGGCCGGCTCGCCCCGGAGAACACCGTCTACACGGCGGGTGTCGGCCAGCACCAGATGTGGGCCGCCCACTTCCTCAACTTCACCCGGCCGGGCACCTGGCTGAACTCCGGCGGCCTGGGCACCATGGGCTACGCCGTGCCGGCCGCGCTCGGCGCGAAGGCGGGCCGCCCGGACGCCACGGTCTGGGCGATCGACGGCGACGGCTGCTTCCAGATGACCAACCAGGAGCTGGTCACCGCCGCGCTCAACGGGCTGCCGGTCAAGGTGGCCATCATCAACAACGGCGCGCTGGGCATGGTCCGCCAGTGGCAGACCCTGTTCTACAACCAGCGCTACTCCAACACCACGCTGCACTCCGGGCCGGACGACGTGGCGCCCGACCTGAAGGGCACCCGGGTGCCGGACTTCGTCAAGCTGGCCGAGGCCATGGGCTGCGTCGGCCTGCGCTGCGAGGACCCGGCCGATCTCGACTCGGTCATCGAGAAGGCCAACTCCATCAACGACCGCCCGGTGGTCGTGGACTTCATCGTCCACGAGGACGCCATGGTGTGGCCGATGGTCGCGGCCGGCACGTCCAACGACGACATCATGGCCGCCCGCGGGGTCCGTCCCGACTTCGGCGACCTGGACGACTGACCCGAGATCCGACCAGCCGAGACCGCCGAGACCGAGTCCGCAGAGGTAGCAGCCCCCATGTCCAAGCACACGCTCTCCGTCCTGGTGGAGAACAAGCCGGGTGTCCTGGCCCGGATCACCTCCCTGTTCTCCCGCCGGGGCTTCAACATCGATTCCCTGGCCGTCGGCACCACCGAACACCCCGAGGTCTCCCGCATCACCATCGTGGTCAACGTGGAGGACCTGCCGCTGGAACAGGTCACCAAACAGCTCAACAAGCTGGTCAATGTGCTCAAGATCGTCGAGCTGGAGCCGTCAACCGCGGTGCAGCGCGAACTCGTCCTGGTGAAGGTCCGCGCGGACAACGAGACCCGCTCCCAGATCATCGAGATCGTGCAGCTGTTCCGTGCCAAGACGGTGGACGTCGCCCCCGAGGCGGTCACCATCGAGGCCACCGGCAGCGCCGACAAGCTCGACGCCATGCTGCGCATGCTGGAGCCGTTCGGCATCAAGGAGCTGGTCCAGTCCGGCACCATCGCCATCGGCCGCGGCGCCCGGTCCATCACCGACCGCTCGCTGCGCGCCCTGGAGCGCTCGGCCTGACGTCCGGCCCGGCCCGGCCCGGTTCGGCCCCGGTTCGGCCGCTTCCGGGCCGGGCCGCCCGACCGGGATCCGGTCCGCGTCCGACCGGATGGCGAGACCCTTGACCCCTGCAGCCGCGCACACGGCATACGGTGTCCGCACGCACGCGGACACCGGCGCCGGGCGGAGCCAGCCGCGCGGCACCCCTACCGCACTGCACCCATACGAGGAGAAAACCGAAGTGGCCGAGCTGTTCTACGACGACGACGCCGACCTGTCCATCATCCAGGGCCGCAAGGTGGCGGTCCTCGGTTACGGCAGCCAGGGCCACGCCCACGCGCTGTCGCTGCGCGACTCGGGCGTCGATGTCCGGGTCGGCCTGCCCGAGGGCTCCGCCTCCAAGGTGAAGGCGGAGGAGCAGGGCCTGCGCGTGGTCACCCCCGCCGAGGCCGCCGCCGAGGCCGACGTGATCATGATCCTGGTCCCGGACCCGGTCCAGTCCAAGGTCTACGAGGAGTCCGTGAAGGACAACCTGAAGGACGGCGACGCGCTGTTCTTCGGGCACGGCTTCAACATCCGGTTCGGCTTCATCAAGCCGCCGGCCAACGTGGACGTCTGCATGGTCGCCCCCAAGGGCCCGGGCCACCTGGTGCGCCGCCAGTTCGAGGAGGGCCGCGGCGTGCCGTGCATCGTGGCCGTCGAGCAGGACGCCACCGGCAAGGGCTTCGACCTGGCCCTGTCCTACGCCAAGGGCATCGGCGGCACCCGGGCCGGCGTGATCAAGACCACCTTCACCGAGGAGACCGAGACGGACCTCTTCGGCGAGCAGGCGGTGCTGTGCGGCGGTGCCTCCGCCCTGGTCAAGGCCGGCTTCGAGACCCTGGTCGAGGCCGGCTACCAGCCGGAGATCGCCTACTTCGAGTGCCTGCACGAGCTGAAGCTCATCGTCGACCTGATGTACGAGGGCGGCCTGTCCAAGATGCGCTGGTCGGTCTCGGAGACCGCCGAGTGGGGCGACTACGTCACCGGCCCGCGGATCATCACCGACGCCACCAAGGCCGAGATGAAGAAGGTGCTGGGCGAGATCCAGGACGGCTCCTTCGCCAAGCGCTGGATGGCCGAGTACCAGTCCGGCCTGCCGAAGTACAACGAGTACAAGGACGCCGACGCCGAGCACCTGCTGGAGACCACGGGCAAGGAGCTGCGCAAGCTGATGAGCTGGGTGAACGACGAGGAGTGAGCCCCCGCCACCGGGCCCCGGCCGTGCACCGCACCACGCGCGGCCGGGGCCCGGCGGGCTGCCGCCGTACCGGCGCTCCACGCCCGGCCGGACGCCTCCGGGCAGCGGTTCCGCTGCGCCGCCGCGCCGTTACACTGCACCCAAGCGCGTCACAGGCTCACAGCGTCGTGCGTCTTCACACGCGGCTGCCTACGACCTCCATCGCCACCGGCCGTCGGGACGCGGCCACCGCAGAGGACAAGCGAGGACCAGATCCAAGTGAGCAAGCCCGTCGTACTCATCGCTGAAGAGCTCTCCCCCGCCACCGTGGACGCGCTGGGCCCGGACTTCGAGATCCGGCACTGCGACGGGGCGGACCGCCAGGACCTGCTGACCGCCATCCGGGATGTGGACGCCATCCTGGTGCGCAGCGCCACCAAGGTGGACGCCGAGGCGATCTCCGCGGCCCGCCGGCTGCGGGTGGTGGCCCGCGCCGGAGTGGGCCTGGACAACGTGGACGTGGCGGCCGCCACCAAGGCCGGCGTGATGGTGGTCAACGCGCCGACGTCCAACATCGTCACCGCCGCCGAACTGGCCTGCGGCCTGATCGTCGCCACCGCCCGGAACATCCCGCAGGCCAACGCCGCGCTGAAGAACGGGGAGTGGAAGCGCAGCAAATACACCGGCGTGGAGCTGGCGGAGAAGACCCTGGGCGTGGTGGGCCTGGGCCGGATCGGCGCCCTGGTGGCCCAGCGCATGGCGGGCTTCGGCATGAAGATCGTCGCCTACGACCCCTACATCCAGCCCGCCCGGGCCGCCCAGATGGGCGCCAGGCTGATGAGCCTGGACGAGCTGCTGGAGATCGCCGACTTCATCACCGTCCACCTGCCCAGGACCTCCGAGACGCTGGGCCTGATCGGGGACGAGGCGCTGCACAAGGTCAAGCCCGGCGTGCGGATCGTCAACGCCGCCCGCGGCGGCATCGTGGACGAGGCCGCGCTGGCCAGCGCCCTGAAGGAGGGCCGGGTGGCCGGCGCCGGGCTGGACGTCTTCGCCAAGGAGCCGTGCACCGACTCCCCGCTGTTCGAGTTCGACAACGTGGTGGTCACCCCGCATCTGGGCGCCTCCACCGGCGAGGCCCAGGAGAAGGCGGGCATCTCGGTGGCCAGGTCGGTGCGGCTGGCGCTCGCCGGTGAACTGGTGCCGGACGCGGTCAACATCCAGGGCGGCGTGATCGCCGAGGACGTCAAGCCGGGTCTGCCGCTGGCCGAGAAGCTGGGCCGGATCTTCACCGCGCTGTCCGGCGAGGTGGCGCAGCGGCTGGATGTCGAGGTGCGTGGCGAGATCACCCAGCACGACGTCAAGGTGCTGGAACTCTCCGCCATCAAGGGCGTGTTCGAGGACGTGGTGGCGGAGACGGTGTCCTACGTCAACGCTCCGCTGTTCGCCCAGGAGCGCGGCGTGGAGGTGCGGCTGACCACCTCTTCGGAGTCCCCGGACCACCGCAACATGGTCACCGTGCGCGGCACCCTGACCAGCGGCGAGGAGGTCTCGGTGGCCGGCACCCTGGCCGGTCCCAAGCATCTGCAGAAGATCGTCGGGATCGACGACTACACCCTCGACCTGGCGGTCGCCGAGCACATGGCCTTCTTCCGCTACACCGACCGCCCGGGTGTGGTCGGCACGCTGGGCCGGATGCTGGGCGACGCCGGGGTCAACATCGCGGGCATGCAGGTGGCCCGGCTCACCGAGGGCGGGGACGCGCTGATCGCGCTCACCGTGGACGAGACCATCCCGTCCGGGGTGCTTGCCGAGATCGCCGAGGAGATCGGCGCCTCCTCCGCCCGCGTGGTGGACCTCACCGACAACTGAGCGGCGGCCTCCGCGGGACGACGGCGCGGCGGACCCCCGGCCCGGATTCCCCGGACCGGGGGTCCGGCCGTTCCTGCTTCCGGTGCGTCCTGCTTCCGGTGCGTCCTGCGTCCGGTGAGCACGCCGGAACCGTCCGTACGGTATGACAATTTCCCCCGAAAGTGGTCAGAGAGGGATATCCCTCACCCGGATGGGGAGTATTGCTCACAGAACGTGGCCGAGGGGCCGGCCGCCGGGGGCGCGCCATCGGCGCGCGTCCCCGGCGGGCCCGGCGTCCGGCCGCCGGCAAGCCGGACGAGCCCGAGGGGGTCCGCATGCTCTCCCGCGCGACGGTCACCACCGGGCTCTGTGCGTCCCTGCCGGCGGCCGGCGGCACCGCCACGGCTCCTGCCGCCGCCCGCGCCGCGGCCCCTGCCCCCGCTCCCGCGGCCGGGCTCCCCGGGTCCGGCACCGCGTTCTCCCGTCCTTCGTCGGCCGGGGCTGCCGCCTTCGCCTGCACGGACGCCCCCGCGGACATCCTGGAGCCGAACGGGCAGCTCACGCCGACCGTGGGCCCCGCGCACACCGGGCCGGACGGTCCCCGGGCCCGGCCGGATCACACCGGGGCCGAGGGGCTCGCCGAGTCCTCCGGCCCCTCGGGCGGGGATTCCCCGGCCGCCGCCATCGAGACGTTTCCGGTCCGCGTGGGTGGCTGAACCGGGCCGCCGGGTCTCCCTCCCCAGTGGCCCGGCGGCCCACGGCACCGGACCGGCCCGTCCGTCCCCCCGGGGCGGGCCGGTCCGGCCGTCTCCTTCCGCGGAACCCGGGCAGGCCGTCCAGCCCGGCGACGCCGACGGCGTGGTGGTGCCGAGGGGCACGTTCCCGGTCATGGCCGGCGGCCTCCGGCCGGAGCACGGGCCGGCCGGAGGCCGCCGGCACCACCGCCGTCCGTGCCCGTCCGCGCATCAGGCGGCCCGTCCCCGTATCAGGACGGAGCGGCCGGGGAGAGGCGGGCGGTCTTCAGGGCGAGGTGCAGCAGCAGCCGGTCCTCGCCGCCGTCCAGGGACAGGCCGGTGAGCGCCTCGATCCGGGACAGGCGGTAGTAGAGCGTCTGCCGGTGGATGCCCAGCGCGGCGGCGGCCCGCGCGGCCTGCCCGGCGCAGTCCAGATACACCTCGGCGGTGTGCGCCAGCCCGGCGTGGGCCGGGGACAGCAGACGCCGCACCGACTCGTCCGGCGGCAGTTCCGCGGGCAGGGCGGTGAGCAGGCGGTAGGGACCCAGCTCCGCCCAGTGGGCCACCGGGCCGAGCCGCGGTTCGGCCCGGGCGGCACGCGCCGCGGCGGTGGCCTGCCGCCAGGCCTCCGGCAGATCCGCCAGCCCGCCCGGCGCGGTGACCGCCGCGCCGATCCCGGCCACCGGTCCGTCGCCCGCCCAGGCCCGCAGCCGCTCGGCCACCGACCGGGCCGGGGCCGGACTGTCCGCGGCGCGCAGCCGCACCAGGACCGCCAGCGGCGCCGGGGAGCCCGGCGGCTCCAGCCCTGCCGGCACCGTGGCGGTGACCAGCCCCGGCACGGCGGCCGGGGTGGCCTCCGGCCCGCCGTCCGCGTGCCACGGGGTGAGAGCGACCAGGGCCAGCGGACCGGTCAGGGCCGGTGAGGCGCCCGCGGCCAGCGCCTCCGCGGCGGCCGGTACCGCGCCCGGTGGCGCGGTCAGCAGCGCCGCCAGCAGGTCGCCCAGCCGGGCGCCCGCCCGCGCGTCCGCGGCCAGCAGATCCCCGACCCGGGCGGCGGTGTCCATGGCCTCCCGCAGCCGCGGGTCGTCCAGCCCCAGCGCGCCGTCGTCCAGCAGCCAGAGGTAGCCGTGCACCACGCCGCCGTGCCGGGCCGGCAGGCAGATCCGGCCGTGCAGCACCCCGGCCGCCGGATCCGGCGGGATGCGCACCGGTCCGCGCGCCCGGGTGATGCCGAAGCTCTCGAACCACTCCCGCACCGCCGGGGTGGAGCCGCGCCGCAGGATGGAACGGGCCCGCACCGGGTCCAGCGCCCGCTCGTCCTCGCTGTCGTGCGCGGCGAAGGCGATCAGCCCGAAGTCCCGCCCTTCCAGCGTCGCGGGCGTGCCCAGCAGGGCCGAGACCTCGTCTGTCAGTCTCTGGTACTCCTCGCGCATGCCGCCGTCCGTCCCTGGGTGTGCTCACCCATTCTGCGGCATCCGCCACCGTTCTTCATACAGATGTCTGAGATCCTGCGCACGAATGCCAGACAACTGTCGATAGGCGGCGATCCGCGACATTCTTAGGTTCTCGGGTAGCTCACCTGCCGCTTCTCCCTGCCCGGAGGTGCCCGATGCTCGGACCCGTGCTGCTCGCCGCGGCGCGCAGCGACACCATCCGCCGCGCCGTCTCCGCGGCTCCGGTCACCCGCCCGGTGGTGGACCGCTTCATCGCCGGAGAGCGGCTGGACCAGGCCCTGGCGGCGGTGCGCACCCTCACCGGCCGCGGCCTGACGGTCACCCTGGACCACCTGGGCGAGGACGTCACCGACCCCTCCCAGGCGCTGCGCGCCCGCGACGCCTGTCTGGCGCTGGCCGAGGCGCTGCGCTCGGAGGGGCTGGGCGAACGCGCCGAGCTGTCGGTGAAGCTCTCGGCCCTCGGCCAGGCGCTGCCCGGCGGCCACGACATCGCCCTGCGCAATGCCGAGCGCGTGGCCGAGGCCGCCGCCGAGGCCGGCACCTGTGTCACCCTGGACATGGAGGACCACACCACGGTGGACTCCACGCTGGCGGTCCTGGCCCAGCTGCGCCGCCGCTTCCCGGCCACCGGTGCCGTGCTGCAGTCCTACCTCTTCCGTACCGAGGAGGACGCCCGCGCACTG
This sequence comes from Streptomyces sp. YIM 98790, assembly GCF_011421595.1. GTDB lineage: Bacteria > Actinomycetota > Actinomycetes > Streptomycetales > Streptomycetaceae > Streptomyces. Next base: position 10,356 of record NZ_WTLH01000114.1, on the reverse strand, counting down.
GCCGGGGAGGGCTCCCGGGTGCGGCTGGTCAAGGGCGCCTACAAGGAGCCCGCGGCCGTCGCCCACCAGGACAGGCACCAGGTGGACCGGGCCTATGTGCGGTGCCTGCGCATCCTGATGGCCGGCCGGGGCTACCCCATGATCGCCACCCACGACCCGCGGATGGTGGCCGTCGCCCAGGAGCTGGCCCGCCGCCACGGCCGCAAGACGGACGAGTACGAGTTCCAGATGCTCTACGGCATCCGGGAGAACGAACAGCTCCGGCTGGCCGCCCTCGGACACCGGATGCGCGTCTACGTGCCGTACGGCAGCGACTGGTACGGCTACTTCATGCGGCGGCTGGCCGAGCGGCCCGCCAATCTCGCCTTCTTCCTGCGGTCGCTGGCCACCCGCCACTGACCCCGCAACCGCCGACAACCCCCACCCCGAAGGAGCCCGAGGCCATGGACGCCGTGACCCAGGTACCCGCGCCGGTCAACGAGCCGGTGCACACCTACGCGCCCGGCACCCCGGAGCGCGCCCGCCTTGAGCAGCAGCTCAGGGAGCTCGCCGAGAACCCGGCCGAGCTGCCGCTGACCATCGGCGGCGTCAAGCGCATGGGCGGCGGCCAGCGTTTCGACGTGGTGCAGCCGCACGACCACAAGAAGGTGCTCGGCACCTTCGCCAACGCCACCGAGCAGGACGCCAGGGACGCCATCGAGGCCGCGCTGGCCGCCGCGCCCGCCTGGCGTGCGCTGCCCTTCGACGAGCGCGCCGCGGTCTTCCTGCGCGCCGCCGCGCTGCTGGCCGGCCCCTGGCGGGAGCGGGTGGCCGCCGCCACCATGCTCGGCCAGTCCAAGACCGTGCAGCAGGCCGAGATCGACACGCCCTGCGAGCTTGTCGACTTCTGGCGGTTCAATGTCCACTACGCCCGGGAGATCCTGGCCGAACAGCCGGTGACCAACGAGCGGGGGGTGTGGAACCGGCTGGACCACCGCCCGCTGGAGGGCTTCGTCTACGCCATCACCCCGTTCAACTTCTCCGCCATCGCCGGCAACCTGCCCACCGCTCCGGCGCTGATGGGCAATGTGGTGATCTGGAAGCCCTCGCCCACCCAGACCCGGGCCGCGGTGCTGCTGATGGAGCTGCTGGAGGAGGCGGGACTGCCGCCGGGCGTGATCAACCTGCTCACCGGTGACGGGCTGGCCGTCTCCGAGGTGGCGCTGCGCCACCGGGATCTGGCCGGCATCCACTTCACCGGCTCCACCGCCACCTTCCAGCGGCTGTGGCGGACGGTCGGCGAGAACATCGCCCACTACCGGACCTATCCGCGGCTGGTCGGAGAGACCGGCGGCAAGGATTTCCTGGTCGCGCACTCCTCGGCCGATCCGGCGGTGCTGCGCACCGCCATCACCCGCGGCGCCTTCGAGTACCAGGGCCAGAAGTGCTCGGCGCTCTCCCGTGCGTACCTCCCCGCCTCGCTGTGGGACAACGGCCTCCGGGAGGAGCTCGTCGCCGAGGTGGAAGGGCTGTCCATGGGGCCGGTCACCGAGCTGTCCCACTTCATGTCCGCGGTGATCGACGAGCGGGCGTTCGCCAAGAGCAAGGCCGCCATCGACCGGGCCCGGACCGACCCGAGCTGCGAGATCGTGGCCGGCGGCGAGTACGACGACTCGGTGGGCTACTACGTCCGCCCGACCGTGATCGTCTGCTCCGACCCGGAGAACGAGGTCTTCACCACCGAGTACTTCGGGCCGGTCGTGGCCGTCCACGTCTACGACGACACCGACGACGGCGACGGCGCGAAGTACCGGGAGGTGCTCGCCCAGATGGAGTCGGTGGCGCCGTACGGGCTGACCGGCGCGGTGGTCGCCCGCGACCGCGCGGCCATCGCCGAGGCCTGCGAGACGCTGCGCTACGCGGCCGGCAACTTCTACATCAACGACAAGCCGACCGGCGCGGTGGTCGGGCAGCAGCCCTTCGGCGGCGGACGGGCCTCCGGCACCAACGACAAGGCCGGTGCCAAGCAGAACCTGATGCGCTGGACCCAGACCCGCGCCATCAAGGAGAACCTGGCCCCGCCGACCGACTACCGCTACCCCCACATGGGGTGACACGCCCGGGCGGCGGGGCGGCCGCCCCGCCCCGCCGCCCCGCCGCTCCCGGCCGAAGGGCGCTGCGCGTCCCGCCCGCCCCGCCACAGGGGCGGGCTCAGCGGCATCCTCCGCCGGGAGCGCCGCAGGCGGCCGCGGAGCCACAGGGGCGGGGGTGCGCCCGGGGCGTGAGGGGGCTCACTGTCCACATACTAGGACGGTCAAGTATTTGGGCAGACATCACTGCTTCCGGCGGCTACTTTTGTGGAAAGCCGATCGTCACGCTCCATCAGCGTCGGCGGAGTCCGGCGCGGTGCCATTCCGGGAGACCCCCGCCGCACCCTGCGCCCCCGCCCTTTCCGGCTGCTCGTCAGGTTCCCGATGCCACCCTGCCGACGCAGATCCAAGGAGCTGTCCCATGCCCGTCGCCGCCGCCCCCAAGACCCGTCGCCGTCACACCGCCCGACCGGACGCCGCCGCGGCCCGCAAGCAGGCCGCCGCCGCGCTGCAGCGCGCCCTGGACCGCCGGGACAACGGCGGCCTCGCCGCCGCCTGACCGCGCCCCCCGCGACCGGTCGCCCCGGGCCCCGTCGAGGTCCGCATGGTGGACGGGGCCGGACCGGAAGCTGGGACGGCGTTAGGGTCCCCCCATGGCTCGCAGCATCAATCTCGCGGTGATTCCCGGTGACGGCATCGGCCCGGAGGTGGTCGCCCAGGGACTGAAGGTCCTCGGCGCGGTCCTCCCCTCCGACGTCAAGCTGGAGACCGCCGAATACCGACTCGGCGCCCAGCGCTGGCACGCCACCGGCGAGACCCTCCCGGACGACGAGCTGGAGCGGCTGCGGAGCCATGACGCGATCCTGCTGGGCGCGATCGGCGACCCCTCCGTGCCCTCCGGCGTGCTGGAGCGCGGTCTGCTGCTGAAGCTGCGCTTCTCCTTCGACCACTACATCAACCTCCGCCCCAGCCGCCTCTTCCCGAACACGGCGAGCCCGCTGGCCGGCGACCCGCAGATCGACTTCGTGGTGGTCCGCGAGGGCACCGAGGGCCCGTACGTGGGCAACGGCGGCTCGATGCGCACCGGCACCCCCGCCGAGGTCGCCACCGAGGTTTCCCTGAACACCGCCTACGGCGTGGAGCGCGTGGTCCGCGACGCCTTCGAGCGCGCCCGGACCCGCCCGCGCAAGAAGCTCACCCTGGTGCACAAGAACAACGTCCTGGTGCACGCCGGCCACCTGTGGAGCCGCACGGTCGAGCGGATCGGCCGCGAATACCCCGAGGTGACCACCGACTACCTGCACGTCGACGCCGCCACCATCTTCATGGTCACCCAGCCCGAGCGGTTCGACGTGATCGTCACCGACAACCTGTTCGGCGACATCCTCACCGACCTCGCCGCCGCCATCACCGGCGGCATCGGCCTGGCCGCCTCCGGGAACATCAACCCGGCCGGCGCCTTCCCCTCGATGTTCGAGCCGGTGCACGGCTCCGCCCCGGACATCGCGGGCACCGGCAAGGCCGACCCCACCGCCACCGTGCTCTCCGTCGCCCTCCTGCTGGGCCACCTCGGGTACCACGCCGAGGCCGCCCGCATCGAGGAGGCGGTCACCGCCGACCTCGCCGCCCGTTCCGCCGCCACCGCGCGCACCACGGACCAGATCGGCGACGCGCTGGCCGCGCGGGTATCCGGCTAGCCGGCCGGCTGCCACCCCAGCCCAGCGGCCGGTTCCGGGCCGCTGGGCAATCCGGCGGTCCGGTGCCAGTATCGGGACAGGTCCCACCCTCGTCCGACCCGTTCCGTTCCCGCAGCACCGCCCGAACTCCGGGCCGCCGATTCCCCCGCACCGGGTGCATGGCGCCCGCCCCGCGCGATAATCAGACGGGGCCGCCGTCTACCCCAGTGCTTGGACGTCCTACTACCGCCGGCCGGCCGGCGCGCCGAGACCTCCGGGGGAGCGCGGTCCGCCCGACCAGTACAGCGAAGGACGCGCACACATGACGACCCCGCGGATCGAGTTCGACCTCAAGCCCTCCGCCCACACCCTCCCGGACGCCGAGCGCGAGGCCATCCTCGCCAGCCCCGGCTTCGGCCGCCACTTCACCGACCACATGGTCACCATCCGGTGGACCGAGGGCCGCGGCTGGCACGACGCACAGCTGCGCCCGTACGCCCCGCTGGAGATGGACCCGGCGAACATGACCCTGCACTACGCGCAGTCCATCTTCGAGGGGCTGAAGGCGTACCGGCAGCCGGACGGCGGAGTGGCCACCTTCCGCCCGGAGGAGAACGCCCGCCGCTTCCAGCGCTCGGCCCGCCGGATGGCCATGCCCGAGCTGCCCGTGGAGACCTTCGTGGAGGCCATCGACCTGCTGGTGCGGCAGGACCGGGCGTGGGTGCCGGGCCAGGGCGAACAGTCCCTCTACCTGCGGCCGTTCATGTTCGCCAACGAGGTGGGACTGGGTGTCAAGCCGGCCAACGAGTACCTGTTCATGGTGATCGCCTCCCCGGCCGGCGCCTACTTCGCCGGTGGTGTCAAGCCGGTCACCGTCTGGCTCTCCGAGGAGTATGTGCGCGCCGCCCCCGGCGGCACCGGCGAGGCCAAGTGCGCGGGCAACTACGCCGCCTCGCTGGTCGCCCAGGCCGAGGCCGCCCAGCAGGGCTGCGACCAGGTGGTCTGGCTGGACGCCGTGGAGCGCCGCTGGATCGAGGAGATGGGCGGCATGAACCTGTACTTCGTGCGCGGCAGCGGCGCGGACGCGGTCATCGAGACGCCGGAGCTGACCGGCACCCTGCTGCCCGGCATCACCCGGCTCTCCCTGCTCCAGGTGGCCGAGGACCTGGGCTACCCCACCGCCGAGGTGCGGCTGTCCACCGACGACTGGCGCGAGGGCAACGCCGACGGCTCGCTCTCCGAGGTGTTCGCCTGCGGCACCGCCGCGGTGATCACCCCGGTCGGCGCGGTGAAGTCGCGCCGTGCGTCCTGGACGGTGGGCAGCGGCGAGCCCGGCCCGGTGACCCTGCAGATGCGTGAGCGGCTGCTGGCCGTCCAGACCGGCCGTGCCGAGGACACCCACGGCTGGATGCACCGCATCGTCTGACGATCCCACGGTCGTAGGGCCGTACGGCCCTACGACCATGCCGTCGTACCGCCCAGGGGCCTCTGTCCGGATGGTGAGACGGGGCGGGTGGTGGATGCAGCCGCCCGTCCCGTTGTGGGACACTCCCACCGTGCACTCGTTCACCATGATTATCGGTGACAGCGCGCCGGTCCGCAGTGACCGCTGAATCGCCGTACTTCCGGCGGCAGCGGAACACCTTGCCGTCGACCCGCGCGCAGACCTCTCGCATCCGCGAGGGGTCTTTTCGTTTTCCGGCACCCTCCCGACAGGAGTCACACGGCCCATGAGCACCGACGCCTCGGATACCGCCCCGGACGCCCCAGCCCGCCCCGGGCGGGACGACTTCCACGTCTTCGACACCACGCTGCGCGACGGCGCCCAGCGCGAGGGCATCAACCTCACCGTCGCCGACAAGCTGACCATCGCCCGCTTCCTGGACGAGTTCGGGGTCGGCTTCATCGAGGGCGGCTGGCCGGGCGCCAATCCCCGGGACACCGAGTTCTTCCAGCGGGCCCGCCGGGAGATCGATTTCCGTCACGCCCGGCTGGTGGCCTTCGGCGCCACCCGCAAGGCCGGCACCACCGCGGCCGGCGACCCCCAGGTCCGTGCCCTGCTGGACTCCGGCGCCCCGGTGGTCTGCGTGGTGGCCAAGTCGCACGACGCCCATGTCGCCCAGGCGCTGCGCACCACCCTGGAGGAGAACCTCGCCATGATCGGCGACACCGTGGCGCACCTGCGGGAGCAGGGACGCCGGGTGTTCGTGGACTGCGAGCACTTCTTCGACGGCTACGCCGCCAATCCGGAGTACGCCAAGGAGGTGGTGCGCACCGCGCACTCCGCCGGTGCCGAGGTGGTGGTGCTGTGCGACACCAACGGCGGCATGCTGCCCGCCCAGGTGCAGGCCGTGGTGCGCACCGTGCTGGCCGACACCGGCGCCCGGCTGGGCATCCACGCCCAGGACGACACCGGCTGCGCGGTGGCCAACACGCTGGCCGCGGTGGACGGCGGCGCCACCCATGTGCAGTGCACCGCCAACGGCTACGGCGAGCGGGTCGGCAACGCCAACCTCTTCCCGGTGGTCGCCGCCCTGGAGCTGAAGTACGGCCGCAAGGTGCTGCCGGAGGGCGCGCTGAAGGAGATGACCCGCATCTCGCACGCCATCGCCGAGGTGGTCAATCTCACCCCGGCCACCCACCAGCCCTATGTCGGGGTCTCCGCCTTCGCCCACAAGGCCGGGCTGCACGCCTCCGCCATCAAGGTCAATCCGGACCTCTACCAGCACATCGACCCGGAGCTGGTCGGCAACTCCATGCGGATGCTGGTCTCCGACATGGCAGGCCGGGCCTCCGTGGAGCTCAAGGGCAAGGAACTGGGCTACGACCTGTCCGGCTCGGGCAACCGCGAGCTGGTCGGCCGGATCGTGGACCGGGTCAAGGAGCGCGAGCTCCAGGGCTACACCTACGAGGCCGCCGACGCCTCCTTCGAACTGCTGCTCCGCGACGAGGTGCAGGGCCGCTCCCGCCGCTTCTTCCGGCTGGAGGGCTGGCGCACCATCACCGACCAGCGCACCGACGGCACCGTGGCCAACGAGGCCATCGTCAAGCTGCGCGTGAAGGGCGAGCGGATCGTCTCCGCCGGGGAGGGCAACGGCCCGGTCAACGCCCTGGACCGGGCGCTGCGGGCCGGACTGGAGCGGTTCTTCCCGCATCTGGCCCGGCTCCAGCTGGTGGACTACAAGGTCCGCATTCTGGAGGGGACCCAGGGCACCTCCTCCACCACCCGGGTTCTGGTCACCACCAGTGACGGCACCGGGGAGTGGTCGACGGTGGGCGTGGCGGGGAATGTGATCGCCGCCTCGTGGCAGGCTTTGGACGATGCCTACACCTACGGCCTGCTGCGGGCCGGACTCGTGCCGTCGGAGTGAACCGGCCGGGCGGCGCGGCGCGGCGGTCCGCGGGTGCCCGGTGTGACGCGATGGGCGGGTTTTATGGAAACCCCATAACGCCTGCCCCTCCAGCACTGTACGGTCCGGAGAACTTCTGGAGTCGGGGCCGCCGGTTCTGTCCGGCAGGACCATCAAAACGCGGCGGAGACTGTACGAATCTGACGAGGAGCTCCGGGCATCCCATTTCGTAGGGTCTATACATGACCGATCACGCTCAGACAGTGGCCCCGGAAGCGCCGGCGGAAACCGACGCCCGCGGCCGGGTGGCCGAGCTGCATGCGATCCGTGAGCAGGTCGTCCGGGGTCCGGGGGAGAAGGCCACGGCGGCGCAGCACGCCCGGGGCAAGCTGACCGCGCGCGAGCGCATCGAACTGCTGCTCGACGAGGGAACCTTCCGTGAGGTGGAGCCGCTTCGCCGGCACCGTGCCACCGGCTTCGGCCTGGAGGCCAAGCGGCCGTACACGGACGGCGTGATCACGGGCTGGGGCACCGTGCACGGCCGGACGGTGTTCGTCTACGCGCACGACTTCCGGATCTTCGGCGGGGCGCTGGGCGAGGCCCACGCCACCAAGATCCACAAGATCATGGACATGGCCATCGCCGCCGGGGCGCCGCTGGTGTCCCTCAACGACGGCGCCGGCGCCCGGATCCAGGAGGGCGTCTCCGCGCTGGCCGGCTACGGCGGCATCTTCCAGCGCAACACCCGGGCCTCCGGGGTCATCCCGCAGATCTCGGTGATGATGGGCCCCTGCGCGGGCGGCGCCGCCTACTCCCCGGCCCTGACCGACTTCGTCTTCATGGTCCGCGAGACCTCGCAGATGTTCATCACCGGCCCGGACGTGGTCAAGGCGGTCACCGGCGAGGACATCACCCACAACGGGCTGGGCGGCGCCGATGTGCACGCCGCCACCTCCGGGGTGGCCCACTTCATCTACGACGACGAGGAGAGCTGCCTGGAGGAGGTCCGCTACCTGCTCTCCCTGCTGCCGCAGAACAACCGGGAGAACCCGCCGGCCCAGACCACCGAGGACCCGGTGGAGCGGCGCACCGACTCCCTGCTGGACCTGGTGCCCGCCGACGGCAACCGGCCCTACGACATGCGGCAGGTGATCGAGGAGCTGGTGGACGACGGGGAGTACCTGGAGGTCCACGAGCGCTGGGCGGGCAACATCATCTGCGCGCTGGCGCGGATGGACGGCCATGTGGTGGGCATCGTGGCCAACCAGCCGCAGTCGCTGGCCGGGGTGCTGGACATCCACGCCTCGGAGAAGGCCGCCCGCTTCGTGCAGATGTGCGATGCCTTCAACATCCCGATCCTCACCCTGCTGGACGTCCCCGGCTTTCTCCCCGGAGTGGACCAGGAGCACGGTGGGATCATCCGCCACGGCGCCAAGCTGCTGTACGCCTACTGCAACGCCACGGTGCCGCGGATCTCGGTGGTGCTGCGCAAGGCCTACGGCGGCGCGTACATCGTCATGGACTCCCAGTCCATCGGCGCCGACCTGACCTTCGCCTGGCCCACCAACGAGATCGCGGTGATGGGCGCGGAGGGTGCGGCCAATGTGATCTTCCGGCGCCAGATCGCCGCGGCGGACGACCCGGACGCCGCCCGCGCCCGGCTGGTCAAGGAGTACAAGTCGGAGCTGATGCATCCCTACTACGCGGCAGAGCGCGGCCTGGTCGACGACGTGATCGACCCGGCCGAGACCCGTGAGGTGCTGATCCGCTCGCTGGCCATGCTCCGCAGCAAGCACGCCGACCTGCCGTCCCGCAAGCACGGCAACCCGCCCCAGTGACCGTCCGGCCACCAGAGCGCCATGTGAAGGAGAGGGCCATGAGCACCGACCCCCGACTCGTCCGTGTGGAGAAGGGAGAGGCCAGCGAGGAGGAGCTGGCCGCCGTCACCGCGCTGCTGCTGGCCCGGGCCCAGGCGGCCGGCGGAGCGGACGACGACCGCGCCGCCGCGGGCCGGGACGGCCGTTCCACGGCCGGCTGGCGCCGCCTGGAGCGCACCCCCGGTTTCCGCGCCCCGCACAGCTGGCAGGGCTGAGCCCGCCGGCCCCGTTCCGCCGGCCCCGTTCCGCCGGTCCCGTTCCGCCGGTCCCGTTCCGCCGGTCCCGCCCGGTCCGCCTGTCCGCAGCGTGGGACGCGGCGCACGCGAAGGCCCCCGCCGTGCCAGAGTGCCCGGCGGGGGCCTTGTGCGGCGGTGCGCCGGTCGCCCGGCGCAGCGCTCAGCCGGTCATGACGCCGTTGTCAGCCGTTGTCACGGGGGTTTCCACAAGGACGGTGCGCGCCGGGTTGGCGGTGCTGCTGGGCAGCTCCGCCGACGGGCGCCGGGCCGCCACCGACGGCTTGAGCTCGTCGGCGCTCTCCAGATGCACCAGGGTGGTGCGGCGGGGGTTGGCGAGCATCCGCATCGGAATGGTGGTCTTCACGGAGTTGTCCTCTTGTGTGGTCCTTGACGGGGCCTTGACACATCCGGCCGTTCTGTACAGCCGTAGACCTCCGAGGGTAGGCGGTGCATTGCCGGCGCCGCCGCACAACGGCTCACCACCCCCGTGTGAGTTTCCTCACCGGAGCCCCCGCAAAAGGGATGATTCCGGCAGGGGGCCTCACGTGTCAAAACGGGACGGACCAGGACGGAATCGCCGGTTCCCCTGCCGATCCGTCCGCACGGTGCGAGCCCCGGGCAAGGCAAGGTCATGTCCAGCATCCGGAACGGAGCTGGGCAAACGCCCGGTTTGCCGCCGTGCTTCCGCTCCCCGCGCTCCACACAGGGTGATGAGCTCCGCGCACAGGGTCAAAGATGTCACGGGAGTGTCCCGAGCCCTTGTTGGAGGTCTCGGCACTGTGCTGGAATTCCACGGACCGCCGCGAGACATACGGCCGATGCAGCGGGCGAACGGCCCGCTCCGCACCACGGCCGAACAGGGAGACGCGCCGGTTGTCCACGACCGTCGGAAGCACCCGGGGCTTCCGGCTCGATACCGTCACGCCGCGCGCGGCGAGGCGCCTGGTCCAGAGGTTGCGACGCTAAAGTGCAGGGACGTTTCAAGAGGGAAGGCAGCGCGACAGGCGACGCGGGGCTGAGCGGCCCACCGGGCCGCGGCTCCTCGCCCGACCGTGTCCACGCGGTCCAGGCCGACGAGATGCCCTCGCCGGCCGCGGACGGCGGCGCGCGCACGCCCGCCGTGCCGCCCGCCGCCACCGGCGACCGCG
>NZ_WTLH01000113.1 GCF_011421595.1 Streptomyces sp. YIM 98790 | reverse complement strand
CGGCGGGGGCCGGCGGCGGCCGCCCGGCCGTCCTCCGGGGAGCGCCGGGGAGCGCTGGCCGTGCCGGTCTCGGCGCTGGCCGCCGCGGGCGTCTCGGCCGTCCTCGCCCTCACCGCGATCGCCGAGCTGGTGGCCTTCCACCGGGACGTGACGACCCGGACGGACCAGACGGGCGAGACCTACTGGGACGCGCTGAGGACCATCGGGGAGACACCCGGCGGCGTGCCTGCCCTGTCGGTCGTCGGGCTGGTCCTGGCGGTGGTCGCCGGGGTCCTCACCCTGGTCTCCGGGCGGCAGCGGCCGGATGTCCGCTCCGAGGCCGTGACCTGGATCGCCAAGCTGCTCTACCGCCTGGCCATCCCGCTCTGTGTGCTGCTGATCGCCGTCCACACCGCGATCCGCATCCACCAGGGCTGAGGGCCGGGAAGGGCGCCCGCCGTCAGGGGATGGGCCGGTGGACGTTCTTCCGGACGGTGTCGGTGCCGGGCCCGGGCGGTGCGGTGCCGGCGATCCAGGGGCCGGGGGTGGAGGGATCGAGGATGCCCTCCTCCAGCCAGGTGTACTCGTCGGCGAGCACGTGGGTGGTGATCAGCCGGTCCGCGGTGTCGGTGTTGTGCCACAGGTCGCGGAACAGGGTCTCCACCCGCAGGTGTGCCTGGCGGCAGAAGGCGTCGGCGAGTTCGTAGGCGGGGCCTCCGTGGTCGGTGCGGACGCGCAGGCGTTCGGCGCGCACGCAGGCGGCGCTCATGGCGAACAGTTCGGCCCCGATGTCCACGATCCGCCCCAGGAAGGACTGCCGGGACTCCAGGCCGCCCTGCCAGCGGGACATGGCGTAGAAGGTGGAGCGGGCCAGCTTGCGGGCCGCCCGTTCCACGTAGCGCAGATGGACGGCCAGGTCGGGGTGGTCGCGGCGGCGGAACGCGGCGTAGGAGAACGGGATCTGCCCCTTGCCCGCGGCCAGCTTCGGCAGCCAGCGGGCGTAGAAGCGGGCGGCGGCCAGCGCGGCGTGCCGTTTCTCGGCCATGCTGGACTCCGGGTCGACCAGGTCGCCGGCGACCTTGAGGTGGGTGTCCACCGCCTCGCGGGCGATGAGCAGATGCATGATCTCCGTGGAGCCCTCGAAGATGCGGTTGATGCGCAGGTCGCGCAGGAGCTGTTCGGCGGGGACGCCGCGCTCGCCGCGGGCGGCCAGCGAGTCGGCGGTCTCGAAGCCGCGCCCCCCGCGGATCTGGACGAGTTCGTCCGCGATCCGCCAGGCCATCTCGCTGCCGTAGAGCTTGGCCAGGGCGGCCTCGATGCGGATGTCGCGGCGGTCCTCGTCGGCCATCTGGGAGCAGAGGTCGAGCACCGCCTCCAGGGCGAAGGTGGTGGCGGCGATGAAGGAGATCTTGCTGCCGACGGCCTCGTGCTTGGCGATGGGCCTGCCCCACTGGACGCGGGACTCCGACCACTGGCGGGCGATGCGCAGGCACCACTTGCCCGCGCCCGCGCACATGGCGGGCAGCGAGAGGCGGCCGGTGTTGAGAGTGGTGAGGGCGATCTTCAGACCGCTGCCCTCCTCCCCGATCCGCTGGTCGGCCGGGACCCGTACGTCCGTGAAGCGGGTGACGCCGTTCTCGATGCCGCGCAGGCCCATGAAGGCGTTGCGGTGCTCGACGGTGATGCCGGGCGAGTCGGCCTCCACCACGAAGGCGGTGATGCCGCCGGGGTGGCCGGGCGAGGCGGGCACCCGGGCCATGACCACCAGCAGGTCGGCGATCACGCCGTTGGTGGTCCACAGCTTGGTGCCGTTGAGGAGGTAGCCGCCGCCGTCGCCGCCCTCGTCTTCCCCGCCGGGGCCGGATTCGGGAACGGCGGTGGTGGCGAGGCGGGCCGGGTCGGAGCCGACGTCCGGCTCGGTGAGCAGGAAGGCCGAGACGGCGCCCCGGGCGCAGCGCGGCAGATAACGCTCCTTCTGCTCCTCGGTGCCGAACCGCTTGAGCGGCTCGGGCACGCCGATGGACTGGTGGGCGGAGAGCAGCGCGCCCACGGCCGGGCTCACGGAGCCGACCAGGGCGAGGGCCTTGTTGTAGTAGAGCTGGGTGAGACCCAGGCCGCCGTAGCGGGGGGAGATCTTCATGCCGAAGGCGCCGAGTCCGCGCAGGCCGCGGACGACGTCGTCGGGAATGCGGGCCTCCCGCTCGATCCGGCCGCCGTCGATGCGGGTGGCGCAGAACTCGCGGAGCCGGGCGAGGAACTCCTCGCCCTCCCGCACGGCCTCGCCGTCCGGCTCCGGGTGGGGATGGATGAGGTCGAGCCGGAGGCGGCCGAGGAAGAGTTCCTTGGCGAAGCTGGGCTTGCGCCACTCCTGCTCCCGGGCCGCCTCCGCGACCCGTCGGGCCTCCCGTTCGGTCACGGGGGTTGTCTGGGGGGTGCCGTGCGCGCCGTGCAGGGCTGTCATCGCGCCTCCTCGTCGTCGAGGTCATCGGCGACCGCGGGTGGTCTGGCAGGGTATGCCTGGGTTGTATGCCTGGGTCGTGCCGGGACAGGGGGTGCGTGCTGATGGCTACTGGTGCGTATCTATGGCGTATGTACCCGATCCGGGCAGAGTGCACCACTCGTCTCGGCGCGAGTGGCGGGCCGGACCCCGGGTGGGGGCGGGAGCCGGGGAGGATCGTTGAAGCGCTTCGATGAATCTCTGGACAGCCGCTCACGGCCGGTTTAGTGTCAGTGCGGCAGGGCAACTAAACATCGCCTGACGGCGGGCGAGGCGCAATCGAAGCGCTTCACCAGTCCGTCGCAGCCGTCATCCTTCCCGTTCCACGGCTTCTTCTGAGACTGGGAGAGCTCTATGGTCACCCTCGCCGAGGTCGCCCGGCATGCCGGCGTCTCCGCCAGCACGGTGAGCTATGTCCTCAGCGGCAAGCGGACCATCTCCAAGCCGACCCGTGACCGTGTGGAGCGCTCCATCCGTGAGCTGGGCTACCACCCCAACGCGGGCGCCCGCGCGCTCGCCAGCAGCCGCTCCAACATCATCGCGCTCATGATGCCGCTGCGCACCGACATGTACGTGCCGGTGATGATGGAGATCGCCCTCGCGGTGGCCACCACCGCGCGCGAGCGCGACCGCGACGTGCTGCTGCTCACCGGGCAGGAGGGCCCCGCCGCCGTGCGCCGGGTGGTGGGCAGCGGACTGGCCGACGCCATGATCCTCATGGACGTGGAACTGGAGGACGACCGGCTGCCGCTGGTGCACGAGGCCGACCGGCCCGCCGTACTGATCGGGCTGCCCGCCGACACCACCGGCCTGACCTGCGTCGATCTGGACTTCACGGCCACCGGGCGGCTCTGTGTGGAGCATCTGGCCGGGCTCGGCCACCGGGAGATCGCGGTGATCGGCGAGGCGGCCGGAGTCTATGAGCGGCACACCGGCTTCGCCGAGCGCACCATGAGCGGCATCCGCGAGGGCGTCGGGGAGTACGGGGTGCGGATGCTGCACCGGCCCTGCGAGGGGACGTACGAGTCGGTGGCCGGCACCCTGGCCCGGATCTTCGACGAACGCCCCCGCACCACCGGTTTCGTGGTGCAGAACGAGGCGGCCATCGGGCCGCTGCTCAGCCTGCTGCGGCAGCAGGGCAGAGCCGTGCCGGAGGACGTGTCGGTGGTGGCGGTCTGCCCGGAGCAGGTGGCCACCCAGCACTCGGTGGCGCTGACCTCGGTGGCCATACCGGCCGAGCAGATGGGCCGCCGGGCCGTGGAGCTGGTGATGGCCAAGGTGGACGCGGCCGAGGCGGCCGGCGGACGCGGCAACGGGCACAACGGCGTCGCCTCCGCGGCGGCGGCCCGGGTACCGGACCGGGTCGAGCTCCTCCCGCCGCAGCTCACCGCCCGCTCCAGCACCGGCCCGGCGCCCCACCAGCCGTGAGCCGCCGCCTGCGGCGGCTCACGCCGCGACGGCGGTGCGGGGCGGGGGCCGACCGTCGCCCGGCCCCCGCCCCGCACCGCGCCGGACCGCCTTGCCCCGCCCCGCTCCGCACCCCCGTCCGGACCGCCCGCACCGTCCGGACCGTCCGCACCGCCCGCACCGCCCGTCTGTCCTCTTCTAGGGAGTTCTGTTGAACGACTCTGCGCCCGCTGTGTCACTCGCCCAGTCGTCGCCCACCGTCGGCACCCTGCGGGAGCGCGACGGCGCTCTGGAGTGGAGCGGGCGGCAGGAGATACTCCGCGTCGAGCCCTGGGGCCCGGACGCGATCCGGGTCCGGGCCCGCCTCGGCGGCCCCGTGCTGCCGGAGCTGCCCGGCGCGCTCGCGCCCGAGCGCCCGGACTCCCCCGGCGCCTCCGTCAAGATCCAGAACGGTTCCGGCATCCTCACCAACGGCGCGATCACCGCCGAGGTGAACGCCGAGGGCATGATCCGCTTCCTGCGCGCCCCCGGCGGTGAGGAGCTGCTGGCCGAGGAGCGCGCCCACTTCTGGTGGCCGGGCTCCCGGCTCTACACCGCCGGCGGCAACGGCTACCACCGCCTGGAGCAGCGCTTCGCCGCCTACGAGGGCGAGCGGCTGTACGGGCTGGGCCAGCACCAGCACGGGCTGCTGGACCAGAAGGGTGTGGTGCTGGACCTGGTGCAGCGCAACGCCGAGGTCTCCATCCCGGTGCTGACCTCCAGCCGCGGCTACACCCTGCTGTGGAACAACCCGGCCATCGGCCGGGTGGAGCTGGGCGTCAACGGCACCCGCTGGGTGGCGGACAGCGCCCGGCAGATCGACTACTGGATCACCGCCGGGGACCCGGCCGAGGCCCAGCGCCGCTACAGTGCGGTCACCGGCCGCACCCCGCTGCTGCCCGAGTGGGCCGCCGGATTCTGGCAGTGCAAGCTGCGCTACCGCACCCAGGAGGAGCTGCTCCAGGTGGCCCGCGAGTACCGGCGGCGCGGGCTGCCGATCTCCGCGATCGTCTGCGACTTCTTCCACTGGACGCACCTGGGCGAGTGGAAGTTCGACCCGGCCGAGTGGCCCGACCCGGCCGCGATGGTGCGCGAACTGGCCGGCATGGGCATCAAGCTGGTGGTCTCCGTCTGGCCGTCCGTCTCGCCGCTGAGCGAGAACCACCCGGTGATGGAACAGAAGGGCTACTTCATCGGCACCGAGTACGGCCCGATGGCGCACGCCGACTGGCCGGACAAGGAGGTCGCCGCAACGGTGCAGGTGGCGTTCTACGACGCGACCAACCCGGAGGCCCGGGAGTTCGTCTGGTCCCGGGTGAAGGAGAACTACCTGGAGCCGTACGGCATCTCGGCGTTCTGGCTGGACGCCTGCGAGCCGGAGCTGAAGCCGGGCTTCCCGGCCAATCTGCGCTACCACGCCGGCCCCGGCCTGGAGGTGGGCAACCTCTACCCGCGGGAGAACGCGCGGGCGTTCTACGAGGGCCTGACCGCGGCCGGCGAGAACGAGGTGGTCACCCTCAACCGCTCGGCCTGGGCGGGCAGCCAGCGCTACGGCGCGGCGCTGTGGTCCGGCGACATCGGCACCGACTTCGCCACCCTGCGGCGGCAGATCGCGGCCGGGCTGAACACCGCGCTGTCCGGCATCCCGTGGTGGAACACGGACATCGGCGGCTTCCACGGCGGGGACCCGGACGACCCTGCCTACCGCGAGGTCATGGTGCGGTGGTTCCAGTTCGGGACCTTCTCGCCGCTGATGCGGCTGCACGGCTTCCGGGACCCGGCCATGCCGCTGGGCCCGGAGATGACCGGCGGGCCGAACGAGGTGTGGTCCTACGGCGAGGAGGCGGGGGCGATCCTGGAGTCGTATCTGCGGCTGCGGGAGCGGATCAAGCCCTATGTGCTGGAGCAGATGCGCGTCGCGCACGAGGAGGGCCTGCCGGTCATGCGGCCGCTGTTCCTGGAGTTCCCGCGCGACGAGCGGGCCTGGCAGGTGGCGGACGCCTATCTGTTCGGCCCGGACGTCCTGGTGGCGCCGGTGCTTGAGGCGGGGGCGCGGGAGCGCGCGGTCCATCTGCCGGAGGGCGCGCGCTGGACGGACGCCTGGACGGGCGAGGAGTACCCGGGCGGCGGCGAGGTGACCGTGCCCGCGCCGCTGGAGCGCATCCCGCTGTTCCTGCGGGACGGGGCGCGGCTGCCGGTCACGGCCGGGGAGTGAGGAGCGGAGCGCGGAGCCCCGGGAAGGGGGAAGGGGGCCCGGTGCCCGGCCGGTGGGCCGGGCACCGGGCCCCTTCGCCGTGGCGGCTGCCGGGGTGCGGCGCCGTCAGGAGACGGTGATGTCCGAGGGGGCGGTGTTGGTGCCGTTGTGGTGGGCGATGAAGCCGAAGGAGACCGAACCGCCGTCCGGCACGCCCGCGTTCCAGTCGACGTTGCGGCAGGTCACGCGGGTGCCGCTCTGGCTGCAGTCGGCCCCCCAGGACTGGCTGAGCTGCTGGCCGGAGGGCCAGGTCCAGCTCGCGGTCCAGCCGTTGAGCGAGGCGCCCGAGCAGGAGATGGCGACCTCGCCGGTGAAGCCGGAGCCCCAGTCGTTCGTCGTGCGGTAGGCGGCGGAGCAGCCGCCCGTGCCGCCGGTGGAACCGCCCGTCGTGGACCCGCCCGTGGTGGACCCGCCCGAGGTGGACCCGCCCGAGGTGGACCCGCCCGAGGTGGAGCCGCCCGAGGTGGAGCCGGTGCCTTCGGTCACGCTGAAGTCCTGGGTGCGGAAGGTCAGCCCGCCGGAGGCCGAGGTGATCTCGTAGCCGAACTGGACGTCACCGATCTGCTCGGACTGGCTGATCCAGCCGCGGTCCGCGATCCAGCGCAGCACGGCCAGCAGGTCCACCGTCCCGGAGGTGCGCTGGCTGGTGCGCAGGAACGAATAGACATTGTTGTGGCCGTTGCTGCCCCGGTAGACGTCGTAGGAGGCGCCGCCGATGGTGAACCGGCCCTCGGACGAGCCGAGCGGCCCGACCGGGCCGAACCAGTTCTCCCAGATCATGATCTCGTGGTCGTAGTCGGTGTCCCAGACGTCATAGGCCGTGTTGTAGGCCCCGGCGGAGGGCACCGACTCCCGGTGCGAGCTGGTCAGCGAGGTGATCTGGTTGAGCGGCTTGTCGACGATGTACTTGGCATTGGGGTAGGACTTGATGCCGCCGGTGTTGGGGTGGTCGGCGGTCACCGTCCAGCTTGCGTGCGAGTCGGCCTCGATGCACTGGCTGCCGGCTCCGGAGCCCCAGATGTTGTTGTAGATGATGTAGCCGTCCGGGTCCGTCCAGTTGCCCCACTGGTCGCAACTCGACCAGACGGCGGCGTGCGCCGGGGCGGCGCTGAGGGTGAAGGTCACGCCGAGCGCCGCCAGCAGGGCGGTCAGCGGTACCAGGAAGAGCTTGCGTGCGGCTCGTTTCATGCGTGCTGCTTCCTTTTCTGTTGTGTCCCGGTCATATCGAGGCGGCGGGCCGCTCCGTCCGGCCGGGGCGGGTGGGGGGATCAGGACCGGAGCACGGCCACGCCGTGCCGGTCCAGCCTCACCTCCTCGGTGTGGCGGGTGCCGGTGAGCAGGTCGGTGCCCGGCAGGGGCAGCGGCACGGTCACCGGCGAGCGCCGGTGGTTGAGGAGGAAGAGCAGGTCGCCGCGGCGCACCGCTTCCACGCCGTCCGGCAGGCCGGGCAGCACGGGGGCGACGCCGGCGGTGGCCGCGGCATCGGCGAGCAGACGGCGCAGCGCACCGTGCCCGGGCTGGGTGGAGAGGTACCAGGCGGTGCCTGCGCCGAAGCGGTTGCGCAGCACCGCGGGCCGGCCGGCCAGTTCGCCGTCCGCGTAGCGGGCCAGCACGGTGACGGCGTTCCCGGGGACGGTGTCCAGTTCCTCGGACCACAGGCCGGCCGGGGTGCCGTCGTCCAGGGTGAGTCCGTCCTCGGGGTGCAGCGGCCACCATTCGTGCAGGACGGCGATGCCCAGCAGGTCGCGCAGCCGGGCGTCCATGCCGCCCTCGCGGACCCGGTCGTCGCCGTCCGCGACGCCGGTGAAGTAGCCGCAGACCAGGGTGCCGCCGCCGCGCACATAGGCGGTGAGGCTGTCCAGCGCGGTGTCGGAGAGCAGATACAGGTGCGGCAGCACGACCAGCGGGTAGCGCGACAGGTCGTGCTCGGGGTGGGCCAGGTCGGTGAGCAGGTTCTCCTCCCACAGCGCCTGGTACCAGGAGGTCAGCACCCGGGTGTAGTCGAGTTCGGAGGAGGGGCGGCCGGGCTGGTCGCCGGCCCACCAGGAGTGCCAGTCGTGCAGCAGCGCCACCTGGGCGGTCACCCCGGTGCCGGCCACCTCCGGGCCGATCCGGGCCAGGTCGGCGCCGAGCCCGCACACCTCCTGGAAGGTGCGGGACCGCTCCCCCGCGTGCGGCACCATGCCGGAGTGGAACTTCTCGCTGCCCTGCCGTGACTGGCGCCACTGGAAGTAGCAGACCGCGTCGGCGCCGCGGGCCACCGCCTGGAGCGACCAGAGCCGGTTCAGGCCGGGCGGCTTGGGGTGGTTGACGCCGCGCCAGTTGACCGGGCCGGCCGCCTGTTCCATCAGCATCCACGGCCCGCCCGCCTGGGAGCGGGTGAGGTCCTGCACCAGGGCCCCGTGCGCCGGGCCGTCCGGGGACTCCCAGCCGGCCCGCGGGTCGGGGTAGATATCGACCGAGACCACGTCCTCCTCGGCGGCCCAGCGCCAGCCGTCCTGGCCGCGCCAGAGCGGCATGAAATTGGTGGTCACCGGGATGTCCGGGGTGTGCGCGGCGAGGATGTCGCGCTCGCCGGTGAAGCACTCCAGCAGGGCGTCGGAGGTGAAGCGCTGGAAGTCCAGGAGCTGGCTGGGGTTGCGCAGGTACTGGGCCCGGCGGGGCGGGATGATCTCCTCCCAGCCGTCGTAGCGCTGGCTCCAGAAGGCGGTGCCCCAGGCGGTGTTCAGCGCCTCCAGGCTGCCGTAGCGCTCGCGCAGCCAGCGGCGGAAGTGGCGGGCGGTCTCGTCGCACCAGCAGAAGGTGCAGTACTCGTTGTTCACGTGCCACAGCCGCAGCGCCGGGTGGGAGCCGTAGCGCTGCGCCAGGTCCTCGGTGATCCGCCGGGCGTACTCCCGGTACACCGGTGAGGAGGCGCAGAACTGCTGCCGGGAGCCGTACCAGACGGTCAGGCCGTTCTCGTCCCTGGGCAGGGTCTCGGGGTGGCGCACCCCCATCCAGGGCGGCGGCGAGGCGGTGGGAGTGGCCAGGCAGACGTCGATCCCGCCGGAGTGCAGCAGCTCCAGGACGTGGTCCAGCCAGCCGAAGTCCCGGGCCCCGGGGCGGGGTTCCAGCGACGCCCAGGAGAAGACGCCGACGGTGACCATGTTGACCCCGGCCCTGCGCATCAGCCGGACGTCCTCCGCCCAGACCGAGCGGGGCCACTGCTCTGGGTTGTAGTCGCCGCCGAAGCGGAGACGTCCGCCGGTCACCCGGCTCAGCGCGGACATGGTGGGGATTCCTTTCCGGAGAGCCTTCCGTGCCGTTCCCTGGCCCGGGACTCAGCCCTTGACGGCGCCGATGAGCATGCCCTTCTTGAAGTGCTTCTGGACGAAGGGGGAGAGCACGGCCACCGGGATCAGGGCCAGCACCATCACGGCCGTCTGCACGGAGATGTCCGGGATCTGGCCGGTGTTGACCGCCTGTGACATGCCGGTGGGCCGCTGCTGGGCGATGACGATCTGCTGGAGCACGTTCTGCAGCGGAAGCTTCTCCTGGGTCTGGATGTAGAGGAAGGCGCTGAAGTAGTTGCCCCAGTAGCCCACCGCGTAGAACAGCGAGATCACCGCCAGTACGGCGCGGGAGAGCGGCAGCACGATGCGCAGCAGGATGCGGAACTCGCCCGCGCCGTCGATGCGCGCGCTGTCCATCAGCTCGGTGCCGATGTTCATGAAGAAGGCGCGCAGCACCAGGATGTTGAAGACGTTGACCGCGGTGGGCAGGATCAGCGCCGCGTAGGTGTCCATCAGGCCCAGCGTCTGCACCAGCAGGTAGCTGGGGATGATGCCCGCCCCGCCGAAGAACATGGTGATCAGCAGGGTCATCAGGATGGGGCGGTGACCGAGGGAGTTCATCCGGGTCAGACCGTAGGCGCAGAGCACCGAGATGGTCATGGAGAACAGGGTGCCGACCAGGGTGACACCGATGGCCACCACCATGGCCCGGGCCACCTGGCCGCCGCTGAGCAGCTCGGTGTAGGCGCGCAGCGTGATGCCGTCCGGCCAGACCACCAGGCCGCCGTTGCGGCTGATGGTGGCGGCGTCGGACAGGCTCGTCATCACCACGATCCAGATGGGGAAGAGGATCGCGAGCAGGGCGATGCCCAGGATGATCGCCTTGGAGACCAGCCCGACCCGGGTGGGCTGCTCCTCCCAGGCGGGCCGCCTGCGGTTGATCTCGGCGGTGTCCTCGGTGAGTACGCTCATGACCGCTTGTACACCCCCGCTTCGCCCATGGCGTGGGCGACGCGGTTGGCCGCCAGCACCATGAGCAGACTGAAGATTCCCTTGACGATGCCGACTGCCGCCGCGTAACTGAACTGGCCGCGCTGGATGCCCGTGAACCACACATAGGTGTCCAGCACCTCGGAGGCGCCGGGGCCGACCGCGGTGCGCTGGATGAGGAACTGCTCCATGCCGACCGAGAGCATGTTGCCCACCTGCAGCACCAGCAGCAGCGCGATCACCGGGCGCAGCGCGGGCAGGGTGACGTGCCACATCCGCCGCCAGCGGCCGGCGCCGTCCACCGCCGCCGACTCGTACAGCTCGGTGTTGACCGCGGAGAGCGCGGCCAGGAAGACGATGATGCCCCAGCCCGCGTCCTTCCAGATCAGCTGGGCGGTGACCAGCCATTTGAAGAAGGCGGGGTCGGTCATCAGGTCGAAGCCGTCGGCGAATCCGGAGTTGCGGGCGGCCTGGGCGATCAGGCCGGCACCGCCGAAGATCTGCTGGAAGACGGTGATCACCAGCACCCAGGAGAAGAAGTGCGGGAGGTAGAGCACCGCCTGGGACCAGGCCCGGACCTTGCTGTGCAGGAAGCTGTTGATCAGCAGCGCCAGCGCGATGGGGACCGGGAAGAACAGCACCAGCTGGAGGAAGGCGAACACCAGGGTGTTGCCCAGGGCGTCCCGGAAGTAGCTGTCGTGCCACATCCGCTCGAAGTGGGCGAAGCCGGCCGAGGCGCTGTTGGCGAAGGAGTCGAAGAAGTTCTCCCCGTTGTACGGCGAGAAGTGCTTGAAGGCGATGACATTGCCCGCGATCGGGATGTAGGCGAACACCAGCAGCGCGAGGACGACCGGGAGCGTCATGGCGATCAGCGGCCAGTCCCGGCGGAAGCGGTGGCGCAGGGTGATGCCGCCGCGCAGCCGGGGGTCTTCCTTGGGCAGGCCCCGGCGGCGGGCGCGGCGCGGCAGCGGGAACCGTCCGCGGCGGGACGGGGACGGCGGGCCGTCCCCGGTCCCGGTGGCGGGGCGCGGCGGGGCGGCGCCGCCGTCATCGTCCT
Source organism: Streptomyces sp. YIM 98790 (assembly GCF_011421595.1). Classification (GTDB taxonomy): domain Bacteria; phylum Actinomycetota; class Actinomycetes; order Streptomycetales; family Streptomycetaceae; genus Streptomyces. The sequence goes on along the minus strand of NZ_WTLH01000113.1, from coordinate 8,731 downwards.
CCGGCGTCCGCGAGGGCCGCGGGCGCGGGACCGTGCTCTGCGACACGGCGTTGTCCTTCCGTCGCCTGGGGTGGTGGTGCCGGTGCCCGGCCGGCCCGGGGAGGGACCGGGCCGGCCGGGAGACCGTGCGGGGGCGGGTGGTGCGGGAGGGCTCAGGCGGACTCTTCGTCCAGGAGCTGCTTGTACCAGTCGCGCAGTTCGTCGCCGCCGGAGCGGCGCCACTCGGTGACGGCGTTCTGCATGTCGCCGATCGAGGCCCGCCCGCGCACCACGTCGTCCTCCAGGGCCTCGAACGGGTCCGAGAGGTTGGCCAGGTGGTCGGGCTCCTGGATCTGCCGTCCGTAGAACATCGGCTCCTTGACGAAGGCCATCATCCGCTGCTCCCAGCCGCACTGGTCGGCGACCTGCTCGGGCTGGTCGGGGTGGGCGATGGCGACCTCCGGGGAGGCGATGAAGCCGTAGGTGACCTGGGCGGCCTGCGCCTCGCCGTCGGCGGTGCGCACCGGCAGGCCGTCCTGCACGGTGTAGTGGGTGCCCTCGACGCCGTAGTCGCGCAGCCGGTTCTCGTAGGTGCCGTACGGGCCGGCGCAGAAGTTGGCCAGCTCCAGGGCGGCCAGGATCTTCTCCTCGGGGAGGTTCTTGTTCAGGAAGGTCCAGATGTTGGCGCCGTTGCCGGCGTAGATCACCGGGTCGCCGCCGTCCCAGGCGAAGAAGTCCATGGCGTTCATCCGGAAGTCCGGGTTGCCGCCGGAGCGCTGCTCGCTGACGGTGCCGTGCCAGGCGCCGGAGCCGGTGTTCCACATCAGCGACTCGCCGGCCGCGAAGCGGGCCGCGGCGTCACCGGAGGCGGCCACCGCGTCCGGGTGCACCACGCCCGCCTCGTAGAGCTTGCGGGTCCACTCCAGGGCTTCCAGGTACTCGTCGGTCTCGTAGCGGTGGACCAGCTTGCCGCCCTCCTCCCGCCAGCACATGGGCTTCTCGGGCAGCACCCCGAAGTAGACCCAGGCGGACCACTTGAAGTCCTCGCAGGCCCAGACCTTGGCCTTGGCGTTGGTGACCTCCTTGGCGAAGGAGAGGAACTCGTCCGCGCTGGTGGGCGGGGTCCAGCCGTTCCGGTCGAAGACGTCCTGCCGGTAGAAGGGCACCACACCGCCGATGACCTGCTGCGGCATGGGCAGGCCGCGCAGCTTGCCGCCGAAGATGGCGGCCTTCCAGGCGGGGGTGGGGACGGCCGCGAGGTTGGGGTAGGCGAGCACCTTGTCGCCGGACAGGTACGGGCCGAGGTCGGCGAAGCGCTGGTCGACCGCCTTGGGGATCTGTCCCTTGTTCAGCTCCCAGCCGGGGATGCAGACCAGGTCGGGGATGTCGCTGCTGGCCAGGACGGCACCGAGTTTGTCGCCGTAGGTGTTGCCGTCCTGGGTCTGCCAGGTCATCTTGACGCCGATGGCCTCGTCCATCGCCGTCCAGTAGGCGTTGCCGGGCTTGGGGGCGGTGCCCCACAGCGGGGTCATGGCGCTCAGCTCCGCGCCGCCGCCCTTGGGCTCGGGCACCGAGACGCCGAGTTCGTCGACCGGGAGGTAACTGGTGTAGCCGGGGCTGGAGCCGTTCTGGCTGGGGATGTCGGGCTCGACCGCGAACTCGGAGGCCTGGTAGGCGGGCAGGATCTGCTTCGCGTCCTTCTCGCTGACCCGGCCCGGGCCGCCACCGTCCCCGCCGCTGCCGTCCGAACTGCAGGCGGACAGCAGGGGGCCCGCGCTGCCGACGGCCGCCGCGGCGACCGCCGTCGAGGCGAGGAACGATCTCCGGCTGGGGGCGGAGCGTGTGTTCGGCATGGTGGCGACACCCTTCATAGCGACTCTGCTCGCACCACGACCCTGGTGGTGCCTCGGTCGAAGCGCTTCGATGTGTCGCTGAGGTTAAGCCGACTCGCCAGACCACACAAGACCTCACCCGAAGAAATCTCAACAACATCCAACAGTTCCAATAAGGCTCGCCCAACCACTGATGGCAAGGGGAATCCCGGCCACGGCAGGGCACGGCCGGCTGGACCCGCCGACCGGCCCCCTTGACAGAAAAGCCGGGGAAACCCAGCATCGAAGCGCTTCAATAGATCACCGCTGGTTCAGCCCCTGCCAGGCCCGGAGCCGGCCGGGGCGGCCCGAAAGGAAGCTCCTGACGTGACCCCGCCCGCAGCCGCCGGCCGGCCCTCCCAGCCCGGGGACCAGGCGCGGACCCAGCCCGAGGCACAGCCCTCCCCCGGAACGGAGCAGCCGCCGCCCTGGCGCGATCCGCGGCTGCCGGTCGCCGAGCGGGTGGAGGACCTGCTCGCCCGGCTCGCCCCCGAGGAGCGGCTGGCCATGCTCCACCAGTTCGCCCCGCCCGTGGACCGGCTCGGCCTGGCCGCCTTCCGCACCGGGCAGGAGGCCCTGCACGGCGTGGCCTGGATGGGCCCGGCCACCGTCTTCCCGCAGGCGGTGGGGCTCGGCGCCACCTGGAACGACGACCTGGTGCGGCGCGTCGGCGAGGCGGTCGGCCGGGAGGCGAGGGCCATGCGCGCCAAGGACCCCCGGGTGGGCCTGAACGTCTGGGCCCCCGTGGTCAACCAGCTCCGCCACCCGCTGTGGGGGCGCAACGAGGAGGGCTACGCCGAGGACCCGGTGCTCACCGCGGCCATCGCCACCGCCTACACCCGCGGCCTGCGCGGCAACCACCCCCGCTACTGGCGCACCGCCCCGGTGCTGAAGCACTGGCTGGCGCACAACCACGAGACCGCCCGGGACACCGCCTCCACCTCGGTGCCCGCCCGGGTCCTGCACGAGTACGAACTGCCCGCCTTCCGTGGCCCGGTGCGGGCCGGCGCGGTGGCCGGGGTGATGCCCGCCTACAACCTGGTCAACGGGCGTCCCAACCACCTCTCCCCGCTGCTGGAGAGCGAACTGCGGCAGTGGACCGACCAGCCGCTGGTGGTCTGCTCGGACGCCGGCGCGCCCAGCAACATCGCCGGCTCCGAGCACTACTACGACAGCCATGAGGAGGGCCTGGCCGCGGCGCTGCGCGCCGGGGTGGACAGCTTCACCGACCACGGCGAGGACTCCTCGGTGACCCTGGACCGGCTGCGCGGCGCGCTGGACCGCGGCCTGATCGGCCGGCAGGACGTGGACCGGGCGGTGCGGCGGCTGCTGGCCATGCGCTTCCGGCTGGGCGAGTTCGATCCCGGACTGGACCCGTACCGGCCGGAGAACGACCCGGCCGAGGGCGCGTACGACACCCCGGAGCACCGGGCGCTCGCCCTGGAGGCCGCGGAGCAGGCCGTCGTGCTGCTGAAGAACGCCCCCGCGGCCCGGCCCGCGGGCGGCGCGGACGCGGGCGGCGCGGACGAGGCAGCGGACGCCGTGGACGGGCGCCCGCTGCTGCCGCTGCCGCCCGGGCTGCGGCTGGCCGTGGTCGGCCCGCTGGCCGACGAGACCAAGCTGGACTGGTACAGCGGCGCGCTGCTGCGCTCGGTCAGCCCGCTGGACGGACTGCGCGGCCACCCGGCCCCCGCCTCGGTGACCTTCGCCGAGGGCACCGACCTGATCCGGCTGAGCTGCCCGGACGGCTGGCTCACCGTCCCCGACGCCGAGGTGGCCGAGCAGCGGGACACCGGCGCCTTCGACCCGGCGCTGCTGGCCGGCCGCACCGATCTGCCGCCGCTGGCCCTCGCCGCCGACCCGGACCGGGCCGCGCAGTTCGCGCTCGCCGACTGGGGCGGCGGGGTGCTCACCCTCCGGGCGGAGAACGGGCACTACCTCTCCGTCGCCGAGGACGGCTTCGTCCGGGCCTCGGCCCGGCAGCCCGGCGGCTGGGTGGTGCAGGAGACCTTCACCCTGGTGCCGGACTCCGCCGGCGGCGAGCTGATCCGGCACCGCGGCACCGGACGGATGCTGACGGCCGGGCCGGACGGGCTGCGGCTGGCTCGGGAGGACGAGCGGCCCACCCCCTTCGTCCGACAGGTCCTCCAGGACGGCGCGGAGGCGGTGGCCGCGGCCGCCGCAGGCGCCGACGCGGTCGTCGTGGTCGCCGGGAACGACCCGCACATCAACGGCCGGGAGACCGAGGACCGCACCACCCTGGCCCTGCCACCGCAGCAGGACCGGCTGTGGCGGGCCGCGCACGCCGTCAACCCGCGGACCGTGCTGGTGCTCACCTCGTCCTGTCCCTATGCGGTGACCGAGGCCGCCGCGGCACTGCCCGCCCTGCTGTGGACCGCGCACGGCGGCCAGGCGGCCGGTACCGCGCTGGCCAGGGTGCTGCACGGCGAGACCGCACCCGGCGGGCGGCTGCCGCAGACCTGGTACGCGGCCGACGCCGACCTGCCGGACCTGCTGGACTACGACCTCATCGGCTCCCGGCTCACCTACCTCTACTACGACGGCGAGCCGCTGTTCCCGTTCGGCCACGGCCTGTCCTACACCTCGTTCCGCTACGACGGGCTGACCGTCTCCCGGGACGACCGCAGCGGCACCCTGACCGCCGAGGTGAGCGTCACCAACACCGGGGACCGCGCCGGCGAGGAAGTGGTGCAGCTCTATGTGCGGGCGGTGAACCCCGGCGTGCCCCGCCCGCACCGCGCGCTGGCCGCGTACCGCCGCGTCCGCCCGGCGCCCGGCGCCACCGAGCGGATCACCTTCACCGTGGACACCGCCGAGGCGCTCGGCTTCTGGGACGTCGCCCACTCCCGCTGGACCGTGGAGGGCGGCGAGTACGAGATCCAGGCCGGCGCCTCCAGCCGGGACATCCGGCGGACCGTCACCCTGGCCGTCCCCGGCGACGGCCGTCCCGCGCCCCGCCCGGTGCGGACCCGGGGCCTGGCCGCGGCGGCCTTCGACGAGCAGTCCGGGGCGGAACTGGTCGACCTCACCCGGACCGCGGGCGACGCGGTGCGGCCCGCCCGGGCCGGGGAACGGCCGGCGGTGCTGCGCTACCGCCGCTGCGATCTGGGCTCCGGCCCCGGCGTCGGCACGGTACGGGTGGAATACTCCGCCGACGGCGGTGAGGGCGGTGAGGGCGGCGGCGGGACCGGGCGCGGCCGGCTGGAACTCCGCGCCGACGGCCGGACGGTGGCGGCGGCGGACCTCTCCGCGGAGGGCGGCGCCTACCGCTGCACCACCGCCGAGGTTCCCCTCACCGAGCCCCTGCGGGGCGTTGTGGACCTGGAGGTGCTGCTGCACGGCACTCTCCGGCTGGCCCGTCTCGGTTTCGCCGCGGAAGGGGAGCGGCGTCCTGCCTGACCGGGACGGTGCCGGTGCACGCCGCGGCCCGGGTCCTCCCCTTGGCGTCCTCCCCGGACCGGGCCGCGGCCTCCCCCGCCCCGTCGCGGCGGGGGCCGTCCGGCCCTGCCGCGGGGACTGTCCGGCCCTGCCGCGGCGGCGGCCGGACACGGCAGCCTGGAACATGACGCGGGGGACCTCCGGCGGGGCCCCGCGGCTCGGCCTCGCCGGACGTCCCCCGCGCCGCCCCGGACCGGCGGGATGCGGCGGGCCGGGCCCCGGGCCTCAGCGGCTGCCGCGCGGGGCGCAGACGGCGTTGTCGATCATGCGGACGGCGGCCATGGAACGCGCCCGCTGCTCCTCGTCCAGGCCGAGCGTGAAGACCGCGGCGGCGGCCGAGTGACGGCCGTCCTCGCCGACCCCGGTCTCGGAGACGGTGCCGAACGACGTGCCGCCGTGGAACCACAGCCCGCCGCCCGGGCAGCGCTCCGGGTCCGCGCCCGCCACCGGCCGCCAGACGATGCCCAGCCCGTACTCGGCCTCCGGCGCCTCCTCGCCCCAGCCGGTGGCCGGAACGGTCTGCCGCATGGCGGCCAGCGCCTCCCCGCCGAGCAGCCGGCCGTCCATCAGGGCGCGCAGGAAGGTGTTCATGTCGGCGGTGGTGGAGATGATGCCGCCGTCCGCCCAGCCGCCCCGGGCCACCGAGGTGTCGGTGAGTTCCGCGTCGCCCGGGAAGCGGGTGTAGGCGGTGGCGGTGGGCTGCGGCACATAGGCCGATCCGGCCGGGGTGAAGGTGTGGCGCAGGCCGAGCGGTTCGATGATCCGCTCGTGCACCTCCTGCTCCCACGGGTTGCCGGTCAGCTTCTCGACGATCATCCCGGCGAGCAGATAGTTGGTGTTGGAGTAGCCCCAGCGCAGCCCCGGGTCGCCCGGGTCGTCCCCGTCCGGCAGCCACTCCGGCGGCTGGGTCAGGGCGAGGTCCAGCAGCTCCCGCGGCGTCCGCGGCTGGAAGCGGTACTCCCGGTACGCCTCGGCGGTCAGCTCCTCCAGGTCGCCGAACAGCACGGTGTCGTAGTCGGGCAGGCCGCTGGTGTGCTGGAGCAGGTTGCGCACGGTGATCCGGCCCGCGTCGTGCCCGTTGCCGGTGACCGCCCCGGGCAGCAGCTCCGCCACGGTGTCGGAGAGTGCGACCCGGCCGTCCTGCACCAGTTGCAGCACCAGCACGGCGGTGAAGGTCTTGGTGTCGCTGCCGATCCGGTAGTACGCGTCGTACGGCACCGGGGCGCGGGTCTCCAGATCGGCCACGCCCGCCCGGGCGGCACGGGAGCGGCCCCGGGCGTCCCGCGCCTCGGCCACCACCCCGCTGCTCCCCGCGTCGCGGACCGCCGCCGCGTCGCGCCGCAGCGTGTCGCCCTGGCCCGCCGCGGCCGGTCCGGCCGCGGCCGTGGCGCTGCCCAGCTGGCCGGCCAGCACGGTCATCAGCACCCCGGCCGTGCCCAGCCCGGCCGCGGTCAGCCGGGTCCGCATCGCGCTGCCGCCGCCCCGCACTCTCATCCCGCGCATCTCCTCGGCCCGTTCCGCTCGTCCTCGTCGGCGGCGCCGCACGGCGCCACCCGCACCAAACTAGCGGAGCGTGACCTCGCGGGTCGCTACGGTTACCTGCCGTATCCGCGGTGGTGCTGTCCCCACCCCCCGGCCGGCGGAACGGGACCCGCCGGGCCGGCGGGTCCCGTTCCGGTTCAGAGGGCGTCCAGGCCGGTGAGGACCATGACGCGCTCGTAGGTGTAGTCCTCCATGGCGTAGCGGACGCCCTCGCGGCCGACGCCGGAGGCCTTGACGCCGCCGTAGGGCATCTGGTCGGCCCGGTAGGAGGGGACGTCGCCGATGATCACGCCGCCCACCTCCAGGGCGCGCTGGGCGCGGAAGGCGGTGGCCAGGTCGTGGGTGAACACGCCCGCCTGCAGCCCGTACCTGGAGTCGTTGACGGCGGCGAACACCTCCTCCTCGCCGGACGCCCGGGTCACCGTCATCACCGGGCCGAAGACCTCCTCCTGGGCCAGCCTGGTGCCGGGGGACACGTCCGCCAGCACGGTCGGGGCGTACTGGGCGCCGTCCCGGGTGCCGCCGGTGAGCAGGGTGGCACCGCTCTCGATCGCCTCCTTGACCCAGCCCTCCACCCGGACCGCCGCTTCCTCGCTGACCAGCGGGCCGACATCGGTGGCCGGATCGGCCGGGTCGCCGGTCACCTGGGCCTCCACCGCGGCGATCAGCCGGGGCAGCAGCCGGTCGTGGACCGCCTCGTCGACGATCACCCGCTGGACCGAGATGCAGGACTGGCCGGCCTGATAGTTGGAGAAGGCGGCCAGCCGCTGGGCGGCCCAGTCCAGATCGGCGTCGGAGGACCAGTCGGCCAGCACGGCCGCGGCGCCGTTGCCGCCCAGCTCCAGGGTGACCCGCTTGCGCGGCACGGAGTCCAGGATGGCGTAGCCGACCGGGGCCGACCCGGTGAAGGAGACGACCGGCAGCCGCTCGTCCTGGACCAGCGGCGGCATGGCCTCGTTGGGCACCGGCAGCACGCTCCACGCCCCCTCGGGCAGGTCGGTCTCGGCCAGCAGCTCACCGAGCAGCAGCGCGGAGAGCGGGGTGGCGGGCGCGGGCTTGAGGATGATCGGTGCGCCCACCGCGAGCGCCGGCGCCACCTTGTGGGCGCAGAGGTTGAGCGGGAAGTTGAACGGTGCGATGCCGAGCACCGGCCCGTAGGGAATGCGGCGGGTCAGGGCCAGCCGTCCGGTGCCGCCCGGGTCGGAGTCCAGGCGCTGGCCCTCGGCGCCGTTGAAGCGGCGGGCCTCGTCGGCGGCCCAGCGGAACACCGAGCGGCACCGGCCGACCTCGGCGCGCGCCCACTTCAGCGGCTTGCCGTTCTCGTCGGTGATCAGCCGGGCGATCTCCTCGGCCCGCTCGCCGATCCGGGCGGCCATGTGGTCCAGGGCGGCGGCCCGGACATGCGCGGGCGTGGCGGCGAACTCGGGGGCGACGGCCGCGGCGGCGGCCACCGCCAGCTCGGTCTGCCGCGGGGTGGGAACGGAGACGGTGCCGACGGTACGGCCGTCCCAGGGCGAGGTGACGTCCAAGGTGTCCTCGCCGGTCGCCGCGCGGCCGGCGAGCCAGAACGCGTGGGTGGTTGTCGCTGTAGTCATCGCGTGACCGGCCCTTCCGATGGGGTGACGGGAGATCGGCGGCAGCGCGCTGATCCCGCGGTGCGGGGGGCTGCCGCGGGGCCGCGGGGCCCGTTTCCTCCACCGTAGGACCGCGGAGGCCGACCGGCTCTTGTCCGACGCGTAGCAGTGCGGTGACTGCGCACTCCGCGATGGCTGTATCGGCCCTTCCCCGCTCGCTCCGGCCGCCGGCCGCGGCCGCGGCGAGCCACGGCCCGCACGGCGAGGACGGCGCCCGGCACGCCGGCTCGCGGCCGCGGACCGGGC
>NZ_WTLH01000112.1 GCF_011421595.1 Streptomyces sp. YIM 98790 | reverse complement strand
CGCACCGGCCGCCGGCCGCATGCCGAGCCGCCGCGCCGTGACCGCGGGCGCGGCGGCCGCCCTCGGCCTGGCACTCGCCGCCCGGCCCGGCATTGCCCGGGCGGCCAACTCGACCCTGACCGTGCGCGCCGAGGAGGCCATCGGCCCGGTCACCCGTGCCGCCTCGGGCGGGCTCTACGCGCTGCGGGACAACACCTTCCCCGCCGATTCCCTGCTGCTGCCGCTGCGGATGCACTCCGTCACCCAGCCCGCCCCGCGCGTCGGCCAGCGTCCCAACGGCCAGCCGCCCGGCGGCGACGCGCTGGTCACCGCGCCCAAGGCCGACCGCACGGGGGCGGCGGTGATCATCCGGATGCCCGACATCTATCCGGACTTCCCCTACCGCTGGGTGAGCTGGAACGACTGGCTGGGCCGGGTCGATCTCCAGGTGCAGGACCGGCTCGCGGCGACCGCCGTGTCCAACATCGAGGGCTGGGAGCTGTGGAACGAGCCGGACTGGACCTGGGACACCGCGGCCGCCGGTCCGTTCAACGACGGATGGACCAGGACCTTCCGGCGGGTGCGGGCCCTGGACCCCGTCACCCCGATCGTGGGGCCCAGCACCACGCACTACCGCCGGGACTACATCCGCTCCTTCCTCACCGCCACGCGCGCCGCCGGGACCCTGCCCGACATCATGTGCTGGCACGAGCTGGGCGGCCCGGCGGACATCGCCGCGAACGTGGCGGACTACCGCGCGATGGAGCAGCAGCTCGGCATCAGCCCCCGCCCGATCGCGATCAACGAGTACGGCGCCCCCGAGGAGATGAACATCCCCGGGGTGATGGTGAGCTACCTGGCCAAGTTCGAGCGAGCCCGGGTGCGCTCGGCGCACCGTGCGTTCTGGCACGAGTACGGCACGGTGGGCGGCCTGCTCACCCCGCAGGGGCAGCCGACCGGCGTGTACTGGCTGTACACCTGGTACGGGGAACTGGCCGGCTCCATGGTGGCGACCTCCCCGCCAAGCCGGACCGGCATCGACGGCTTCGCCGCCCACGACCGGATCCGGCGGCGGGTCGACGTGGTCTTCGGCAACGAGTCCGGCAACAACACCGTGGTGGTGACCGGCCTCGGCGACCTGGGGTCCCAGGTGCGGGTACGGCTGGAGAGCACACCGGTGTCCGACCGCTTCACCCACGTCGGCGGCCCCGCCCTGATCGGCGAGACGGTCCACTCCGTCTCCGGCGGCCGGATCACCGTCCCGGTGCAGAACATGTCGGCGACCTCCGCCTACCGCATGGTGATCACCCCGGCCGGCGGCCAGCCCGCCCCCCAGCAGCGCTGGGAGGCCGAGAACGCCTCGGTGTTCCGCGCCGACCGCCGCTCGTCCGGCTCCGCCTCCCACCACAGGTACGTCGGCGGCATCGACAACACCGGGGACTTCCGCACCGACTCCTATGTGGACTTCATCGTCCAGGTCCCGGCGACCCGCAGCTACCGGCTGACCATCGGTTACGCCAACGCCACCGGGGCCACCGCCACCCAGGGGCTGGCCTGGAACGGCGGACCGTGGACCGAGGTGCGCTACGCCCCCACCGGCGCGTGGGGCTCCTTCGGCGCCACCGCCACCGCCACCGTCGACCTGCGCGCCGGGTACAACACCATCCGCCTGGCCAAGGGCGCGCCCTACTACAGCGGCGGCGCCGGCTACGCGGAAGTGGACTACATCCAGCTCGACTGACGGCCCCTGCCCGCCTCTCCCCGGGCCGCCCGCACGCGTTCGGGGCGAGGGGGGTGCGGTGCCGCCGCACCGCACCCCCCTCGCCCCGCCTCCCGCCGTTGACTTCAATCAAGGCGGAACTACGGCACGGCGCCTCCTTCCCCTTCGTCATCCCGCCCCGCCTGGCCGGCTTCCACCGCCTGACCACACCCGGCCAGGGCGAGTGACCACCGGGCGGGCGGACCGGGCACGACCACCCGGACCAGGGGCGCGGAATGCCCGGCCCGGTCCACGAGGGCCGGCAGCGCGCCCGGTGCGCCGGCCGCCTGCTGCGAGGAAGGCGGCCGGTCCGGGTCCGTGCCGGGTCAGGCAGGCCGGGCGGGCCGGGCCGCGGGGGGCGGCGCGGCCGTCGCCGGACGCCCGCGCGGTGCCGGTGCCCCGACCCCGAGGACGCCGAGCATGGCGCGCGTCGCCGGGCTGGGATTGAACCGGCTCCACGCCAGGTACTCGACCCGGCGCGGACCGTCCACCACCGGAACCAGCACCAGTTCCGGATCGTCGGCGGCCAGCGGGCGGATGAATGCCGAGGGCATCAGCGCGACTCCGAGCCGCCGCGCGATCAGCCCGGTCATCAGCTCCACCACGCCGGCCTCGTAGGCGACGTCGCGGACCAGGCCGGCTGCGGTGAATGCCTGGTCGGACTGGGCCCGGGCGGGTGTCCCGGCCGCGAAGTCCACGAAGGTCTCCGCTGCGATCTCCGCCAGCGTGACCCGGGACGCGCCCGCGAGCCGGTGGCCGGCCGGCACCACCAGCACGTGCCGGTCGTGATCAAGCACGACCGTCTCCACCCCGGCCGGCCGTTCGCCCTCCGGCAGGCCCAGGAAGGCGATGTCCAGGTCGCCCGCCCGGATCGCCGCCGCCATGTCGTCGCTGCGCCCCGAGCGCAGGACGACGCGGACCTCCGGGTGCCGGGCGCGGTACCGCTGGAGCAGTTCGGGTACGTCGACGGCGGCCGTGGTCACGATCACGCCCACGGCCAGCCGGCCGCGCACCACGCCGCTCGCCGCGGCGGCGTCGGCGGCCGCCCGGTCGGCGGCGGCCAGGCACTCGCGGGCGCCGGCGACGAACGCCGCGCCGGCACTGGTCAGTTCGACGCGGCGGCTGGACCGGGCGAAGAGCCGGACGCCGAGCTCCCGTTCCAGGCCGGCGATCCGGTGGCTGAGCGAGGACTGCACGACCGAGCAGCGCTCGGCGGCACGGGTGAAGTTGCGGGTCTCGGCGACGGCGACGACGTACCGCATCTGCTGCAGGTCCACCGGTCCATCGTTCTCCTTCATGGCTGACATGGCAAGCATGCTTTGGAGTCATGGACCGGAATGCCGAGACTGCCTCGCATGCAGACCTTGACCGAGCGGTCGCCGGGCCTGACGCGGACCGGGTCCGCGCATCAGGCGGGGACCGTCGCGCTGACCGCCCTCGCCCCCGCGTCCTGGGGCACCACCTATGCCGTCACCACGGAACTGCTGCCGCCCGGGCATCCGCTGTTCGCCGGGCTGATGCGTGCCCTGCCCGCCGGTCTGGCCGGGCTGGCCCTCACCCGTGCCCTCCCGCGCGGGGACTGGTGGTGGAAGACCGCCGTCCTCGGCGTCCTCAACATCGGCGCGCTGTTCCCCCTGTTGTTCCTGGCGGCCGAACGGCTCCCGGGCGGTGTCGCCGCGACTCTCGCGGCCGCCCAGCCGCTGCTGGTCGCCGGCCTGGCCATGGCCGTGCTCCGGGACCGGCCGTCGGCGTGGCGCTGGACCTGGGGCGTCCTCGGCGTGCTGGGCGTCGGCCTCGTCGTGCTCGGGCCGCAGGCGCGGCTGGACGCCGTGGGGGTGCTCGCCGGCCTCGGCGGTGCGGCCGCCATGGCCGGCGGCATCGTCCTCACCAAGCGCTGGGGCCGCCCCGCGGGGGCCGGTCCGCTGACCCTGGCCGGCTGGCAGTTGACGGCCGGCGGTCTGCTGCTGCTCCCGCTCACCCTGGCGGTGGAGGGGGTGCCGCAGGGCATCGATGCCGGGGCGGCCGGCGGCTACCTCTGGCTCGGCAGCATGGGCGGCCTGATCGCCTACACGCTGTGGTTCCGCGGGATCGGCAGACTGCAGGTCGGGGCGTCCGCACCGCTGGTGCTGCTGTCTCCGCTGGTCGCGGCCGTCGTCGGCATCGCGCTCGGCGAGTCGCTGAGCCCGCTGCAGACCGCCGGTTTCGCGCTCGCCCTGACGGCCATGCTCGCCGCGCAGTTCAACTCCCCGGACCTGCGCGCACGCGTCGCCCGCGGCAGGCGCACGGGACACCTCGTCCGGGAGGAGCGGTTCCGGTGACGACAGGTCCGCTGACGACAGGTCCGGTGACGACAGGTCCGGTGACGAGGCGCAGGACGGTCGCCGTGCTCGGTGCCTCCGGAATGGTGGGCAGCCGGGTGACCGGCGAGGCCAGTGCCCGCGGGCACCGGGTGCTCGCCCTGTCACGCAAGCCCGCGAGCGCGCCGCCCGGCGTGACGCGGATCGCGGTCGACGCCGGCGACCCGCGCGCCCTGCGCGCGGCGTTGTCCGGCTCAGCCGCCCACGCCGCCGTCCCCGACACCGTTGTGGTGACCGTTCGCACCGTCCCGGCCGACCGCGAGTTCCTGGTCGGCGCGACCCGTACCGTGCTGGACATCGCCGCCCCGCGCGGAATGCGCGTCCTCGTCATCGGCGGCGCCGGTGCCCTGCGCAGTCCGGGCGACCGGGACCTGCTGGTCGCCGACAACCCGGCACATGTGCCCGCCGAGTACCGGGCCGTCGCCGCCGCCGGGGTCGCCCAGCTGCGAGCCTGCCAGACCCACGGCGCCGCGGACTGGGTGTACCTCAGCCCGCCGGCCCTGCTCCGGCCAGGCGAACGCACCGGCCGCTACCGGCGCGGCACCGACACCCTGCTCACCACCGCCGACGGCCGGTCGTGGATCAGCGCCGAGGACCTGGCCGTCGCCGTCGCCGACGAGATCGAGAACCCCGGCCGCGAGCAGCACATCACGGTCGTCCACCAGGACGCACCCGCGCCGGCGTGAGGAGTCCGGCCCCCGCCCGGCAGGCTTCTCGCAGCTCCGCCGCCGGGCGCCCCGACCCGGCCGGCAGCGGTTCCTCCAGGACCGGCCGTCAGGACGCCACCTTCCGCGTGACGCCCTGACCGTGTTCCGCTTCGCGGGGGAGCACCCCCTGTCGGTCGTCGCCGTCAGGCGACCGCGCAGGTGCTGCCGTTGACGNCAGGACGCCACCTTCCGCGTGACGCCCTGACCGTGTTCCGCTTCGCGGGGGAGCACCCCCTGTCGGTCGTCGCCGTCAGGCGACCGCGCAGGTGCTGCCGTTGACGGTGAAGGCGGCCGGGGCCGGGTTGGTGCTGCCCCGGCTGCCGATGAAGCCGATCGTGACGGAGCCCCCGGCCGGGATGGTGCGGGTCCAGTCCACCGGGGTGACGCTCACCGTGCCGCCGCTCTGCGCGGGTGTGCCGCCCCACATCTGGCCGATGGTCTGGCCGGCGGTGAAGGTGAAGGCCAGGGTCCAGCCGCTGAGGGCGGCGGTGCCGGTGTTGCGGAGGACGATCTCCCCCTGGAAGCCGCTGCCCCAGTCCCCGGCAACCCGGTAGTCCACACCGCAGGTGCCCGAGGAGGTGCCGGAGGTGGTCACGGTGACGGTCGCGGAGCGGGCCGAGCGGTTGCCGGCCGCGTCCCGGGCGTAGACGGCGAAGGTGTAGGCGGTGCCGGCGGTCAGACCGGTGACGGTGGCCCGGTTGGTCGTCGCACTGGCGGCCGGGGACTCGCTGCCGCCGCTGATCCGCACCACGTCGTAGCCGGCCACGCCCACGTTGTCGGCGGAGGCCGCCCAGCTCAGCGTGACGGAGGTGGCGGTGACCCCGGAGGCGGTCGGAGCGCCGGGCGCGGTGGGCGGCTCGGTGTCGCCCCCGGTGGACGGCGCCAGGTCGATGACGAAGGTCGTCACGCTCCGGGCGGGAAGCTCGCCGGTGAAGGAGCCGCCCGATGCGCTGGTCGCGCCCTGGGGCGCGAGGTTCCTGCCGGCGTCCGTCACCCAGGACGAGACCCGGGACACGGTGCTGCCGGCCAGGGTGAACCGCTGGCTCACCGGCGACGTTCCCTTGTTGACGGCGACGACGACCACCGTGGAGTCACCTCCCTTGTACGCGGAGGTGTAGAGGTCGGCCTGGGGATTCGAGGGCGCGTCGATCCGCACGTATCCCGGGCGGACGAACTTCGAGAAATGCGCCATGTTGGCGCCGCGCTTGCTGATCTGCCCGTCCTCGCGCAGGGGACCGTAGCTGCGCCGGATGTACCACCACACATACGCCTGGAACTCGGCGTCCACCATGGCGTGGTGGATGTGCTGCCCCACCTCCAGCGCCTGCGGCCACAGGTCCGCCGAATCGCTGCTGTTGGGGTGGTAGACCTCGGTCATCCAGAGTTCTTTGCCCTGGCCCTTCTGCCGGAAGAGGGGATAGGGGAAATTCCCGTACGGCGTGCCGTAGAGGTGGGCCCCGAGAATGTCCACATTGGCCAGCGCCGCCGGGTCGTTGAGGATCGGGTCGGAGAAGCTCTTCACGTACTGGAAGGATTCCGGCGCGATGATCCTGGTGCCGATGGAGCCGGCGTTCTCCCTCAGGAACCGGACCATCTCGCCGGGGGTCCACCACGTCCAGTCGTGCGCGTAATCGGGCTCGTTCTGCACGGAGATGGCATACAGGTTCACGCCGTTGTCCCTCATGAACCCGTGGAAGTCGTTCAGGTGCTGCGCATAGGCCCCGTACATGTCGTACCGCAGGCGCCTCGCGTCGGTCTGGCTGCCGCGGACGAACGTCTCGGTCATGTGGGCCGGGGGATTCCAGGGGGAGGCGATGACGGTCGCCCCGTGCTCGATGGCGCGCCGTGCCGTCGCCACCTCCCGGCTCCAGTTCGCCCGGTCCTCGTGGACGGGAATGCGCAGCACGGAGAACCCCAGCTGCCCCTCGCCGTTGCCGAACGCCGTGTCCCGCTGAGCGGGTGTCAGGTCGTTGATCCAGACGGTGTGGTTCATGCCGCCGAAGCCCCGGATCGTCTGCCGCTCGGCGGAGGGATCGACGAGCACATCGGCGGCCGCGGCTGCGGAGGGTGCCCCGAAGACCCCCAGGGCCTGCGCGGTGGCCGCGGCGACCGGCAGGGCCCCCATCGCGGCGAGTACGGACCTCCGGCTCGGGGTTTTCGGTGCCGCGGCCCCGGATTCACTCCGGCGTATCGTCATGTTCCCTCCTGGACGTGTGCGGTGGTGTGCGCTGTTTCCGGCCCCCGGCCGGTCCGCGGTGGTCATGTCCGCTCCGCGCCCGGAGTTCCCCGACGGTTGGGAGCGCTCCCATGCAGGGCTGTGAAGTGCCGGCACGGCTGGACGTGCGCAGGCCGTCTCGCGGGTCTTTCCTGGTGTGAGGGTGGAGAGATCGCCTTGTGCGGTGGCGGCTTGCGCCGACACGTTCGGCATGGCGAACGACGTTCTCAGTGGTGAATCGGTAGCACGTTAACGACCTGCCATGTCACCGTCAACCCGGGCGGGCGTCTCGTCCGCCGCGGTCCCGGGTCCGGTGTCCCCTGAAGTCCGGTGTCCCGTGAAGTCCTGTGGCCCGTGAAGTCCGGTGTCCCGTGAAGGGCGATCCGGAACCGGCCGGGTCGGGGGCCGGTCCGTTCCGGGCAGGAAAAGGGCCTACGAGGTGGGCTCCCTGCGCCGGCATTGTCCGGATCAGGTTCTGGAGGTCGCCGTCCGGTCCTGCGACCTTCCGGCCTCTCAGCCCGGTCGTGGCGGCCTTCCGGGCCATCAGCCCATCCAGCCGTCCGGCCGAGCTCCCTCGCTCGCCCCGTAGGCCCTTCCAGGATAATCGAACAAAACGGGCATATCAACCCGAATGGGGTGGCGTCTGCGGTGCCGCCGCGGCCGCCCCGGCGGCCGGCTCGCCCAGCAGCCGGGCCGCATTGCCGTGCAGCCAGTCCTCGGCGGCGCCCTGCGGAAGATCCAGGGCCCGCACCTCGGCGGCGAGCTCCGGCACACCCACCGGGTGGACCCACGGGCCGCCCGTCCCGAACAGCACCTTGCGCCGCACCGTGGTCCCGCCGTAGGCGAGCAGCGGGGCGAAGCCGGAACCCGGCCGGGACATGCGCCGCGGCCGATGCGTCGACAGATCGATATAGACACCGGGCTGGCGCTGGGCGACGGCCACCGTCTCCAGCATCCACGGCCAGCCCGCGTGCCCGGCGACCAGCACCAGCTCCGGGTGGCGCCCGGCGATCCGGTCCAGGTCCCGCCAGGTGCACAGGTCCATCGGCTGGTCGGTGCGGAAGTTGTTGCCGCAGTGCACCCACACCGGCAGGCGGTGCCCGGCCGCGGCGGCGAACACCGGGGCCGCCCGCGGGTCACCGGGCGCCACGCCCTCGTAGAAGGGGGCCACGTTGATCCCGGTGAAACCGGCGGCGGCGCACCGGGCGATCTCCGCGGTCGCCGCCTCCGGGTCGAGCAGGGTGATCCCCGCCCACGGCCGCACCCGCCCGGCGCCGGCCGGCCCCAGCCGGCCGACCAGTGCGGCCAGCCGCTCGTTGACCGTCTCGCCCCCCGGCAGCCGCCCCGGCATGCCGTGCACGACCTCGGTCACCACTCCCTGCGCGTCCAGCGAGGCCAGGTGTCCGTCCGGGTCGCCGTCCGCCGGGTGGAACCGGACCAGCACCTCGATCGCCGGGTCCGGACCCCGCTCCCGCAGCACTCGGCGGTACTCCGCCGCGTCCGCACCGAAGCCGCCCGCCAGCAGTGCGCCGAACCGCTCGAAGTAGGCCGGGGCGACCCGGGCCAGCCGGTGCAGGAAGAACCGCCAGCAGTCGCGGTCGTACCACAGCGCACAGACATCGGTCACCGGTACGGGCATGCCGCCGCCTCAGTCCGTCCGTTCCCGCCCGGACCCCGCCCCGCCCGGTCGCTGCCCGCCGGACCGCTGCCCGCCGGACCGTTCCGCGCCGATCCGTTCGCGGCGGACGGCGACACCGGCCGCCTCCCGGTCCCAGGTGTCGGCGGTGACCCCCCTCTCGCGCAGCAGGTGCTTCTCCACCTTGCTGTTCGGGGTGCGGGGCAGCCGGTCCACGGTCCGGACGTAGCGGGGAATCATGAAGTGCGGCAGCCGGGGCCGAAGGTACTCCACCAGCCCGGCCGGCTCCGGGGCCGCGTCCCCCTCGGCCGGCACGGTCACCACCATCACCTCGTCCTCGCCGCCCGCCCCCGGCACCGCCACCGCCGCGGCCTCCGCGATGCCGGGATGCTCCAGCACCGCGGTCTCCACCTCGAACGACGAGATGTTCTCGCCGCGCCGCCGGATCACGTCCTTGGCCCGGTCGACGAAGAAGTAGTCGCCCTCCGCGGTCCGGCGGAAACAGTCGCCGGTGTGGAACCAGCCGTTGCGCCACGCGCGCACGGTCGCCTCCGGCATGCCGGCGTAGCCGTGGCTGAGCGCCCACGGCCGCGCCGTGCGCACCATGAGTTCCCCCACGGCACCCGCCGGCACCTCACGGTCGTGCCCGTCCACCAGACGTGCCTCGACGCCCGGCCGCACCCGGCCGCAGAATCCCGGCTCCCCGGAGTGCGGCCCGGAGATCAGCGGGGCGCAGATCTCGGTCATGTTGTAGGTGGTGTAGACGGTGTCCGCGCCCAGGCGGCGCCGCAGCACCTCGCCCTCCGGCACGGAGGGCACCAGACAGATCGTCCGCAGCGGATTGTCCGCCTCGCCGGGGACGGGCGGCCGGCCGGCCAGGAAGGCCGCCATGGCGCCGAGCAGGGTGCAGACCGTGGCCCCGGTCCGGCGCAGGACCGGCACGAAGTCACGGGTGTCGAAGCCGTGCACCACCGCCACGGAGCCGCCCAGCAGCAGCATGCAGTAGGTGGCGATCATGCCCGCGCCGTGGAACAGCGGGAGGTTCACCAGATAGCGGTCGTCCGGCCCCTGATGGCCGTGCACATCGGCGTTCACGGTGGAGTACAGGTGCACGTACGAGCTGAGCACCCCCTTGGACGGCCCGGTGGTGCCGGAGGTGAACACCACGGCCTGGGTGTCCCACGGCCGCACCTCGTCCCCGGCGTCCGGAGGCCGCTCCTCCGCCCCGTCCCGGCCCGCGGGGGCGGTCAGCAGTTCCGCCGGGTGCAGCGCGATGCCGCGCCGGGCCAGGGCCTGCGCCGCGGGGCCGGCCGGCTCCCGCCCCACCACCACGACCCGCTCCAGCCGGCCGAGGCGGACGCCGTCCAGCCGGGGCAGCAGGTCGGCGTGCACCACCATGACCCGCGCACCGGAGACCTCGATCGCATGGCGCAGCAGGGCGCCCCGGTAGGCGGTGTTGAGCGGGACGTGCACCGCGCCGAGGAGATTCGCGCCGAACCAGCAGCGCAGGACCGCGGGCCCGTTCGGCAGCCAGGCCAGCACCGTGTCCCCGTGGCGGACACCCAGCGCGCGCAGGCCGGACGCGGCCCGCCGGGCGGCGTCCAGGGCGCCGGCGTAGCTCCACCGGCTGCCGTCCTCGAACAGGGCGAACACCCGGTCGGGATGGGCCGCGGCCCGCTCGCGCAGCACCGGGCCCAGGACGCAGTCCCGGGCCGCGGGCACGGCCGGATCGGCGGGGTCGAGCAGCGTGGGCACGGTGTTCATCCTTTCCTCGGGCCGGGCGCTGCTTCCGGGGAGGGCGCGCCGGAGGGGGGCTGCGGCTGCCAGGGCGGCCGGTCCGCGTCGGCCAGCCGCGACCACACCGCCTCCAGGGAGGCCCGCTCACTGGCCGGCCCGACCGGGATCACCGGACCGACCGCCACCCGCTCCGGCAGGCAGACCGCCCAGCGCAGCACCGCGGCGAACTCCTCCGGGCTCAGCGGCAGATCCTCGGGAACCCCGGCCCGCCGGGGGTCCAGGGCCATCCCGGTGCGGACCCATCCCGGGGCCAGGCACAGCACCCGCACCCCGGCGGGCCGGTTCTCCGCGTCCAGCAGCTCCGTCATGAAGTGCAGCGCGTGCTTGGCGACGGCGTAGGGGCCCGCACCGGGCAGCGCCCGCAGCCCGCCCACCGAGCCGATGTTGACCACGCAGCCGCGGCCGTGTTCCCGCATCCCGGGCAGCAGCGCCCGGGACAGCAGGAACGGCACCGTCAGATTGAGGTGCAGCACCAGGTCCCAGTGGCGGGGAGCCTGCCGGTGCAGCGGACCGGAGCGGGCCGCCGCGGCGTTGTTCACCAGGATGTCCGGGTCCCGGCCGGCCTCCCGCCGCACCGCGTCCACCAGGGCGGGCACCGCGTCCGGCGCGGAGAGGTCCACCGGGACGGCGTGCCCGGGAACGCCCTGCTCCCGCACCCGTTCCCGTACCTCCGCCAGCAGTCCGGCGCGCCGGCCCGCCAGCGCCACCCCGGCGCCGGCGGCGGCCAGGGCCACGGCGGCGCTCGCCCCGATGCCGGACGAGGCGCCGGTGACCAGCGCCAGCCGTCCGGCGAGCGGCCGGTCCCCGCCGGCCGCCCCCGGGACTGCGCCGGTTCCCGCGGTCCCGCCGGTCGCCGGGCCGTCTGCGTGCTTCCCGTTCACGGCAGCCTCCAGGTCTCGTCGTCCGGGCCGCTGCCGGGAAGGAGTTCCGGCAGCGGGCGCAGCGTGCCCACGCCGCCGCAGATCCGCAGCTGGGCCCCGGTCAGCCCGTCCGACACCGGGGCGGCCAGGTAGGCGACCAGCTCGGCCACCTCCTCGGGGGTGCTGAAACGCCCGCTGGGCACCCGGCGCATCGACGCCTCGACGAACGCCGGGTCCGCGGCCTCCTCCATCGGGGTACGCACCCCGGCGGGCAGCACCGTGTTGATCCGGATGCGGTGCCGGGCCAGCGTCGTCGCCAGGTGCGAGGAGTACCAGGCGACGGCGGCCTTCCCGGCGCCGTAGTTCTGCACCTGCGGCACCGGCGTGATCTGCGCGGAGACCGAACCGATCGGCACGATCACCCCTGGCACCCGGCGCCGGGTCCACCGGCCGGCGAGCTCGTCGGCCAGCTCGACCAGGGAGAACAGGTTGATCCGGTACATCCGCTGCCACGCCGGCGGGGACCCCGGCCGGTCGAGCTCCAGGACACCGGCCGCGTGCACCAGGCCGTCCACCGCCCCGGCCCGCTCCTCGGCGCGGGCCACGAGCGCCGGCCCGGCGCCCGGTTCGGCCAGGTCCGCCGGCACCACGTGCGCGGGCGGGCCGGAGCCGTCCCGGATGCGTGCCGCCAGGGTCTCCAGCGGCCCGGTGCGGCGCGCGGCGAGCACCGTCTGGGCGCCCGCGGCGGCCAGCCGCAGGGCACAGGCCGCACCGATGCCGCTGCTCGCGCCGGTGACCAGCACCCGCCGCCCGTGCAGCGACCACGGGCTGCCGGCCGCCCGCCCCGGCGCGGACCGGGGGCGGGTGCGGCCCGTGCCGCCGAAGGGCACCACCGCGCGGTCCAGGCCGCCGTCCAGGGGCACGGTCTCACCGACGATGTTGCCGGCGCGTTCGCTCAGCAGCAGGCCCAGGGCGCCGGCCAGATCGGCCGGTTCCACCGGCCGCCGGACCGCCTGGCAGCGCAGCAGATCGGCCTCCTGCTCCGGGGAGAGCCGGTGGCCCAGGAACGGCGCGTAGCCGACCCGGACGGTGTTCACGGCCACCCCGCGGCCCGCCACCCGGGCCGCGAGCTCGTTCCACCAGTGCAGGTCGGCGGCGTGCGACGCGGCGGTCTCCGGGTCGCCGCCCAGTGCGGGGCCGCAGGCGTCGGTGAGCAGGACCATCCGGCCGCCGCCGGCCTCGCACAGCCGGCGGGCCGCGGCCCGCAGCGCGGGCCGGTCCAGCGGGCGGGCCTGCGGGGCGGACGGCCGGGCCCCGAACCAGCGGTTGCCGATCCGCACGGCGCAGTGGGCCGGGGCCGGTCCGGCGGCCCGGGCGGCCGGACCGCCGAGTACCTCCAGGCCCAGCGAGCGCAGCACGGCCGCCACGGCGTCACCTGCCGGACCGCCGCCCGGTGCGAGGGTCACGGCGCGGGTCAGCGGCCGGGGCGCGAGCGGCTGCGGGTCCCCGGCCGGCGGGTCCCCGGCCGGCCGGGCGGCGGCGGAGGGAACGCCCGGGGCGCGGCGGCCGCTCACCGCGCCCGCCCCAGCAGGATCGCGCTGGACACCATGCCGCTGCCGTAGTTCAGCGACAGCGCGTGATCCACCGTCAGTTCGCGTGCCGTGCCGTCGGCCACCGGGTCGAAGACGCAGGCCGGGTCCGGTTCCTCGCAGGCCGCCGTGGGGCAGATCCGGCCGTGCCGCATCATCAGCGCGACGGCCGCCACCCCCATCGGCCCCAGCGGGGAACCGCTGTGCCCGAAGCATGCCTCCTGGACGCTGACCGGCAGCTCCGCCGCCCGGTCCCCGAACACGGTCCGCAGGGCGGCCGACTCCATCGGGTGGAACACCGGTGAGCCCTCCGCCCCGCCGTTGACGTAGTCCACCCGGTCCGGCTCCAGCCGGCCGGACAGGCAGGCCAGCACGGCCCGCGACACGCCCTCGCCGGCCTCGTCGACGGCCATGGTGCTGCGCATCGGGCTGCGCCGGGTGCTCTGGCCCAGCAGCTCCGCGCGGGCCCGGTCCGCTCGCCCGCCCGCCTCGGCGTGCTCCCGGCTCTCCACCACCACGGTGGCCGCGCCGTTGCCGACGTTGAGGCCGCCCGTGCGGTGGTCGTAGGGGCGCATCATGCGCGCGGTGACGCCGACCGAGCCGGTGAGGTCCAGGCCCTCGGCGGCCCTGGCGGCCACCGCGTCGAACCGGTCCCGGCGGCCGGTGTCGTAGTGGTCGGCACCGGTGACGAGCACCACGTCGGCCTCGCCGTCCGTGATCATCCGCCGGGCGATGCCGAACAGCACGCCGCCGGAGGCGCAGGACGCCGTGACGGTCAGGCACGGCCCGGTGGTGCGCAGCGCCGACATCTGTGCCAGGGCGGTGTCGTTGAGCTGTCCGCCCACCATGGTGCGGGTCACCAGCCGGCGGGCGTCCTCGGGGGCGGTCGCCGCCGGATCGGCGGAGAGGGCGTTCCGCTGCACCACGGCGTTCGCGTCGAGGCAGTGCCGTCCGTGCAGCAGCCCGGCCCCGGCCAGGTCTCCGCCCTCCGGGCTCAGCCCGCTGTCCCGGCAGGCCTCGGCGGCCGAGATCAGCGCGTAGAGCTGCACGGTCGAGCAGTTGGCCAGGTGGCGCAGGGGTACGTCCGGCCACCGGTCGGCGGCCTCGGCCAGCGGGTCGGCCTCGATCACTCCGAACCAGCGGTCCCCGCGGTCGATGAGGACCCGGCCGGTGGAGACGATGTCCCAGAAGTCGTCCGGGGTGGCGGTCAGGCCGTCCGTGCCGGGCAGACAGAAGCCCATGCCCGTCACCAGCGGGTCCCGGGCCCGGTCCCGGAGAGCTCCCATGCCCGGCTCCTTCCTGTTCCTGCTTCCTGTTCCTGCGTGCTTCCCACGTGCTCCCATGTGCTTCTGGCGTGCTTGCGGCGTGCCCGCGCCGTCGCGTCGGGGGCGGGTGCGGGGCGGCCTGGCGGGACGGGACGGGTGGGCGGCCGCGGCTCAGATCCGGTACACCAGGCCCCCGTGGCACCACACACCGCCGCCCAGCGACACCGACAGCAGCAGGTCGCCGGGGCGGATGGTGCCGTTGTCCAGGCCCTCCGAGACAGTGGTGGGGATGGAGGCGCTGGAGGTGTTGCCGCGGTCCGCGAGATTGTTGAGGATCTTGTGCCGCTCGATGCCGAGGGAGGACTGGAACCCCTGGTTGAACGGCTCGGTGGCGGCGTGCGGGACGACCCAGTCGACGTCCTCGGGGGCCAGGCCGTTGCGCTCCATCAGCTCCCGTGCCGCGCCCACCACATGCGTGACCGCCACCTCGTTCAGCTCCGGACGGCTGCGGACCCAGCCGTTGCCCGGGTGCACGGTGGTCATCCCGGCCAGTTCGCCGTCGCTGTGCATCACCGAGTCGATCAGCCCCCGGCCCGCGCCGCCGCCCGGAACGGCCGTGCGGCGCAGCACCACCGCTCCTGCCCCGTCGCCGACCACCTGTTCGCCGCGGGAGCCCGGCCGCACCCGGCGGGAGAACCGCTCGGAGCACACCACCACGGCCGTGCGGTAGCGGGCCGGGGAGGTCAGGTACATGGCCGCCGTGTGCACCCCGTGCACGAACCCGGCGCAGCCGGTGCAGATGTCGAAGCCCATGGCGCGGCGGGCACCGATCCGGGTGGCGACCAGCGCCCCCCACTCCGGGGCGCACCAGCGGTCGGTCCAGTTGCTCAGGATCAGCAGGTCCACCTCCGAGGCATCGGTCCCGGCCGCGGCCAGGGCCTTGCGGGCCGCCTCGGTGGCCATGTGCGCGATGTCCTCGTGGTCGGCGGCCCGGTGGCGGGTGCGCACCCCGCCGGTGCCGAGGACCCTGCGCTCCGCCTCCGTGGTGTGCTCGGGCTCGGCACCCTCGTTGGAGAGGAACTCCTCCGGGAAGTACCGGCCGGTGCCGGCGAACTCGATCCCGCTGTGCTTCCAGATCTCGCCGCGTGCCATGCAGGACCTCCAGGGACGGATACCACGACACTAGGAACCCTCCGGCCGTCCGGCCGGGGCCCGCGGGTACTGTTCCGGCGCCGCGGGGGTGACCGGCGGTACCGGCCGCCGCTGCCCGGCCGGGCGCTGGACCGCGGCCCGCTCGGCGAGCAGCCGGTCCGCGTCCCCGGCACCCCACTCGGCGAGCACCTGGGCGCTGTGCTCGCCCCGCAGCGGGGGCCGGCCGGGCGCGGCGGCGGGTGTGGCGGAGAACCGGGGGGCCGGTGCGGGCTGTTCCACGCCGTCCACGGTGACGAACGTGCCGCGGGAGGCGAGCTGGCGGTGGCGGGCCGCCTCGCGCAGCGACAGCACGGGGCAGACGCAGGCGTCGGTGCCCTCGAACACGCGGGTCCACTCCTCCCGGGTGCGGGTGCGGAACGCCTCGGCGAAGAGTTTCCGCAGCCGGGGCCACTTCCCGGGGCCGCGGTCCCCGGGCACCCGGCCGGCCACGCCGAGCAGCCGCACGAACTCGGCGTAGAACGCGGGCTCCAGCGCACCCACCGCCATGTACCGGCCGTCGGCGGTCTCGTACACGTCGTAGTACGGCGCCCCCGAATCCAGCAGATTGAGGCCCCGTTCGTCGCGCCACTGCCCGGCGGCCAGCATGCCGTGCAGGATCGTGGACAGGTGTCCGGCGCCGTCCACGATCGCCGCGTCCACCACCTGCCCCGTGCCGTCCCGGCCCCTGCGGAGCAGCGCGGCCAGCACCCCCACGGCCAGGTACATGCCCCCGCCGCCGAAGTCCCCCACCAGGTTGAGCGGTATCCGCGGGGCCTCGCCGGCCCGGCCGACCGCGTGCAGCACGCCGGACAGGGCGAGGTAGCCGATGTCGTGTCCCGCGGTGCGGGCCAGCGGCCCGTCCTGGCCCCACCCGGTCATCCGGCCGTAGACCAGGCGCGGGTTGCGGCGGTGGCAGTCCGCCGGGCCGAGGCCGAGCCGTTCGGTCACCCCGGGGCGGAATCCCTCCAGCAGCACGTCCGCCCGGGCCGCCAGCTCCGCGGCGGCCTCCCGGCCGGCGGGCGCCTTGAGGTCGAGCACCACGGAGCGCTTGCCGCGGTTCAGCAGGTCGTGTGCCTCCAGGTGCTCGCCCGGCCCCGGTCCCGGGCGGTCCACCCGGACCACGTCGGCGCCGAGGTCGGCCAGCAGCATGCCGCAGAACGGCGCCGGGCCGATCCCGGCGAGTTCGACGACTCTCAGTCCGGCCAGCGGGCCGGTCCCTGGCTCCCGCACGGCGTGTCCCTCCTCGTGCGTCGTCTTCGTTCGTCGTCTTTGTGCGTCGTCTTTGTGCGTCGTCTTCGTCGGTGCTCCTCGTTCGCCGGCCTTGCCCGTCGTCCTCGCCGGGGCCGTCGCTCCGTGCCCGCCGGTGTCCGTCAGGGCACGCGGGCCGGGAATCCTCCGCCGTCCACCTCCAGGACCGTCCCGGTCAGATAGCCGCTGCGGACCGCGTGGAGCACGGTCTCCGCGACCTCCTCCTCGGCCGCGAACCGGCCCAGGGGAACGGTGCGCCGCAGCCGCTCCAGGAACGCGGCGTGCGCGGGCTCCGCGGCCAGCCGCTCGCGCAGTGCCTCCCCGTCCACCACCCCGGGGGCGACCGCCACCACCCGGATGCCGTATTCGCCCAGCTCCAGCGCCCAGCTCCGGGTCAGCGACACCACCCCCGCCTTGGCCGCGGCATAGGCCGACTGACCCCACGAGCCGCGCCAGGTGCAGCTGGCCAGCGGCACGATCACGCCGCCGCGCCCGGCGGCGGCCATGGTGTGCGCGGCGGCCCGGCCCACCAGGAACGCCCCGGTCAGGCACAGGTCGACGGTTTCCCGCCACTCCTGCTCGCCGTGCGTCCGCCAGGACGGGCGCCCGTCACGGGGCGGGGAGAGCAGCCTGCGGGAGAGGTTGCGGCCGGCCGCGTGCACGCAGACGTCCACCCCGCCGTCGTCGGCGAGGCCGGAGAACAGGCTGTCCACGCTGCCTGCCGACCGCACGTCGGTCTGCCGGGTGCGCAGGTCGAGCCCTTCCTCCCGGGCCCTGCGGCGCAGCTCGGCCAGCCGGCCGGGGTCCCTGGCGGCGACGGTGGTCCGCATGCCCTCCCGCGCCAGCCGCAGCGCGACGGCGGCTCCGATGCCGCGGCTGCCGCCGGTGACGACGGCCCGGCGGGGGGTGTCCGGGGCGGCGGGCCGGGCGGGCCCGGCGGGCGGAAGCGTCATGCGCGGAGTCCTTCGCTGGCTCTGTTCGTTCTCTTCGTTCTCTTCGTTCTCTTCGTTCTCTTCGGTCTGTTCGGTCTGTTCGGTCTGTTCGGTCTGTTCGGTCTGTTCGGTCCGTTCGGTCCGTTCGGTCCGTTCGGGTCCGCTCGGTTTGCCCGGCCTGTTCCGCCACGCGCTCTGCCCGGGCGGCGGTCCCGGTTCACAGCCGGAACAGGAGCGCGCCGTGGTACCAGCCCGAGCCGATGGCCGGTGCCAGCACCACATCGCCCGGCCGGAGAATCCCGGCCTCGGAGAACTCGGCCAGCACGATCGGAATGGAGGCGCTCGCGGTGTTCGCCCGGTCCCGGAAGTTGAAGGCGTACCGTTCCGCCGGGATGCCGAGCCGCTCCCGCAGCCGCCGGTGGACCGCGTCGGTGCCGGGGTGCGGCACCACCCAGTCGATGTCCTCCGGGCGCATCCGGTTGCGCTCCAGCAGTTCCCGGCAGGAGGCGACGAGCCCGGCCGCGGCGTGCTCGGGCACCTCGGGGCGGCTGCTGATCCAGCCCTCGGGCATCCGTACCGTGACCAGCCCGGAGCGGCTCCCGTCGCTGGTCAGGGTGGAGTCCAGCAGGCCGGCGCGGCGGCCGGCCGGCCGTTCCAGCACCACCGCGCCCGCCGCGTCCCCGCAGACCAGTTCGCCCCGGCTGCCCGGCCGGGCCCGGCGGCTGAACTGCTCCGAGCTCACCACCACGGCGGTGCGCAGCTCGGGCATGGCGACCAGCTGGCCGGCGGCCAGCTGCACCCCGTGCACGAAGCCCGCGCAGGCCGCCGACACGTCGAAGGCCAGGCAGCCGCCGGCCCCGATGCGGTCGGCCACCTGCGGGGCGTACTCGGGCAGGTACGGGGGTGTCGTCCAGTTGCTCAGGATCAGCAGGTCCACGTCGGCCGGGCGCAGCCCGGCGTGCTCCAGCGCCTGTGTGACCGCCGCGGCGGCCATGTACGGCACGTCCTCCCGTTCGTCGCTGATGTGGCGGGCGCGCACCGAGATGTCGCCGAGCACGGCCGTGCCGCCCCGGCCCTCCTGCCGGGCCGGGGCGGTGTCCGGCGTGGCCACCCGGCGGCGCGGGTAGTACCGGCCGGCCCCGGTCACGGCCAGTCCGTGCTCCGCCCAGCGGGGCGCCCGCGGCCGGCGCGGGCCGGTCATGCCGCCGCTCCGTTCCGCACGCCGGACGCCGCCCCGGGCAGGGCGCGCGGCGTGCCGTAGCTGAACACCATGGCGGCGGTGCTGAAGCCGCGGCCGATGGCCATGCTGAGCACCCGGTCACCGCGGCGGACCGTGCCGTCCGCCACGTGCTCGGACAGGCAGCCCGGCACGCTGACGCTGGAGGTGTTGCCCCGGCGGCCGATGTTGAGCAGGGTGCGGTCCTCCGGGAGGCCGAGCAGGGCGGCCGTGTCGCGGATCAGGTTGATGTTCCCCTGGTGGGGGATGATCCAGTCGGCGTCGCCGAGCCGCAGACCGGCTCCGTCCAGCGCCTCGGCGGTCACCGTGTGCAGCAGCGACGGCGCGAGGTCGCCGACCACCTTGCCGTGCATCACCATCTTGTCCTCTTCGTCGATGTCGAAGGCGTCGTAGTGCGACGCGTCCGAGTGCAGGGCCAGCGCGTGCATGCCGTCCCGCGCGTCCTCGGCGCGCCGCCACAGGCCCGCCGCGGCGCCGCCGCCGAACAGCACCGCGTTGCGGTAGGAGAAGTTGAGGATCGGCCGCGGGTTCTCCGCGCACACCACCAGGGCGGTCCGGGCGGACGGCAGGGTGCCGAGCAGGCCCCGGGCCGTCGCGCTGGCGCTGAGGAACCCGGCGCAGGCCACGCCCGTCACATCGAGGCAGGCGGCGCGGCGGGCGCCGAGCCGGCGCTGCACGGGCAGCGCGATGTCCATGTAGTTGTTGCCGGGCGCGGTGGGGTTCACCCGCGGCCGGGCCGTCGCGCTGGTGCCGACGATCAGGTCGACGTCACCGGGCGGCAGCCCGGCGTCGTCCAGCGCCCGCCGGGCGGCCCGTTCGGCCGCGTCCACCGGGTACTGGTCCTCGGGCACCCAGTGCCGGGCGGACACCCCGGTGCGGCGGCGGATCCAGGCGTCGTCGACGGCGAGGCCGGGGAGTCTCTCGAAGTAGTCGTTCCCGACCGGCGGGCCGGGGAAGTCGTGGCCGACGCCGTCGAGCACCACGGGGGCGCCCGGCAGCGGCCGGTGCCGCCCGGCACCGGCACCGGCGGGGGCGTGGGCGGGGGAGAGGGAGGGGCGGGAGTGGGTCATCGGTAGACGCCTTCGGGGTCCAGGGTGCGCAGCAGGGCGAGTTCACCGGCCGAGACCGGTTCCTCGGTCAGCAGGCCGGGGGCGATCAGGGGCGGCCATCCGGTGCGGCGGGCGACGGCCGCGGCCGGGCCGTCCCCGGGCGTCCCGCCGTCACCGTGCGGGTACCAGGTGGCCAGGACGAACCGGCCGCCCGGCCGTTCGCGGCGGAAGGTGCCGAATTCGGAGGCCACCAGGCCGACATGGCGGCCGGGGCTGGTGGTGAAGTCCACCGCCCGCCGGTAGCGGCGGGGGGAGGAGCGGACCACCGCGACGGTGTCCACGTGGGAGGCGACATCGTTGGCGCCTCCCGAGCCGACCAGGAAGCGGCCGTCGTCGGTGCGGCTGGTGTTGAGGGCGCCGTCCGCGCCGATCTGCGCCGCGGACAGCACGCCCAGGGTGCGATCGGCGCCGCCCGCCACCAGGCCGCCCAGCACGTCGAGGACGCCCCCGGTCTGCCGGCACCGGGCGGCGTGCCGCTGGGAGAACAGGAAGGTGTCGCCGCCGGCCGGGGTGAAGTCGATCATGCCGAGTTCGGCACAGACCTGGAGCCGGACACCCCGGCGGGCGAGCAGCCGGGCGGCGAGCCAGGTGGCCAGGTGCGCGGTGCCGATTCCCGCCAGCACGGTGCGCCGGCCGGTCTCCCGGACCCGCCGGGCCACGGCCCGGGCCGCCAGCACGACGTGGCGTTCGCCGGTGGTGGCCGCGGCCGGCGCCGGACGTGCACGGCGGGCGGTCCGGCCGGAGCGTCCC
>NZ_WTLH01000111.1 GCF_011421595.1 Streptomyces sp. YIM 98790 | reverse complement strand
GGCCAGCACCTCGGCCACCCGCCGCTCGCCCGGGGCATCCGCGCCGGCCGTCCCGGCGGCCCGGGCGGCCTCGGCGGCGGCCGCGGCCACGGTGAGCATGGTGCCCTCCACCGGGTGGGCCACCGCCTGGTACGCCGAGGAGGCCGCCCGGTCCAGGGCGCGGCGCAGTGTCCCGGCGTCCGCGGGCCCGTCACGCTCGGCGAAGGACTCGGCCATGCCGCGCAGCAGCTGGGCCAGGATGGTGCCGGAGTTGCCGCGGGCGCCGATCAGCGCTCCGTGCGCCATGGCGCGGGACGCCTGGGCCAGGCTGGGACCGGCGGCGGCCGCCGCCTCCACGGCCTGGGCGGCGGATTCGACGGTGAGGTACAGATTGGTGCCGGTGTCCCCGTCGGCGACCGGGTAGACGTTGATGGCGTCGATCTCCTCGCGGGCCCGGCCCAGGGCGTCGAGGGCGAACCGGCACCAGCGCCGTACCGCGTCGGCGTTCAGCGGTTGCGGCGGCACGACGGACCTCCTCGGCGGCTCGGCGGGGGGACCTTGGCAGCCTAACGGCTCGCCCGCGGCCCGGGCGCCGGGCCCGCGCAGCCGGTGCGGAGGGCCCGGTTTTCCTGATGGGGGAGCGCCGCGGTACGATGCTCCGGTTGCCCGACCACTGTCGGGCGTGAATTCCCCGGCCTTCCGCATCGGGCCGCGCTGCGCAGCGCGCAGACCGCCCCGGATGCCCACCGGCCGGGATACGTACGAAATTCTTCGTCTCCCCGCTGATGTGGGGCTGACCCGTCTTTGGAGTGACCCGTGGCTGCCAACTGCGACGTCTGCGGCAAGGGGCCGGGCTTCGGCAACCGTATCTCCCACTCGCACCGCCGCACCCCCCGCCGTTGGAACCCCAACATCCAGCGGGTGCGTGCCGTGGTCAACGGGACGCCGAAGCGCGTCAACGCCTGCACTTCCTGCATCAAGGCCGGCAAGGTCACCCGCTGAGCGGGTGACGGCCCCCGGCGCGGGTCTCCGCGCCCGGGTCCCGGGCGCCGACGCACGTGTGAGCCGGTCCGCCGCATGGCGGACCGGCTTCTGGCGTGTCCGCCGCGTGTCCGCCGCCCCGGGAATGGTCAGACGCCACGGCCGGGGCGGTCCTGGCCGCGGCCGGGCCGCGGGCCCGGTGTCGAGGGACGGCCGGCGGACCGGCGCGGCGGCGCGATGGCGTAGCCGTGCCGTACCGGGCCGATGCCCGAGCCGAGCGGGAAGCCGGCGGCCAGCGCCCCGGTGACGTACTCCTTGGCCGCGGCCACCGCCTCCGGAACGCTCCGGCCGGCGGCCAGGTGGGAGGCGGTCGCGGCGGCCAGGGTGCACCCGGTGCCGTGGGTGTGCCGGTTGTCCTGGCGGGGCGCGCGCAGCCAGTGTTCGGCGCTGCCGTCGGTGAGAAGATCCACCGCCTCGGCCGGGACGCCGTCCCCGGTGCCCCCGCCGGGCAGGTGGCCGCCCTTGATCAGGGCCCAGCGCGGGCCGAGCGCGAGCACCGCCTCGGCGGCGCTCCGCAGATCCTGCTCGCCGGTCACCCGCACGCCGGTGAGCTGCGCCACCTCATCGAGATTGGGGGTGGCGACGGTGGCCACCGGCAGCAGCAGCCGGCGGACCGCGTCCAGGGCGTCGGGGGCGAGCAGCGGATCACCGTGCTTGGAGACGCCCACCGGGTCCACCACCACCGGAACCCGGAGCGGGCGCAGCAGCGCGGCGACCGTCTCCACCAGTTCCGCCGAGGCGAGCATGCCGGTCTTGACCGCCTGCACGCCGATGTCGTCGACCACGCTGCGGAACTGGCGGACCACCGCTTCGGCGGGCAGCTCCCAGGCGCCCTGCACGCCCTGCGAGTTCTGCGCGGTGACGGCGGTGATGACGCTCATGCCGTGCGCGCCGAGCGCGAGCATGGTCTTGAGGTCGGCCTGGATGCCGGCGCCGCCGCCGGAATCCGAGCCGGCGACGGTGAGCACACGCGGCGGTATGTCCATGCCCCAGACGTTAGCCGCCCGCACCGGCGCCGTCCCCACCCGGTCACCGGTCCCACCCGCCGGCCGGGACCGCCCCGGCGCCGCCCTCGGAGGCGCCGTGCGGGCGCCTCTCAGCCGGTGGCGGAGAAGTGGTCCCAGCCGGCGGCCTTGTCCCAGGGGGCGTCGTCGACGGTGACCCGGGGCAGGGTGGAGACCATCTGCACCTCGCCGATCACCCGCCAGCGGGCGGGCAGTTTGGTGCCGGCCGGGAAGGTCGCCACGATGGCGTGGTCCTCGCCGCCGGTCAGCACCCAGTGCAGCGGGTCCACCCCCACCGCGCTGCCGATGTCGGACATCTGCGCCGGCACGTCCAGGGCGGCGGAGCGGATGTTGATCCGCACCTTGCTGGCGCCGGCGATGTGCCCGAGGTCGGCGATCAGACCGTCGCTCACGTCCGTCATGGCGGTGGCCCCGAGGTCGGCGGCGAGCGGCCCGGCCGCGTACGGCGGCTCCGGCCGCCGGTGCGCCTCCACAAAGGCCCGCGGCGAGCGGAACCCCCGGGAGAGCACCGCGTGCCCGGCGGCCGACCAGCCGAGCCAGCCGACCACCGCCACCAGGTCACCGGGCCGGGCGCCGGCCCGGGTGACCGCCTCCCGCCCCTTGAGGTCACCCAGTGCCGTGATGGAGACCGTGATGGTCTCGCCGCGCACCACGTCGCCGCCGGCCACCCCGGCGCCGGCCACCTGGCACTCGTCCCGGATGCCGTCCATCAGCTCCACCGGCCAGGTGGCGGCCAGCTCCGCGGGCACCACCAGGCCCAGCAGCACGGCGCTGGGCACCGCGCCCATCGCGGCGATGTCGGCGAGGTTCTGCGCCGCGGCCTTGCGTCCCACGTCGTAGGCGGTGGACCAGTCGCGGCGGAAGTGCCGCCCCTCCAGCAGCACATCGGTGGTGGCCACCACCCGCCGGTCCGGGGCCGCGACCACGGCGGCGTCGTCCCCGGGGCCGAGCCGCACGGCCGGTGCGCTGGTGATCCGGGCCGTCAGCTCCCTGATCAGGCCGAACTCCCCGAGCTCCCCCACGGTGCCCTTCACTCAGCTCTCCCTCGTCTCGCCGGTCACAGGTGATCCTCGCCCATCTTCCGCCGCGGGTGTACGGCGGCCCGCCCCCGGGTGTCGGCGTCGTCCGGATCCGTCAACCTGGTGGTACGGAGTGCCAACGGCTCCCGGCCGCCCGTCATGACGCGCTACGGTAGCGCCCCGATCCTCGAAGCCGCCCTGGAGGACCTGTGGTACAGGCGTACATCCTGATTCAGACCGAGGTGGGAAGGGCGTCCGCGGTCGCCGACGTCATCGCGAAGATCTCCGGCGTGATCAAGGCCGACGACGTCACCGGGCCGTACGACGTCATCGTCCGCGCCGAGGCGGAGACGGTGGACGAACTGGGACGGCTGGTGGTCGCCGAGGTACAGCGGGTGCCCGGGATCACCCGCACCCTGACCTGCCCGGTGGTCCATCTCTGATTCCTCGTATGCTCGCCCGGTGAAGTGCTTCGCCGTACGCCGGGCCGCGCCGGCCGCCGCCGCGCTGGTGCTGCTGACGGTGGCGGGCCCGGTCGCCTGTACCTCCTCTGCGGGCCTGCCCGAGCCGGAGCCTCCCGCTCCTCGGGGGGAGGCCGCCCGGGCGTGCCGGTCGCTGCACGCGGCGCTGCCGGAGCGGATCGAGGAGCAGCCGCGCCGGCCCCTCTCCGAGGAGACGGAGTATGCCGCCGTCTGGGGGGCTCCGTCCATCACCCTGCGGTGCGGAGTGGACCGGCCGGCCAAGCTCGATCCGGCGGACCGGACGTACGATCCGTCGGCCGAGGCGGTGGTGGTGAACGACGTGGCCTGGCTGGCCGAGGAGCGTCCGGACGGCTACCGGTTCACCACCACCGAGCGCACGGTGTGGGTGGAGGTGACGGTGGCCGACGAACTGGCTCCGGAGATCTCGGTGCTGGTGGACCTCGCCGCTCCGGTGGCCGCGCACATCCCTCTCGACCCGCTGTGGGAGAGCTACTACGGCACCGAGGAGTCCCCGTCCCCGGAGACCGCGTCGGACGCGGACACGGACGCAGACGTGGAAGACGCGGAGCACACGGAGCACACGGAGCGCGCGGAGCCTGCGGAGGAAGCGGCGGGCCCGGGCCACGAGCACGGCTCCGGGGGCTGAGCCGCACGGCCGGGGCCGGACGCTCCCGCGGGCGGCGGCCGGCCCCCGCCCGCGGGGTCAGCGCAGGCCGGTGTCGCGGCGGAGCGCCGCCTGCACCAGGCGGTCGATCAGTTCCGGGTAGCCGACCCCGCTCTCCTGCCACATCCGCGGGTACATGGAGATCGGCGTGAAGCCCGGCATGGTGTTGATCTCGTTGATGACGAACCGGCCGTCCTCGGTGAGGAAGAAGTCGGCGCGCACCAGCCCCTCGCAGGAGGCGGCGTCGAACGCCTGCACCGCCAGCCGCTGCACCTCGGCCGTCTGCTCCGGGCTCAGCGGCGCGGGCACGATGCCCTCGGTGGAGTCGATGTACTTTGCCTCGAAGTCGTAGAAGTCGTGCTCGCCGTCGGCCGGGATCTCGGCCGGCACGCTGGCCCGCGGCCCGTCCTCGAACTCCAGCACCCCGCATTCGATCTCACGGCCGCGCAGCAGCGCCTCCACGATCACCTTGGGGTCGTGCCGGCGGGCCTCGGCCAGGGCACGGTCCAGCTCCTCCGGCCCCCGGGCCTTGCTGATGCCCATGGAGGAGCCGCCCCGGGCGGGCTTCACGAACAGCGGCCAGCCGTGCTCGGCGGCGAAGTCCAGCAGCTCCGCGCGCACCCGCTCCGGCTCGCGCCGCCACTCGCGGGGACGCACCACCCGGTACGGGCCCACGGCCAGGCCGCAGGAGGCGAAGACCCGCTTCATGTACTCCTTGTCCATGCCGACCGCGGAGGCCAGCACCCCGGAGCCGACATAGGGCACGCCGGAGAGCTCCAGCAGGCCCTGGATGGTGCCGTCCTCGCCGTAGGGGCCGTGCAGTACGGGGAAGACGACGTCGACCTCGCCGAGCACCTTGGGCACCGATCCGGGCTCGGTGTAGATGACCTCCCGGCTGCCGGCCGCGATCGGCAGCATGACGCCGCCGTTGTCGTTGTCGGCGAGCTGCCGCACGTCCGGCAGGGACCGGTCGGTGATGGCCATCCGGTCGGGATCGTCGGCGGTCAGCGCCCAGCGGCCGTCCGCGGTGATGCCGATGGGCAGCACCTCGTACCGCTCGCGGTCGATGGCACGCAGCACGGCACCGGCGGTGACCACCGAGATGGCGTGCTCGGAGCTGCGTCCGCCGAAGATGACGGCGACACGCGGCTTGGGATTCTGAGGTGTGGACTGACTGCTCATATCGCTCTGAGGCTACCGAACGTAGCGGGGGACGGTAAGCAGCCTCCCCGGTCGGTCCGGGTTCCCGGCGGGATTTCCGGTCCCCGCCGCCGTCTCCGCCGCCGTCCCCGCCGTCCCCGCCTCCGGGCCCCCGGGTTGCCGTGGCCGGGCCGCCCCGGCCGGAGCGCACCGGTGTGCGGAGCGGGGCGTGCGGCGCCCGGCGGGAAGGCGCGGGCGGCTCAGTGGCTCAGTGGCTCAGTGGCCCTCGGCCTTGGCGCTGCGCGACATCAGCTCCTTCAGCGCCACCAGGGGCGGGGTGCCGCGGTGCACGATGCCGACCACGGTCTCGGTGATGGGCATCTCCACTCCGTGCCGGCGGGCCAGATCCAGCACCGACAGGCAGGACTTGACGCCCTCCGCGGTCTGCCGGGTGACCGCGATGGTCTCCTCCAGGGTCATGCCCCTGCCCAGGTTGGTGCCGAAGGTGTGGTTGCGGGAGAGCGGCGAGGAGCAGGTGGCGACGAGGTCGCCCAGTCCGGCCAGTCCGGCGAAGGTTGCCGGGTCGGCGCCCATGGCCAGCCCCAGCCGGGTGGTCTCGGCCAGTCCGCGGGTGATCAGCGACGCCTTGGCGTTGTCGCCCAGGCCCATGCCGTCGGCGATGCCGACCGCCAGCCCGATGACGTTCTTCACGGCGCCGCCGAGCTCGCAGCCGACCACGTCGGTGTTGGTGTAGGGCCGGAAGTAGGGGGTGTGGCAAGCCGCTTGCAGCCGCTTGGCGACGGTCTCGTCGGCGCAGGCCACCACCGAGGCGGCGGGCTGGCGCTCGGCGATCTCACGGGCCAGGTTGGGGCCGGAGAGCACCGCGATCCGCCGCGCCGGCACCCGGGCCACCTCCTCGATGACCTCGCTCATCCGCTTGGCCGTGCCCAGCTCGACGCCCTTCATCAGGGACACCAGGACGGTGTCGGCGGGCAGCAGCGGGGCCCAGTGGGTGAGGTTGTCGCGCAGCGTCTGCGAGGGGACGACGAGCACGGCGAACTCGGCGTCCCGGGCCGCCTCGGCCGGGTCGGTGGTGGCGGTGACCGCGGCGGGCAGGGTGACGCCCGGCAGATAGTCCGGGTTGACCCGGGTCTCGTTGATCGCCGCGGCGAGCTCGGGACGGCGTCCCCAGAGGGTCACCCGGCAGCCGGCGTCCGCCAGCACCATGGCGAAGGCGGTGCCCCAGGAGCCCGTTCCGTAGACGGCCACTCGCGTCGCGCTCCGCGTCACTCACTGTCTCCTTCGGAAGCCGGCGTTGCCGCCGTGCCGTCCCGGCCGCCCCGGCCGTTCCGGCGGTCGTGCACATGGCGTTCGGCGGGCGGGGTTTCCCCGCGCACCTCGGCCAGCAGTGCGGTGATGGCGTCCATGATGCGGTCGGTGGCCATCCGCAGCACGTCGACGGTCGGTTCCAGATCGTAGAGGTCCGAGAAGTCGATCGGCGGCCCGGCGACCACGGTGAGGGTTTTGCGCGGAAAGATCCTGACGCGTTTCTCCTTCGCGTAGGGCGGCATCACCGCATGCGCGCCCCATTGCGCGACCGGGATGACCGGGGCCCGGCTGAGCAGGGCGACCCGGGCGGCACCGGTCTTGCCCTGCATCGGCCACAGATCCGGGTCCCGGGTGAGCGTGGCCTCCGGGTAGAAGGCCACGCACTCGCCGCGCCGGACGGCGTCCACGGCGGCCCGGAAGGCGCCGGCCGCGTCGCTGGATTCCCGGTAGACGGGAATCTGTCCGGTGTTGCGCATAAAGGTGCCCACCAGCCCTTTCTTGAAGAGGGCCTCTTTGGCCAGGAAGCGCGGCACCCGGCCGGTGTTGTACTGGAAATGCGCGTAGGAAAGTGGGTCCAGATAGGAGTTGTGATTGACGACCGTGATGAATCCGCCGTCGGCGGGAATGTTTTCCATTCCTCTCCAGTCCCGGCTGAAGAGGGCCCGGAGGACGGGTTTCACGACGGCTGCGGCAAAGCGGTACCAGAAGCCGATTCTGCGGCGGGACACTCGGACACCATCTCCTTTTGCGCTGCTGCGGCGGTACTGCTGCGGACAGCCGCACAAGTCTCGCCCCGGGTCCCCGGGCTGTCCAGCGGTCGGCCGGCCGCCGCCGCGCCGGGGTCACAGCACCCTAACCACCGCGCACCGGGACGTACGGTGCCGGGTACCGGGTACCGGGTACCGGGTACCGGGTGAGCGGACGGGCGGCGGGCGCCGTGGACAATGGCCCGGTGCACGAGGCAGGTGACGGATGGGTGCTGGTGGTACCGCTGAAGCCGCTGCGGCTGGCGAAGAGCCGGCTGGCGGCGGCGGCCGGGGAGGCGCTGCGCCCGGCGCTGGCCCTGGCCTTCGCCCTGGACACGGTGACGGCGGCGCTGCGCTGCCCGCACGTGGCCGGGGTGCTGGTGGTCACGGACGACATGACGGCCGGTGAACGGCTGCGGGCTCTGGGCGGCGTGACGGTGGTGCCGGACGCGCCGCGGCGGGGGCTGAACGCGGCGGTGGTGCACGGGGTGCGCACGGTGCGTGCGGGAGGCGGGCCGACCGGAGCGGGGGGCGTGCACGCGCCGGTGGCGGTGCTCAACGCGGATCTGCCCGCGCTGCGCCCGGAGGCGCTGGGCCGGGTGCTGGGCGCCGCGGCCGGGCATGCCCGCAGCTTTGTGCCGGATGCGGCGGGCAGCGGCACCACGCTGCTGGCGGTGGCGCCGGGGGCGGAGCCGGAGCCGGCCTTCGGGCCGCGCTCACGCGCCCGGCATCTGGCCTCGGGTGCGGCGGAACTGGCGCCGCCCGGCGTGGCCGGCGTCCGGCAGGACGTGGACACGGGGGACGATCTTCGGGCGGCGCTTGCCCTGGGGGTGGGTCCGCACACCACCGCCGCGGTGTGCGGGCACGGCGGGGAAGCGTTCAGAAGGTCTGGAGCGTCACGCAGGTGATGCGGCGCGGGCCGTCGTCGCCGCCCTCGAGTTCGATGCGCACCCGCTGGCCGGGGCGCAGCAGCCGCAGGCCGCCCGCCCGGAAGGCGTCGGCCCCGAACTCCATCGGGGTGCCGTCGTCCAGCAGTACGCTGCCGCTGCCGGTCCCTGCGTCGAAGGTGTATGCGGTGGCCTGCATGCACTGAGCCTAGCGGCTCGGCACATGCAGGTCACACAGCCTTGATGGACGGGACGGTCACGTCACCGGCTCCGGGCCGTGGCCTTCTTGGCGGGGCTCTTGCGGGCCGTCGCCTTCTTCGCCGGAGCCTTCTTGGCCGCGGCCTTCTTGGCGGGGGACTTCTTGGCCGCGGCCTTCTGGGCCGGGGCCTTCTGGGCCGGGGCCTTCTTCGCGGCGGCCTTCTTGGTGCCCGCCGCCGTGNTCGCGGCGGCCTTCTTGGTGCCCGCCGCCGTGGTCTTCTTGGCCGTGGTCTTCTTGGCCGCCGTGGTCTTCTTCGCGGCCGCCTTCTTGGTGGCGGCCTTCTTGGTCGTGGTGCCGCCGGAGAGGCTGCCCTTGGGGGCCTTCTTCACCGCGACGTCGTGCTTCGGGAGCTTCTTGGACCCGGCCACCAGGTCCTTGAAGCCCTGCCCGGCACGGAAGCGCGGCACCGAGGTCTTCTTGACCCGCACCCGTTCACCGGTCTGCGGGTTCCGCGCGTAGCGGGCCGGCCGCTCGACCTTCTCGAACGAGCCGAAGCCGGTCACGGACACCCGCTCACCGGCAACCACCGCCCTGATGATGGCATCGAGCACGATGTCGACTGCCTGTGCGGCCTGCTGCCGGCCGCCCAGCTTGTCGGCAATCGCTTCGACGAGCTGTGCCTTGTTCACGTCTTCCCCTTCGGAACATTACTGAACGAATGAGCCCGGACTGCCTGGGACCGGGCGCATGGAACTGGCATGGAACTGCGCCAATGTGCTCAAGCTTTTTCGCACGCTAGGCAGATATATACCGCAAATCAAACATGAAACGGACGAATCACCCTGGTGTCGCAACGAACTGGGCCCTCACAGCGCCCGTTCGCCGCCGCCCCCGCGGCGGCGACCGCGCGCCGCGCCGTCGGACCCGTCGCGGGTGTCGCCCCGACCGCCCTCCTCACTGTTCTCGTTGTCCTGGGCGCGGGGCCGCCGGCCCTCCGCGGGAAGCGCGGCGGTTCCGGCCTCCCCTCCGGCCTCCCCTCCGGCCTCCCGGTCGATGCCGTCCATCAGCTGCTCCAGCCGCCGGGCGGCGCCGCCCAGGTCCTGCTTGGCGGCGGCCGTGATGACCAGCAGCCGGTGGGCCAGGGCCCGCCGCACGTCCTCGGGAACATCCAGCGTGCGCACCCGCTCGTGGGCTTCTTTCAGCCGGGCGGCGACGAGGTCGTAGAGCTGGAGTTGACCGTCGCGTTCCATGCACCAATTGTGCCATCAGGGGTGAGTTGTCGCCCGGTTGCGCCCCAACGACTCACCATACGCGTGTGCCCCCCACCGGATGGCAGGGGGCACAGTGCGTAATTCGCCTGATTCGACGAGGGGTTCAGGGGCAGCTCAGCGGCGGTGCGCGGGCCCGGCGGGAAGAGCCCGGCCGTCTCCGGGTGGCCGGAAATCGCCGTTTCAGGCTGCTCCGTTCGGCGCGTCGCTGCCCGCGACGGCGCCCAACGGGTCACGCCGGCGCGGAACCGTACGGTTCCGCGCCGGCGTGACCGGGGTGCGGCGGGCGGAGCCGGCCGCGGGGCGGCGGCTCTCAGACCAGCAGAGTCCGCGGCTTGAAGGCCGGGCGTCCGCTCTCGTAGGCCGCGATGTCGTCCTCGTGGCGCAGGGTGAGGCTGATGTCGTCCAGCCCCTCCAGCAGCCGCCAGCGTGCGTTCTCGTCCAGGTCGAAGGGGGCCTCGACACGCCGCTCGCCCTCCCCGGCGGTCACCTTGCGCTCCACCAGGTCGACGGTGACCGCCACCTGCGGGTCGGCCTCGGTCAGCGCCCACAGGCCGTCCACCACCGGCTGCGGCAGCACCACGGTGAGCAGTCCGTTCTTGAGCGAGTTGCCCCGGAAGATGTCGGCGAAGCGGGAGGAGATCACGGTCTTGAAGCCGTAGTTCTGCAGCGCCCAGACCGCGTGCTCACGGGAGGAGCCGGTGCCGAAGTCGGGGCCGGCCACCAGCACCGTGGCGCCCTGCCGCTCGGGCCGGTTCAGCACGAACTCCGGGTCCTTGCGCCAGGCCTCGAACAGCCCGTCCTCGAATCCGTCCCGGGTGACCTTCTTGAGCCAGTGGGCGGGGATGATCTGGTCGGTGTCCACATTGCTGCGGCGCAGCGGAACGGCCCGGCCGGTGTGCGTGGTGAAGGCTTCCATGACGGTTCAGACTCCCGCGGGGGTGGCGACGGCGGCATCGGACAGATCGGCCGGGGAGGCCAGGTGGCCCAGCACCGCGGTGGCCGCGGCCACCTGCGGCGAGACCAGGTGGGTGCGTCCGCCCTTGCCCTGCCGTCCCTCGAAGTTGCGGTTGGAGGTGGAGGCGGAGCGCTCGCCGGGCCGGAGCTGGTCCGGGTTCATGCCCAGACACATCGAACAGCCCGCGTGCCGCCACTCGGCGCCGGCCTCCTTGAAGACCGTGTCCAGGCCCTCCTCCACGGCCTGGAGCGCCACCCGTACCGAGCCGGGGACCACCAGCATCCGCACCCCGTCGGCGACCTTCCGGCCGCGCAGCACGGCGGCGGCGTTGCGCAGGTCCTCGATCCGGCCGTTGGTGCAGGAGCCGACGAAGACGGTGTCCACCGCGACCTCGCGCAGCGGCGTGCCGGCGGACAGGCCCATGTACTCCAGGGCCTTCTCGGCCGCCAGCCGCTCGCTGGGATCGGCGAAGGAGGCCGGGTCGGGCACGGCGGCGGACAGCGGCGCGCCCTGGCCCGGGTTGGTGCCCCAGGTGACGAAGGGGGCCAGCTCGCCCGCGTCGACGACCACCTCGTGGTCGAAGACCGCGTCCTCGTCGGTGCGCAGCGTCTTCCAGTACTCCACCGCGGCGTCCCAGTCGGCGCCGGCCGGGGCGTGCGGGCGGCCCTTGAGGTAGGCGAAGGTGGTCTCGTCCGGCGCGATCATGCCGGCCCGGGCGCCCGCCTCGATGGACATGTTGCAGATGGTCATCCGGGCCTCCATCGAGAGCTTCTCGATGGCCTCGCCCCGGTACTCGATCACATACCCCTGGCCGCCGCCGGTGCCGATCCGGGCGATGACGGCCAGGATGAGGTCCTTGGCGGTGACGTCGGCGGGGAGTTCGCCGCGCACGGTGATCGCCATGGTCCTGAAGGGGGCCATGGGCAGCGTCTGGGTGGCCAGCACGTGCTCGACCTGGCTGGTGCCGATGCCGAAGGCCAGCGCGCCGAAGGCGCCGTGGGTGGAGGTGTGGCTGTCGCCGCAGACCACCGTCATGCCGGGCTGGGTCAGGCCGAGCTGGGGGCCCACCACGTGCACCACGCCCTGCTCGGTGTCGCCCAGCGGGTGCAGCCGGACACCGAAGTCCGCGCAGTTCTTGCGCAGCGTCTCCAGCTGGGTGCGGGAGACCGGGTCGGCGATCGGCTTGTCGATGTCGATCGTGGGGGTGTTGTGGTCCTCGGTGGCGATGGTCAGATCCGTGCGCCGCACCGTGCGACCGTTCTTGCGCAGGCCGTCGAACGCCTGCGGGCTGGTCACCTCGTGCAGCAGATGGAGATCGATATAGAGCAGATCGGGCTCGCCCTCGGCGCGCCGGACGACATGATCGTCCCAGACCTTCTCCGCGAGTGTCCGTCCCATCGCTTTCCCTCCGGCCCAGCAGCGTCGCCGGGCCTCACCTCGTCGAGTTGGGATATGCCTCGGTCCCCGAGGGGTCCCGCGCCGGCTGTGGCCGCCGCCGGGACCCGCCGGACCGGCCGGGCGGTCCGGGGCCGCCGTCCGCTCCCCGTGCACCGCCGGCCGGCGCCGTGCCGGCTGCCGGTGCCGTGCGGACCGCCACAGCCAGGGTGTCGCCTTCTCGGCAAAAAGGAACTTGCGTTTCACAGTGTGAGACGCGAGTATCGACGCATGGACACGAACAGTGGCGGCTCCAGCGGCGTGGGGGTGCTCGACAAGGCAGCCCTCGTACTCAGCGCGCTGGAGTCCGGACCGGCCACTCTGGCAGGACTCGTCGCGGCGACCGGCCTGGCCCGGCCGACGGCTCACCGGATGGCCGTCGCGCTGGAGCACCACCGGCTGCTCGCCCGCGACATGCAGGGACGCTTTGTGCTCGGACCGCGGCTGGCGGAGCTCGCCGCGGCCGCGGGCGAGGACCGGCTGCTGGCCGCCGCCGGTCCGGTGCTGGCGCATCTGCGCGATGTCACGGGGGAGAGCGCGCAGCTCTATCGCCGCCAGGGGGACATGCGGATCTGCGTGGCCGCCGCGGAACGGCTCTCCGGCCTGCGGGACACCGTCCCGGTGGGCTCCACCCTGCCGATGAAGGCCGGCTCGGCGGCCCAGGTGCTGATGGCCTGGGAGGAGCCCGAGCGGCTGCACGCCGGACTCCAGGGCGCCCGCTTCACCGCCACCGCGCTGTCGGGCGTGCGGCGGCGCGGCTGGGCGCAGTCGGTGGGCGAACGGGAGCCGGGCGTGGCCTCGGTCTCGGCCCCGGTACGCGGCCCGTCCAACCGCGTGGTGGCGGCGGTGTCCGTCTCCGGCCCCATCGAACGCCTCACCCGCCACCCGGGCCGGATGCACGCCCAGGCCCTGCTGGAGGCCGCCGCCCGGCTGACGGAGGCGCTCAAGCGCGGCCCCGGCTGACCGGTCCGCGCAGCGGTGCCCGGACCGGTCCGGGCACCGCTGCGCGGACCGCTCCGGGGGCACAGCAGCCCTGCTAGCGTGGAGCGATGCCGGAGAATCCAGCCCAGGAAGCGGTGGACATCTTCCACGCCGCCTTCAACGCCCGCACCGAAGAACGCATGACGGATCTGCTCCTCCAGGCATTCACCCCGGACGTGCTCTTCTGGGGGCCGCTGGGCCGCACCGAGGGACTGCTGTCCGTCGAGGGGTTCATGAATTCCCTGCGCGGCCATCCGCGCGGCCCGGGCCGGATCGTGCGCACCACGGCGGTGGACGCCCCGGGCGAGTGGGCCCGTTACGGCTGGGCCTACCGCGACGCCTCGGGCGCGACCGTTCTGGAGGGCACCGACATGGTGCACCTCAGGGACGTACGCATCGACCAGATGGTGGTCTTCAGCGGGCCGCTTCCCCGCCAGGGCGGCTGACCGGACCGCACCCGGGCGGCGCCTGCGCGTAGCGGCGCTCCGACTCGGCGGCGTGTGCCAGGCGGCGCAGCGCGAGCAGCACCGGCTCGTACAGCACGGTGAGCGCCACCGCCGCCTCCACCTGGGAGGTGCCGGCCTCGAACCGCTCCATCACGTCCAGGTCGTGGACGGCGAGCCGGGCGGCCAGTTCGCCATAGGGCAGCAGCTGCTCCGTCCCGCAGGGATAGCCCAGCCGCAGCAGCGCCGCGATCGAGGTGACCAGCATCCGGTGCGGCGGCCCCTCGGCGCCTCCGGCGGTGCGCTCCGCAGTGCCTTCGGCGGCGCGTTCGGCGGCGCGTTCGGCGGCGCGTGCGGCGGTGGCCCCGGGGATGCCTCCGGGGGTGCCGCAGTCCGCCCAGCCCAGCCTGGCCAGCAGCTCCGCTGCCCGTTCCCGGGCCCGGGCGGTGACCGGGTCCTCCTCGTCCGGCTCCGGTCCGTGCGGCAGCGCCCACACCGCCGCGCCCAGCCGGGCGTGCCGGTCCTCCCCCGCGTCGTCCACCGCCCGCAGCACCGCGCGGGCCCGCGCCACCGGCACCCCGCCCACCTGCACCAGCGCCCGGACCAGGCGCAGCCTGCGCAGGTGCTCCTCGCCGTACTCGGCCTGGGTGGCGGTGACCCGCTCCCCGGGCGGCAGCAGCCCTTCCCGCAGGTAGTACTTGACCGTCGCCACGGACACTCCGCCGCGCCGGCTCAGCTCGGCCAGTCGCATCCTCGCCGCCCCCTTCGTCGACGGCCGCTTGCGCGGCCCATTGGAGAGTGGCACTATCCAATCATGGATAGTGCCACTCTCCAATGAGTGGCGACACAGGGCGACACGCTTCAGGGGGTCCACCATGAGCAGCACGATCATCAAGGGACGGATGACGGCCGGCTCCGAGGGAGAGGTGACGGTCTTCCTCATCGGCATGCGGATCAACAGCTTCTGGCGGCTGCGCACCTGGCTGCCGGTCTTCCGGGCGATGCCCCGGATGCTCAAGGAGCTGTCCGGGGACCCGGAGAGCGGACTGCTCGGCTTCCGCCTGCTGTACGGCGGCCCGCGCATCATCTGCCTGGTGCAGTACTGGTCCTCGCACGAGAAGCTGCTGGCCTACGCCTCCGCCCCGGACAGGGCCCACCGCCCGGCGTGGGCGGCGTTCAACCGGGCGCTCAGGGCGGGCCGGGACCGGGTGGGGTTCTGGCACGAGACCTATGTCGTGCCGGCCGGGGCGTACGAGTCCGTCTACGTCAACATGCCGCCGTTCGGCCTGGCCGAGGCCACCGGCGCGATCCCGGTGGGCCGGCGCGGCGAGCGGGCCGCGGACCGCCTCGGCCTCCGGCCGTGACCCGGCCCGGGACACGGCACAGGCCCCGCGCCTGCAGAGCGCGGGGCCTGTGATGTCTGCCGAGTACCCCCGACCGGATTCGAACCGGCGCTACCGCCTTGAGAGGGCGGCGTGCTAGGCCGCTACACAACGGGGGCTCCAGCATGACCACTGTGGGTCACGTACCCCCGACCGGATTCGAACCGGCGCTACTGCCTTGAGAGGGCAGCGTGCTAGGCCGCTACACAACGGGGGCTTTCGATCTCTCACCAAGAGGAGATCACGCTGGGCTACCAGGACTCGAACCTAGACTAACTGAGCCAGAATCAGTCGTGCTGCCAATTACACCATAGCCCACCGGAACTCAACCCCCTGAGCTGGGGTTTCGCTCGGCGTCCGCCTCCGGGGACCGGGTTTGCTCTCCCGTTCCGTCGGCGACGGGAAGAACATTACCTGATCGCGGGCCGTGCTCCAAAACGAGATCTTCCCGGTGATC
The DNA here is from genome assembly GCF_011421595.1 of Streptomyces sp. YIM 98790. Lineage (GTDB taxonomy): Bacteria > Actinomycetota > Actinomycetes > Streptomycetales > Streptomycetaceae > Streptomyces. The sequence continues at coordinate 5,276 of NZ_WTLH01000111.1, read as the reverse complement.
TTCCCGCCCACCGCGCTCAGCGGATGCCCGTCCGCGCTCAGCGCTTAGTCTCGAAAGCATGTTGATCGAACACCGCGGCCGAAAACCCGTCGTACCCGAGTCCGCCTATGTGGCCCCCACGGCCGTGCTCTGCGGCGCGGTCACGCTGGGCGAGCGGGCCCGGGTGCTGCACGGCGCGGTGCTGACGGCCGAGGACGGCGAGGTGACCACCGGCTCGGACGTGGTCGTCATGGAGAACGCCCTGGTCCGCGGGCGCGCCGGACACCCGGCAACGCTCGGTGACGCCGTGCTCGTCGGCCCGCACGCGCATGTCAACGGCGCCACCGTGGAGAACGAGGTGTTCGTCGCCACCGGCGTCTCGATCTTCCCCGGCGCCACCGCCGGAACCCGGTCCGAGCTGCGGATCAACAGCGTGCTCATGGTGAACTCCCGGCTGGCGGCCGGCGCGGTGGTGCCGATCGGCTGGATCGCGGCGGGCGATCCGGCCCGGCTGTTCTCCCCGGACCAGCACGAGGAGCTGTGGCAGGTGCAGCGGGACCTCGACTTCCCCGGCACCGTCTACGGCCTCCCCCGGGACATCCCGATGCGCACGGTCATGGCCGGCCAGTGCGAGTTCTACGGCGCCCACCGCGACGACCGCGTCCTGGACGCACCCCCGTCACCGTCCCCGCAGGACCCGCCCCCCACCGCCTGACGCGGCCCGGGCCCGGTTGTCCGCCCTCCTTCCGGCCGCTTCGTGATCGCCCGGGAAAACCGGGTGGCTGCGGCGGGGCGGACCCGGCGATGCTGGGAACCATGCTGATCAGAGAAGCCACCGCCGACGACTGGCCCGCCATCTGGCCGGTCTTCCACAAGATCGTCGCGGCCGGGGACACCTACACGTATCCGCCGGACCTGGGCGAGGCCGACGCCCGCGCCTCCTGGATGCAGCGGCCCCCGTTCCGCACGGTGGTCGCCGTCGACGAGGCCGGCACGGTGCTCGGCACGGCCAGGATGAACCGCAACCACCAGGGCCCGGGCTCGCACGTCGCCAATGCCGGCTACATGGTCGACCCGGCACACGCGGGCCGGGGCGTCGGCCGGGCGCTGTGCGAGGACTCCCTGGCGTGGGCACGCTCGGCCGGCTACCGCATCATGCAGTTCAACGCGGTGGTGGAGACCAATGTCCACGCCATCCGGCTCTACCGCTCCCTCGGCTTCGAGATCACCGGCACCCTCCCCGGCGGCTTCCGCCACCCCACCGAGGGCTACATCGGCCTCCACATCATGCACCTGGTCCTGTGAGCCTTCCGGCGTGGGCACCGGCCGCGGAATCCGGTGTCCGGTGCGGCCGGTGCAGCGCCGGGCCGCGCGTCGTGTGGCGGGGCGGGAACAGGGGCCGCGGTGCCTAGGGTGGGGACATGGATTACGGGCGTGTGGTCGAGTTCGGGGTGTTTCCGGAGCCGTCGGCGGAGAAACTGCCGGAGGCCCTGTCGATGGCGCGGATCGCCGACCGGGAAGGGCTGGAGCTGGTCGGCATCCAGGACCATCCGTACCAGCGGCGCCATCTGGACACCTGGACGCTGATGGGCGCGGTGCTGGCCGGGACGCAGCGGGTGCGGGTCTTCCCCGACGTGGCGAACCTGCCGCTGCGCCCTCCGGCCCTGATGGCCAAGGCGGCGGCCAGCCTCGACGTGCTGTCCGGCGGCCGGTTCGAACTGGGCCTGGGCGCCGGCTCGTTCTGGGAGGCCGTGCAGGCCATGGGCGGGCCGCGGCGGACGCCCGGCGAGGCGTACCGGGCGCTGGAGGAGGCCATCGAGGTCATCCGGCTGATGTGGTCCGAGGAGCGCTCGGTGCGGTACTCCGGGGAGCACTTCCGGCTGGCCGGGGTGAAGCCCGGGCCGAAGCCGGCCCACGAGATCCAGCTCTGGCTGGGCGTGGGCGGGCCGCGCACGCTGGCGCTGTGCGGGCGGGTGGCGGACGGCTGGCTGCCGTCCAGCCCCTGGGCACCGCCGGAGCGGCTGCCCGGGCTCCACGCACGGATCGACGAGGCGGCGGCCGGGGCGGGGCGGGAGCCGCGGGCCGTGCGGCGCCTGTACAACCTCTTCGGCACGATCACGGACGGCCCCTCGGAGGGATTTCTGCACGGGCCGGTGGAGCAGTGGGTGGCCGAGCTGACCGAACTGGCACTGGTGCACGGGATGGACGGCTTCCTCTTCGGCCCGGCGGGCGATCCGGTGCGCCAGACGCACCGCTTCGCGGCGGAGGTGGCCCCCGCGGTGCGCGAGGCGGTGGCCCGCGGTCGCGGGTAGCCGGGCCGCGGGGGAACCGCCGGGAGTCCGGGAGCGGGGCCCGGGGTGCGGCCGGTGGCACCGGCCGCACCGCCGTACCCGGGGAGGTGACGGGCAGGGCATGGCGAGGGGGCCCGGCACGGTCGGGACAGACGGCCGGCGCTCCCCGCGCTCCCCCCTCGCCGGTCCCGGCGCCGGCGCGCTCAGGACGGGGTGAGGCGGGCCAGCGCGGCCTCGATGCGGGCGATGGTGCGCTCCCGGCCGAGGACCTCCAGGGACTCGAACAGCGGCAGGCCCACGGTGCGGCCGGTGACCGCCACCCGCACCGGGGCCTGGGCCTTGCCCAGCTTGAGGCCGTGTTCCTCGCCTGCGGCGAGCACCGCGGCCTTGAGCTGTTCGGCGTTCCACTCGGCCGCCAGCAGCCGGGCGCGCGCGGTGCGCAGCAGCTCCTCGGCACCGGGCTTCATCGCCTTGGTCCAGGACGGCTCGTGGAAGACCGGCTCGTCCAGGAAGAGGAAGTCGACGTTGTCGGTGATCTCGGAGAGCACGGTCACCCGGGTCTGGGCCAGCGGGGCCAGGGCGGCGAACGCCGCCGGGTCGAACGCCTCCGGCTTCCAGGGGGCGTGCGGCGCGGCCAGCCAGGGGCCGCAGCGCTCGGTGAACTCCTCCACCGGTAGCTCCCGGATGTGCACGGCGTTGATGGCCTCGCACTTCTTCAGGTCGAAGCGCGCCGGGTTGGCGTTGACCGCGTGGATGTCGAACGCGGCGGTCATCTCCGCCATGGTGAAGATGTCCCGGTCCTCGGCGATGGACCAGCCCAGCAGGGCGAGGTAGTTGAGCAGGCCCTCGGGCAGGAAGCCGCGCTCCCGGTAGATGTTGAGCGAGGACTCCGGCTCCCGCTTGGAGAGCTTCTTGTTGCCCTGCCCCATCACATACGGCAGGTGGCCGAACTCCGGGACGGCGCCGCTGCCCACGCCGATCTCCGACAGCGCGTGGTAGAGCGCGATCTGACGGGGCGTGGAGGAGAGCAGGTCCTCGCCGCGGAGCACGTGCGTGATGTTCATCAGCGCGTCGTCCACCGGGTTGACCAGGGTGTACAGCGGGGCGCCATTGGCCCGGACAATGCCGTAGTCGGTGACGTTCTCCGGGGCGAAGGTCAGCTCGCCGCGCACCAGGTCGGTGAAGGTGACGGGCTCGTCCGGCATGCGGAACCGCACGATGGGGGTGCGGCCCTCGGCCAGGAAGCCGGCGATCTCCTGCTCGGTGAGGCTGCGGCAGCGGCCGTCGTAGCCGGAGGGGCGGCCGGCCGCGCGGGCCACCTCGCGGCGGCGGTCCAGCTCCTCCTGGGTGCAGTAGCAGTGGTAGGCGTGGCCGGCGTCCAGCAGGCGGGCGGCCACGTCCCGGTAGATGTCCATCCGCTGGGACTGCCGGTAGGGGGCGTGCGGGCCGCCGGTCTCCGGGCCCTCGTCCCAGTCGAGGCCGAGCCAGCGCAGGGCGTCCAGGAGCTGGTGGTAGGACTCCTCGGTGTCCCGGGCCGCGTCGGTGTCCTCGATCCGGAAGACCAGGGTGCCGCCGTGGTGCCGGGCGAACGCCCAGTTGAACAGGGCGGTGCGGACCAGTCCGACGTGCGGGTTGCCGGTCGGGGACGGGCAGAACCGCACCCGCACCGGGCGGGACGGCCCGGACGGCGCGGACGGGGAGGAGGGGACGGAGGGGCTAGTCACGCGTGGCCACCTTGTTGGTGAGTGTGCCGATGCCTTCGATGGTGACGGCGACCTCGTCGCCGACATGGAGCGGGCCGACGCCCGCGGGAGTGCCGGTGAGGATGACGTCTCCCGGCAGCAGGGTCATGGCCGCGGTGATGTGCACGATGAGGTCGGCGACATCCCGGACCATCTCGCCGGTGCGGCCGAGCTGCCGCTGCTCGCCGTTGACCGTGCAGATCATCGCCAGGTCCGACGGGTCGAGCTCGGTCTCCACCCAGGGGCCCAGCGGGCAGGAGGAGTCGAAGCCCTTGGCCCGCGCCCACTGGTCCTCGGCGCGCTGGACGTCCCGCGCGGTGACGTCGTTGGCGCAGGTGTAGCCGAGGATCACCTCGGCCGCGCGCTCCCGGGGCACGTCCTTGCAGAGCCGGCCGATGACCACGGCCAGCTCGGCCTCGTGGTGCACCTCGGTGGAGAACGACGGGTAGACGATCTCGTCCCCCGGGCCGATCACCGAGGTGGAGGGCTTGAAGAAGACCACCGGCACCTCGGGCACCTCGTTGCCCAGCTCCCGCGCGTGCTCGGCGTAGTTGCGGCCCACCGCGACCACCTTGCTGGGCAGGACCGGCGGCAGCAGCCGCACCTGGTCCATCGGCACCAGCTTGCCGGAGCGGTCGAAGTCCCCGAAGGGGTGCCCCTTGATCATGTCCAGGGCCAGGCCGGTCGTCGATGACGCGGGGGCCGGTCCGGCCGCGCCGGGCTCCCCCTCGGGGGCGGGGACCACCACGCCGAAGCCGACGGTGCCGTCGATGGAGAATCTGGCGATGCGCACCGGGTGTGCTGCCCTTCTTCGCTGAGACTGGTGTGGCTGATGTCTCAGCGTAACGGTCGCCGCCGGCGGCGGAGACGGCACCTGCCCGCCGGCCGCTCCGGCGGGCAGGCAGGACATGCGGGGCCGCACACCCGGCGCGGCGGGCGGCCGGCGGCGCGCGGTCAGCGCAGCCGGGCCATCAGCGCGTGCTCGACCAGGGTGATCAGGGTGCTCTTGGCCTCGGCGCGGTGCCGCGCGTCGGTGATGATGATGGGCGTGTCCTGGCCGAGCTGGAGCGCCTCGCGCACCTCGTCCGGCGAGTACGGCTGGTGGCCGTCGAAGCCGTTGAGGGCGACCACGAAGGGCAGCCCGCTGTTCTCGAAGTAGTCCACCGCCGGGAAGCAGTCCGCCAGCCGGCGGGTGTCCACCAGCACCACCGCGCCGATGGCACCGCGGACCAGATCGTCCCACATGAACCAGAACCGGTCCTGG
>NZ_WTLH01000110.1 GCF_011421595.1 Streptomyces sp. YIM 98790 | reverse complement strand
GAAGCCTCCGACGCGGGCATGCAGAACAAGAAGTGGTGGCAGAAGGCCGTCGACTGGGTCGTCGACAACTGGGACACCATCGTCAACGTCTGCAAGATCATCGTCGCCGTCGTCGGCATCATCGCCATGATCATCGGCGGCCCCCTCGCCCTCCTCGTCCTCGCCGCCGCCCTCATCGTCCTCGCCGACACCTTGATCAAATACGCCAACGGCGAGGCATCGCTCTGGGACGTCGCTTTTGCGGCACTTGACTGCATTCCGGGCATGAAGGGCCTCACCACCGCCGCCGGACTCCTCAAGGGCATCAAATCGGGGATGAAGGCACTGGCGACCGGCGCCAGGGGACTGGGCAGGAAGTTCCGCCAGCAGGCGGTGAAGTTCCTCAAGCGCAACGGCTGCGGCGACCCGGTCGATCTGGCGACCGGCGAACTGCTCATGTCGGGCGTGGATGCCGAGCTGCCCGGCGTGCTGCCCCTGGTCATCGAGCGGCACCATGTCTCGGGCTACTGCGACGGCCGGTACTTCGGCCCCTCCTGGACCTCCACCCTCGACCAGCGGCTGCAGCTCGGCCACGACGAGGTCCGGTTCTTCACCGACGACGGCATGGTGCTGCTCTACCCCGTGCCGCTGCCCGACCCCGGCCACCCCGTCATGCCGGTCGAAGGTCCCCGCTGGGGTCTGTCCTGGGACGGCCGGCCCGGCGGCCCGCTCACCGTCCACCAGCCGGAGACCGGCCGCACCCTGCGGTTCTCCCCGGTCCCCGGCCGCCCCGGCCACGAACTTCCGGTCACCGCGATCACCGACCGCAATGCCAACCGCATCGATTTCCACTACACCGAGCACGGCGACCCGTTCGAGGTCAGCCACTCCGGCGGCTACCGGATCGGCGTGGCCGTGTACGACGACCGGGTCACCTCGCTGCGGCTGGTGTCCGATCCCGAGGAGCCGGTGCTGGTCACCTATGACTACGACGCGGCCGGCAACCTCGCCCGGATCTACAACAACTCCGGCCTCCCGCTGGTCCTCGACTACGACGACCACTCCCGCGTGGTCCGCTGGGAGGACCGGACCGGCGGCTGGTACCGGTACGCATACGACGACGCGGGCCGCTGCGTGTTCACCACCGGCACCGGCCGGGCGCTGGAGTACCGCTACCACTACGACACCGAGAACAACCGCACCACCGCCGTCAACAGCCTCGGCCATGCCACCGTCTACCAGTTCAACGACAGCTTCCAGCTCATCGCCGAGACCGACCCGCTGGGCAACACCACCCGACGGGAATGGGACCGCTACGACCGGCCGGCCGCCGTCACCGACCCCCTGGGCCGCACCACCCGCTACGCGTACGACGACGCCGGCAACCTGGCCGTCCTCATCCGCCCCGACGGGCACCGCATCCGCTGCGAGTACAACGACCTGGGCCTGCTGACGTCCTACACCGCCGCGGACGGCGCCACCTGGGAACAGGCCTACGACAGCCGCGGCAACCGCACCGTGCTCAAGGACCCGGCCGGGAACACCTTCCGGTACACCTATGACCCGCACGGCGGGCTGGAGACCCTCACCGACCCCCTGGGCGGCACCACCCGCGTCCGCTGCGACGCCGCCGGTCTGCCCCTGGCCGTGACCGATCCGCTGGGCGAGACCACCCGGCACCGCCGGGACACCTTCGGACAGGTCACCGCCCTGATCGACCCGCTCGGCGCCGAGACCAGGACCGAATGGACGCCGGGCGGCCGGCCGCTGCGCCGCGTCGACCCCCTGGGCGGCACGGAAACCTGGGAGTGGGACGAGGACGGCAACCTCCTGGCCCACACCGACGCGGGCGGCGGAACCACCCGTTACACCTACGGCCCCTTCGGTCAGCCCGCCTCGCAGACCGGCCCGGACGGAGTCACCTACACCTTCGCCCGGGACACCGAGCTCAACCTGCTGGCCGTCACCGACCCGGCGGGCCGCACCTGGCGCTACGACTACGACGCGGCCGGGCGGATCGTCGCCGAGACCGACTTCGACGGCCGGACCACCGTCTGGACCCGCGATCCGGCCGGGCGGGTGACGACCCGCCGCACCCCCGCCGGCCAGACCCTGTCCTACCTGTACGACCCGCTGGACCGGCTGATCCGGCGGGCCGGCTCGGACGGCACGGTCACCGAGTACGGCTACGACCCGGCGGGCCGCGTGGTGCGGGCCACCTCGCCCGGTGTGGAACTCTCCCGCACCTACGACGTGCTGGGCAACCTGACGGCCGAGACGGTCAACGGCCGGACCCTGTCCCTGCGGCACGACCCGCTGGACCGCCTCACCCTCCGGGTCACGCCCAGCGGCCACACCAGCGCCTGGGACTACGACCCGGCGGGCCGTCCCCGCACGCTCACCACCGGCGGGCACACCCTGGCCTTCGACCACGATCCGGCCGGCCGCGAGACCAGCCGGGTCATCGACGGCCGGCTGGTGCACACCCACACCTGGGACCCGGCCGGCCGGCTCACCGCCGAGCTGCTCGCTCCCGCGCAGCCGCCGGTCCCGGCAGCCGCGGCGGCCGCGCGGCGGCACGGGCCGGCCCTGCACCGGCGCGGCTACGCCTACCGGGCGGACGGCACCCCGTCCTCGGTCACCGACGAGACCGGTACCACCGACTACACGCTGGACCCGCTGGGCCGGGTCACGCAGGCCTCCTCGCCGCACGGACGGGAGACCTACACCTACGACGACTGCGGCAATCAGCGCACCGCCCACTGGACCGGCGCGGGCGGCGCGGTGCCGGACGCCGCCGGGGAGCGCGAGTACAGCGGCACCCTGCTCACCCGGGCCGGCAGCACCCGCTATGTGCACGACGCGGCGGGACGCACCGTGATGCGGCAGCGCGTCCGGCTCTCCCGCAAGCCGGAGACCTGGCGCTACACCTGGGACTCGGACAGCCGGCTGGTGCAGGTGGTCACCCCGGACGGCACCCGCTGGCGGTACCGGTACGACGCCTTCGGCCGCCGCACGGCCAAGGAGCGGCTGACCGCCGACGGCGAGGCGGTGGCCGAGCGGACGGTCTTCACCTGGCACGCCAGCACCATGGTGGAGCAGTCCACGGAGCTGACCGGCGACGACGGGGCCGCCCCGGCCGGTCCGGCCGGTCCGGTGACCCTCACCTGGGATCACCGGGGGCTGTACCCGCTGGTGCAGTCCGAACACCGCCCGGCCGGCGGCACCACCGACGGCGGCGGCCGGGACGAGACCGACCGGCGGTTCTACGCCATCGTCACGGACCTGGTGGGGGCACCGGTCCGGCTGGTCGATCCGTCCGGTGAGACCGCCTGGCAGGGCACGTCCACGCTGTGGGGCTCGGTGCGGCACACCGGCCCGGCCGGCACCCCGCTGCGCTTCCCGGGTCAGTACGCTGACCCGGAAACCGGCTGGCACTACAACTACCACCGCCACTACGACCCCGCGACCGGCCGCTACGCCACCTCCGACCCGCTGGGCCTGGAGCCCGCGCCCAACCCGTACACCTATCCGCGCAACCCGCTGGCCTGGGCGGACCCGCTCGGCCTGGAACAGGAGTGGGTCGATGCCGGTGAGATCAACTTCTCCCAGCGCACCATCAGCCCCAACGACTACGCCGAGCAGATGCGCAACAACCAGTGGGACTGGGACCGGTCCGGCCCCCTGCGGGTCATGGAGCGGGACGGCCAGCTGGTGACCTATGACAACCGGCGGCTGGACGCGGCCCGGGAGGCCGGAGTCCGGGTACCGATCGAACGGGTCGATCCGAACGCGCCCTTCCCGGACTCCTCCACCGGCAAGACCTGGGAGGAGAAGTTCCAGCAACGGTTCCGGGACCCGCGCAACCGGCGGGCCGGGGGCGTGGTGCCCAACACCGGCCTGTCCGAACGGCCGGGTCCGCCCTGCCCGCAAGGAGGACGGCGATGAGCGCCATCGGTGAACTGTGGGCGGCGGAGTCCCTGCCCATCAAGGACGGTCTGTATCTGGCCACCGGCCTGTCCCTGGCCGCCCGGCTGGACCCGGCGGCACCCGACGGGATGGTGCTGCTGGACCCCTTCGACCTGGACGCCCTGCTCTCCGCGGACCCGGACTGGGTGACCGCGATCGACATCACCCGCCGGAGGGAGCTGCCCGGGGGCGGCGCGCTGTGCTGCGGCGAGGGCTCCTACGGCGCCGAGGGGTTCGCGGCCCGCACCGCCGCCGACGGCTCCCTGGTGTGGGTCCTGTACTTCGAGGAGTCCAACCCCTTCGACCGGATCACCGTCACCCCGCCGGAGGACCCGCGGCGGGCCGCCTTCCACTCCACCTCCGGGATCACCGTCACCCTCGGCATCGACCGTCCGGACCGCGGGCAGGGCCGTGGCCCGGCGGGCGCCGCCCGGTGAGGCGGGCGGCGGGCCGGGCCACGGCTGACCGGAGCGGGCCGGGGGTTACTCGCGGGGGAAGGACGCCGCCAGGTCGGAGACGGCGGCCTCGCGGTGGGCGACCATGCCGCCCGGCGCCTCGGCGTCCGGCTTGAGGATCACCGACTCCAGGGTGGAGGGGTTGGCCGGGTCGGAGAAGTCGTGCGTCACGCCGATGCCCTGGACCGCGGTCATGCCGGCCAGCGCCTCGGACACGCCCTCCCGGGTCAGCTTGCCCGCGTCACAGGCGGCCTGCGCGGCCTGCACGATGACGTCGATGGCGTTGTAGCCCGCCAGCACACCGTTGTCCAGGGTGGCGTCCGGGTACTCCGCGAGGTAGCTGTCGGCCACCTCCTTGGCCGCCTCGTCGCCGACCGGCAGAGTGGAGGCGGCGATGTAGAAGTTGTTCAGCAGGGCCGGGGCGGCCTCGGTGGCCAGCAGCTGCGGGGCGAAGGCCGAGTTGTTTCCGATGATCGGCACCTCCAGGCCGATGGCGGCGGCCACGCCCGCGATGGACGCGGCCTGGCGCGGGCCGGCGCTGATCACGATCGCCGACACCTGCTCCTGGGCCAGGGCGCTGACCTGCGCGGTCATGTCCTCGTCGGTCGGCTTGATCATCTGCTCGACCACGGTCAGGCCGAGCTGCTCGGCGGCGTACTCGGCCCCCTCCAGGGCGTTCTCGCCGTAGTCGCCCTCGAAGTAGATCTGGCCGATCTTGTCGCCCTCGGCCAGACCGTGCTCGCTGACCAGGAAGTCGATGGCGTTGATGGTCTCCACGTCATAGGTGGCGCCGACCATGTGGATGTACGGGCTGCCCAGCAGGGAGGCGGTCCAGGCCTGGGCCACGATCGGCACCTGGTCGGTGCCGTCCACCTGGTCCTTCACGGCCGTCACATAGGGCGAGCCGATGAACTGCGGGAAGGCCAGGACGTTCGGCTGCAGCTCGTTGTAGGCGGAGATCGCCTTCTCCGGGTCGTAGCCGTGGTCCCGCACCTCCAGGGCGAGGTCCCGCTCGCAGACGCCGCCGGCCGCGTTGACCTCCTTGACGTACATCTGCTGGACCTGGGTGATGCTGGCGCCCAGGGTGGCGTAGGGGCCGGTCATGTCGGTCAGCGCACCCAGGGTGATGGTGGAGTCGGTGACACCCGCCCCGGTCTCGAGCTCGCCGCTGGTCTCGCTGCCGCCGGAGCCGCCCTCGTCCTCGTCCTCGGCCTTGCTGCTGCACGCCGTCAGGGCGAGCGCCAGTGCCGTGGCCGCGGCCACCGCGGCGGCGGGAACTCTGCGGTTACTGCTCATGTCGGAACCTCCATGTTCCTGGTGACGTCTGCTGTGGGGTTCTTGGTCCGCCGCCGCGCCTCGCGGCGCATGCGCAGGAGGAGCGGGAGCCGGACCAGACCCCCCGGGAGGAACAGCACCGCCGCGACCACGGCCGCCCCGTAGAGCAGCTCGGCGGCCTCGCCCGGTGCGACACCGCCGGTTCCGGGTGCGGAGATCAGCGGCAGGGACTCGCTGTAGCGGGTCAGGATCTGCGGGATGAGGGTGACGAACGCGGCGCCCAGCACGGCTCCGCCGACCGAGCCCAGACCGCCGATGACGATCATGGCCAGGTAGGTCAGGGCCAGGGTGATGCCGAAGTAGCCCGGCACGGTGCGCTGGAAGACCAGCGCCAGCAGCACTCCGGCCAGTCCTGCGTACATCGAGGAGAGGACGAAGACGGCGCCCCGGTAGCGGGCCACCGGGATGCCCATCACGCCGGCCGCGATCCGGTGGTCGCGGATGGCGTTCATGGCCCGGCCGGGGCGGGACTTCAGCACGCCGACGGCGAAGAGCGCGCACCCGGCCAGCAGCACCAGGCCCAGGTACCAGAGCTTCTCGACGGCGGTGAAGGGCACCCCGCCCACCAGGACCTTCTCGTTGTCGAAGGAGAGGCCGAAGAACTCCAGCACCGGCACCGCGCGGCCGTTGAAGCCGCCGGTGAGGTCCTTGGCGTTGAACAGCACGTGCTGGCCGATGAAGATCAGCGCCAGGGTGGCGATGCCCAGGTAGGCGCCGCGCAGCCGTCCGGCGATGGGCGAGAAGACACCGCCCGCCACCCCGGCCAGCAGCACCGCCAGCACCATGGCCAGCAGCGGGGGCAGCCCCCAGCCGACCGTGGTGCCGTCCGGGTCGCCGGCGAACACGCAGTAGCCGTAGGCCCCCACGGCCAGGAAGAAGGAGTGGCCCAGGGAGAGCTGGCCGGTGGAGCCGGTCAGCAGGTTCAGCCCGATGGCACCGATGGCCGCGGCCATGGCGAAGAGTCCGGCACGCAGCCAGAACGCCTCCAGGTAGAACGGCAGGGCCAGCAGGATCAGGGAGCCGGCCACCGGCAGCGCCCAGGGCAGCCGGCGGCGCAGGCCGCTCAGCCGGCCGGGGCCGGACGGAGCCGGGCGGCCGGGGGTGCCGGGCGGGGCCGGGGCGGCGGGCGGCGGGCCGCCCGGCGTGGTCCGGGACTCGGTCAGCGGTTCAGACACGGGACAGCTCCCTCGTTCCGAACAGGCCGGCCGGGCGTGCCAGCAGCACCAGCACCATCACCAGGTAGGGGGCGAGTTCCCCGATCCCGCTGCCCAGGAAGGACAGGTCCTTCTGGTAGCCGGTGGCCATGGCCTCGGTGATGCCGACGATCAGGCCGCCGACCAGGGCTCCGGTGGTGGAGTCCAGGCCGCCGATGATGGCCGCCGGGAACGCCTTGAGGGCGACGAGCCCGGTGTCCCGGTCCAGGCCGGTGGTGGGGAAGACGGACAGGAAGAGCGCGGCCACCGCGGCCAGCGCCCCGGCCACCGCCCAGGCGGAGGCGGACACCCAGCCCAGCCGGATGCCCATCAGCGCGGCCGTCTCCCGGTGTTCGGCGGCGGCCCGCATGGACACGCCCCAGGAGGTGAAGCGGAAGGCCAGCAGGAAGATGCCGATCAGCGCGGCGGCGGTGATCAGGGCGGCCACCCGGGTCTGCGGGATGGTCAGTTCGCCCAGGTGGATCAGCTTGTTGCCCCACGGGTCCCGGTAGCTGAAGATCTCCGGGCCGATCCGCCGGGCGAGTTCGGTGATCAGCACGATGTCCAGGCCGATGGTGACGATGGCCAGCACGCTGTGGTCCCGGCCCCGGTAGCGCCGGATCACCAGGAACTCCAGCAGCATGCCGAGCACCGCGGCGGCCGCCACGCCGACCAGCAGCGCGAGCCAGAACGGCATGTGCTCACGGGCCTGCACGGCCGCGTAGCCGCCGGCCAGCAGCAGGGAGGCGTGGGCGAAGTTCACCACCTCGGTGGACTTGAAGATGATCACGAAGCCGAGGGCGATCAGCGCGTACACCGAGCCGAGCGAGACCCCGATGATCAGCAGTTCGGAGAAGACGGTCATGAGGCCGCTCCTGTGTCGTCCGGGGCGCCGTCACGGCCGCCGTCGAATGAGGTGGCCGGGTCGCCGTCGCCGTTGGAGCCGAGGTAGGCACGGGCCACCTCGGGGTCGTTCTGGACCTGGTCCGGCGTGCCCTCGGCGATCTTCCGGCCGAAGTCCAGGACGGTCACGGTGTCCGCGAGCCGCATCACCACTCCCATGTCGTGTTCCACCAGCAGCACGGAGATGCCGAGGTTCTCCCGGACCGAGGCGACGACCGCGGACGCGTGGCGCCGCTCCTCCGGCGTCATGCCGGCGATCGGCTCGTCCAGCAGCAGCACCTCGGGCTCCATGCACAGCGCCCGGCCGAGTTCGACCAGCTTCTGCAGGCCGTAGGGCAGCACCCCGGCGGGGAAGCCGAGGTACTTCTCCAGACCGAGGAAGGCGGCGATCTCGCGCATCCGCTCCCGGTGCCGGGCCTCCTCGCGGCGCGCGGCCGGCAGCCGCAGCCCGGAGCCCAGGAAGCCCGTGCGGGTCAGCCGGTGCCGGCCGACCATGAGGGTGTCGGCCACGCTGCTGTGCTCGGAGAGCGCCAGGTTCTGGAAGGTGCGGGCCACGCCCAGTGCGGCGATCCGCTCCGGCGCCATCCGGGTCAGCTCGTGCGGGCCGAGCCGGACGCTGCCCTCGGTCGCCCGGTAGACACCGGACAGCACGTTGAAGCAGGTCGACTTGCCGGCACCGTTGGGGCCGATGACGGCGTGGATGGAGCCGGGTTCGACGGTGAAGGAGACCTTGTCCAGGGCGGTGAGGCCGGCGAACCGCACGGTCAGCCCGCTCACCTCCAGCGCGGGCGGGGCCGCTGCGGTGTTCCCGCCGGTGCCGGGCCGCACCGCGGGCGCGTCCGGCGTGGTGGGTGTGTCCGTCATGCCGACCACCTGCGCAGGGTGGGCGGGGCACCGGTCGCGTGCGCCGCCGAGACGGCGGCACCGGCGGCGGCGTCCTCGCTGCCGGACTCGTGGCCGACGCCCAGGTAGCGGCGGCGGACCTCGTCGCTGGCGGCGAGTTCGGCCGCGGTGCCGGACAGCGCCACCGCGCCGTTCTCCAGCACCACCGCGTGGGTGGCCACCTTCAGCGCCAGCGCGGCGTTCTGTTCCACCAGGAGCACCGAGGTGCCCTGGGAGTTGATCTCGCGGACGGTGTCCGCGATCCGGGCGGCCATCATCGGTGCCAGACCGAGCGAGGGCTCGTCCAGCAGCAGCAGCCTGGGCCCGGCCATCAGCGCCCGGCCCATGGCCAGCATCTGCTGCTCCCCGCCGGAGAGCAGACCGGCCCGCTGCCGGGCCCGTTCCGCCAGCACCGGGAAGAGTTCCAGCACGCGCTCCCGGGCCTTGCGTTCACCGGCCCGGCCACCGCGCGCGCCCAGGGCCCCGGCGCGCAGATTGTCCGCCACGGTCATCCGGGCGAAGACCTGCCTGCCCTCGGGCACCTGCACAATCCCGGCGGCCACGATCCGGGCGGGACCGCGGCCGTCCAGCCGCTGCCCGGCGAATTCGACGGTGCCGGCCGTGATCGCGCCGCCGTGGAACCGCAGGGTTCCGGATATCGCCCGGAGCAGTGTGGACTTTCCGGCCCCGTTGCCGCCGAGTACGGCGGTGACGGCGCCCTCGGGCACCTCCACGGTGACTCCGGACAGCGCGTGCACCGGGCCGTATCCGGCGCTCAGCCCTTGCACGCGCAGTGCGGCGGCTCCCATCGGCACCCCCTTCCATGAGCGTTCACGGGGCGCCCGCGTCGGCGCCCTCGACCTGCTGTGCGCCACACCCCAGCACCGCCGCCGCCCCCCGGTCCATGCCCGGCCGCCGAATCGCTGCGGATGACCAACGAGTAATGAGCGGCACTGTGCAGCGGCACAGTGGCCTGTGCGGCCGCACTGCCCGCCCGGCGGACACCGGGCGGGTGCGGCGGGCCCCGGGCGGGCCGCAGGGCACAAGGTCACAAGCCTGGCCGCGCACCGCACCGGCCGTGCGGCGCCGAGGGCCGCCCGTACTGTGCTGAGCGCCCGCTTTGTGCGCACCGCACGCCGCGGCGCCCGGCTCGCGGCCGGCGCGGGGCGGTGCCGGTGCGGTGCCGGACGGTGCGGTGCCGGACGGTGCGGCGGGGTGGTGCGGCGGGGTGGTGTCAGTCGGGCGTAGCAGAATGGCCGCATGGAGCTGACCAAGAAGGGACACGCCTGCGTCCGGATCACCGAGGGCGGGCGCACGCTCGCGATCGATCCCGGCGCGTTCAGCGAGGAGGACGCGGCGGCCGGGGCCGACGCACTGCTGGTGACCCACGAGCACCCGGATCATTTCCACGAGGGCCGGCTGCGCGCCGCGCTGGAGGCCAATCCGGCCGCGGAGCTGTGGACGCTGCGGAGCGTCGCCGGGCAGATGGCCGCCGCCTTCCCCGGCCGGGTGCACACGGTCGGCAAGGGCGACACCTTCACCGCGGCGGGCTTCGAGGTGGAGGTGCACGGCGAGCTGCACGCCGTGATCCACCCGGACATGCCCCGGATCACCAATGTCGGTTATGTGGTGCAGTCGCCGCAGGGCCCGGCCGGCCCGGTCTTCCACCCGGGGGATGCGCTGACCGTGCCCGGCCGCCCGGTCTCCACCCTGCTGCTGCCGGTGCACGCGCCGTGGAACAAGTTCTCCGAGGTGCTGGACTATGTGCGCGAGGTGGCGCCGGAGCGGGCCTTCCCCGTGCACGACGGCCTGCTCAGTGACGCCGGCCACCTGGTCTACGGCCGGAACTTCGGCCCGCAGGGCCCGGGCACGGGCGGCGCCGAGTACGCCCGGCTGGCGCCCGGCGAGTCCGCCGCCCTCTGAAGCCCCCGAGGCCGGGCCCCGGAGCCCCTTCCCCTTCCGCCCCTCACCCCTGAGCCCCAGCCGCGCCGTCCGCCGGAGAGTCCCATGCGCATCGCCACCTGGAACGTCAACTCGATCACTGTGCGGCTGCCCAGGCTGCTGGCCTGGCTGGAGAGCACCGGCACGGACGTGCTCTGTGTGCAGGAGCTGAAGTGCGCGCCCGAGGCCGTCCCCGAGGCCGCGCTGCGGGATCTGGGCTACGAGTCCGCGGTCAACGCCGCCGGCCGGTGGAACGGCGTGGCGGTCTTCTCCCGGGTGGGCCTGTCCGATGTCCGGCCGGGCCTGCCCGGCGGCCCCGCCTATGACGGCGCGGTCGAGCCCCGGGCGATCAGCGCGGTGTGCGGCGGGGTCCGGGTCTGGTCGGTCTATGTGCCCAACGGCCGCGAGGTGGGCCATCCGCACTACGCCTACAAACTGGAGTGGCTCGCCGCCCTGCGGGACGCGGTGGCGGCGGACGCGGCCGGCGAGGCCCCGTTCGCGGTGCTGGGCGATTTCAACATCGCTCCGGAGGACACCGACGTGTACGACATCACCGCCTTCGAGGGCGCCACGCACATCACCCCCGCCGAGCGCGCGGCACTGACCGAGCTGCAGCGCACCGGGCTGTCGGATCTGATGCCGCGCCCGCTGAAGTACGACCGGCCGTTCACCTACTGGGACTACCGGCAGCTGTGCTTCCCCAAGAACCGGGGCATGCGGATCGACCTGGTCTACGCGAACGCGGCGTTCCGCGGCGCGGTGAAGGACGCCTATGTGGACCGGGAGGAGCGCAAGGGCAAGGGCGCCTCGGACCACGCCCCGGTGGTGGTCGACCTGGACCGCTGAGCCCGGCGGCGCGGGCCGGGCGGACACGGATCGGGTCCGGATTCGTCACCGGATCTGTATCCCCGTGCGACGCGTCCGGCTACCGGCCGGTCCCCCGGGGTGCCACCCTGAGAGGCATGAAGCTCCCGTTTCTGGACAACTGGCGCCTGGACCGCCGGCGCGGCCGCCCGCCCGCCCCGCCCACGGGCGCCTGGGCGGACCCGGACGGGGTGGCGGAACTCCTCGCCGAGTGCGAACTGCTGCGGGCCCGGGCGCAGTCGGCCGGGGTGCTGCTGGACGACTCCCCCGGTTCCCTGGAGGACCTGGACCAGCTGCTCCCCCGCTGGCGGGACGACCCGGAGGAGCTGCCGTGGCTGGGCAATGACGCCGGCCTGTATCTGGGCACGGTTCTGGTGCGCACGCTGCCGGGGGCGCGCTGGGTGCGCGGTCCGGACGGCGGTCCGGTGGTGGAGCTGGCCTCCGGCCGGGCCGTGGACGCGGTCGCCGCCGGGCGGCAGTGGGCGGACGGCGGCAGCCCGGAGCTGTCGCGGGTCTACGCCGAGGCCGCCGAGATCTGAACTCCCCCCTCCGGGGAGAAAGGGCGGGGGAGGAGCAGGGAGCGGGCGGAAGGGAAGAGTCCGGGAGGGAAGGGTTCAGTCCTTGCCGGCCGGTGCCGGGACCTTCGGGCGGGCGGTGGTGGCCTGCCGGGTGACGTCCCCGACCAGCTCCACCACATCGGGTCCGTACGCCTGGGAGTTGACCACCCGGAGCAGCAGCACGAAGTTGCCGCCGGTGCCGTGCCGGCGGGCCAGCCGGGCGTGGTGCTTGGCCAGGTAGCGGGAGGCGGCCTGGTGGGTGACGGACCGCTGGCCGCAGATCAGGAAGACGGGCCGGCCCTCCTGGCCGGCGGTGAGCCGGGCCAGCAGCACATGCTCCACCGAGCCGTTCTCCAGCCGGTAGCGCTCGGTGCCGATGAGGAAGGCGCCGCGGTCGGGGCCCGGCGTCGAGTCGGTGCTGACGGAGATGCCCGGCAGCAGCGAGTGCAGATGGGCCGCCATCCGGCGGTTGGCCATCGGCCCGCCGATGCAGAACTCGGTGCGTTCGCCGAAGCCCTGGCGGGCCGCCTCGCCCGATATCACCTGGGCGTGTGCACGACAGTTCTTCACCACCGCGGCGAGTTCCAGCAGGGCGAAGACGTCGTTGCGGGCCACGGCGGCGTCCGCGCCGGAGTCCCGGCTCACCACCAGCAGGCATTCCGAGTTGTCCGGCAGCCCGTAGAAGCGCTGGTTGCGCCGGAGCGCACGGTCGGCGGCCCAGGAGCGCAGGAACCAGCCCAGCACGGCGGAGGCCGCGGCGGTTGCGGCGACGGCGATCACAAGTGTGGAGACGTCTCCCATGGCGGGTGACCCTACCCGCGGGCCGGGTACGGATACGAGCCCCGGACAGTCCTGGTTCGGTCACCGTTCCAGCACGTTCCCTCCCCGCACGCACCCCGCGCACCGCCCGCCGCGGCCCCGCCGGGCGCACTCGACGACGATCTCCACCGGGAGGCTGCCGCGGGTGGCGCGGGAGCAGGGGAACCGTGCCAGGCCCGACCCCGGACAGCACCGGCAGACCGGCGCCCGGGAGCGGTCCGTGCGCCCCGCGCACCCCACTCGCATCAGCAGCCGCAGCGGGCCTGCCGCGTGATCGGCATCACCGCGACCGGGGCGGGCCGGCCTCGTCCGCACCGCCGGGCACGCCGCCGGCCTCCCCCGATGCGCCCGCCGGCGGAAACGGGTCCGAGCGGCGGGGCAGTATAGGGCTCAACAACCAGCCGCATGGGCAGGACCGGCAAAGCAGTCCCGGCTGTCAACTTCCCGGCTATACGCTACGAGGATGCGACAGCCTCGTTCTCGCCAGGCCGAGGTCTGGTCAACTTCCGCCGTGCTGCCGTAAAACGGTCGTACGGTCACATTCCGCACCGTCAGCTACCGCACCATGAGTCAACGGGCAGCGAGCCGTGAAACGCCGAAAGGGGTTCGCCCAGTGACAGAACCGGACCGGACGGGCCCAGGGGCGGTCCTGGACGGCGCCGCGCGGGACGCCCGCATGCCCCTGCGCACCTTGGAACGGGAGAACGAACTCGTCACCGTGCGCGCCGCGCTGGAGGAGCTGACCAAGGTGCCCGGCCAGGGCCCGGCAGCCCGCGGGCGGCGCCGCGGCAGCCTGCTCGCCTTCACCGGCCCGGCCGGAGTGGGCAAGACGACCATGCTCTCGCACGTCCGCGACCTGGCCGACGAGCGCGGCTGCGTCACCCTCACCGCCCGCGGCGGCGAGCGCGAGCAGCACATGGCCTTCCATGTGCTGCGCCAGCTCTTCCAGCCGCTGCTGGCCCGCTGCTCCCAGCAGGAGCGCGAGGAACTGCTGGGCAACTGGTACGAGATCGTCGGCCTCACCCTCGGTCTGCTGCCCTCCGGCGCGGGCCCGGCGCCCGACCCGCAGGGTGTGCGGGACGGCCTGGACTGGGTGGTCACCCATCTCGCCACCCAGCGCGGCCCACTGGTGCTGCTGGTGGACGACGCGCACTGGGCGGACGCCGAGTCCCTGGACTGGCTGGCCGGCTTCGCCTCCCGGGTGGAGGACCTGACCCTGCTGATCACCATCGCCTACCGGCACGACGAACTGCCCGAGGAGGCCGCGGCCCTGGGCGATGTGCTGGAGCGCAATCCGCAGCGCCCCATGGACCTGGCCCCGCTCACCCCGGTGGGCATCGCCCAGGTGATGCGGGACGTGCTGACCGGCACCACGGTGGGTGTCGATCCGGACGACGAATTCTGCCGCGAGGCATGGGTGGTCACCGCCGGGCTGCCGTTCCGCGCCGTGGAACTGGCCGCCAAGGTCCGCGACCGCAAGCTGGCTCCCCGGCAGGAGAACATCCCGGTGCTGCGGGACATGGCCGCGGCCATCCAGGACAGCGGGCTGGCCGACCAGCTGCAGCGGATGAGCTCCCAGGCCGCCCGGCTGGCCTGGGCGGTGGCCGTGCTGGGCAACGAGGCGCCGGAGGAGCTGGCCGCCTCGCTGGCCGGGCTGGGCCCGGCCGATCTGCCCAAGGCGGTCGAGGAACTGCGCGCCGGACGCATCCTCAAGCACGCCGAGACCCTGGAGTTCCAGCATCCTCTGGTGGCCACCGCGGTCTACCGGGCCATCCCCGGCGGGATGCGGGTGGCCATGCACGGCGAGGCCGCCTGGGAGCTGGTGGCGGCCGGGCACGGCGCCACCTCGGCCGCGCGGCATCTGCTGGAGACCCACCCCGAGGGCGACGAGTGGGTGGCCGGGCAGTTGCTGGAGGCGGCCCGCGAGTACGTCCGGGCGGGCGCGCCGGAGTCGGCCCGCCGCTGCCTGGAACGCGCGCTGCGCGAGGACCCGCCGCCACCGCTGCGCGCCGTGGTGCGCTACGAGCTCGGCGCCCCGGCCCTGCTCCGCGATCCGCTGGTCACCGTCCACCACCTGCAGGCGGCGCTGGCGGAACCGGACCTGGCCCCGGACCTCCGGGTCAAGATCGTGATCCGGCTGGCGCGGGCCCTGTCGCACTGCGACATGCTGGCCGAGGCGGCCCGGCTCATGGCGGAAGAGGCCCAGGTGGCCGGGGATTCACGGATCCGGCTCAGGCTGCACACCGAGCATTTCATGCAGGCGGTGTTCACCGCGGACGACGACGGAGCACCGGCCCGGTCCCGCTGGCTCGCCCAGCTCGCGCACCGGCTGACCGGCCGGGACCGCACCGAACGGTATCTCTTCGGGCTGCGCGCCTGGGACGCCATGGTGCGCGGCGAGCCCGCCGAGGTGGCGCTCGACTTCGCGGAGCGGGCGCTGGGAAACGGCCTGCGGTGGACCGACGAGGACTGGGGTTTCGAGGTCCCGTCGCTGGTGGCCCTGACCTTCCTCTACTGCGACCGGGCCGACATGGCCGAGCAGATGTACTCGGACGGGATAGCGGAGTACGAGCGGCAGGGCTGGCGCGGCGTCCACCTGTCGCTCGGCTACACCCTGCTGGGATACATCCGGTTCCGGCGGGGACGGCTGGCCGACGGCGAGGACTTCGTGCGCGCGGGTCTGCGGCTGGCCGACCGGACCGGGAGCAGGACGCACGCGCACTGGTATGCCGCGGGAGCGCTGATCGAGATCCTCATCACCCGCGGCCATGTCGCCACGGCCGGGGAGCTGGCCGTCCGGCACGGCTTCGGCGGGCCCTTCCCCTCGGCGGTCACCATTCCCGACGCCCGCACGGTGCACGGCAGACTGCTGCTGGCGCAGGGCATGCACAAGGAGGCGGCCGAGGACCTCGCCGAGGTCGGCCGGCGCCTGGACGCGCGGGGCATGCACAACACCGTCTGGTGTCCCTGGCTGTCGCATCTCGCGCTGGCCACCGGGGCCACCGACGAAGCGCATGCCCAGCAGCTCGCGGAGGACGCGCTGCGCCGTGCCCAGCGGTTCGGAACGGCCACGGCCAAGGGCGAGGCGCTGCTCATGGCGGCGCGCCTGGAGGAGGATCCGCGGCAGCGGGTGGAAACGCTTCGCGCCTCGGTGGCCGAATTCGCACGGTCGCCCGCGGAACACGAATACGCGGACGCACAGGTGGAGCTGGGAGCGGCGCTGCGCCGGGCCGGCAAACCGCATCTGGCGGCCGATCACCTCTATCAGGGCGTTGAGCTGGCCACTCGGTGCGGAGCGGAGGCGGTGCTGACCAAGGCACGGGGTGAGCTGCTCGGCGCCGGTCTGCGCCCACGGCGGTTGCGCGTTGTGCGTTAGGCGACCGGCAGGCGCGGTTCTCGGTGCGGGGCCCGCCCCACGCGCCGCCCGGCACACCAAGTTGTGGCCAAAGGTGTGACTGAGCGGCATTACCAGGATTGTCACGCGCTCTCGCCGGATAGGGCTTCTGTGCTGCTCAGAGTGGCCGCCCGTCAGTTCCCGGCGGTCGGCACTCCACCTCGCCGTGAGGTGACAGATGTGGAGGAGGCCGGGCGCATGAGCACATTCACCGCCACCGCGACCACACCACTCACGAGTCCCGGGGGCTCCGATCCCCCGGAGGGCACGGCGGTCCCGGACCCCGGGGACCCCCTTGACCTGGCGGAGGCGAAACGGGCGGTGGACGCCGTGCTCACCGGGTTCGTGGCGGAGAAGATCCGTACCGCGGGCCCCCGGCTGCGGCCGCTGGTGGAGACCCTCCGAGGCTTCCTCTTCACCGGCGGCAAGCGGCTTCGGCCGCTGCTCTGCCTCTCCGGCTGGCACGCGGCCGGCGGGCACGGCGACCGCGCCGCCGTGCTGCGCGCCGCCGCCTCGCTGGAGCTGTTCCACGCCTTCGCCCTGGTCCACGACGATCTGATGGACGGCAGCGCCATGCGGCGCGGCCGGCCCAGCCTGCACCGCACCCTGGCGCTGCGGCACCGGGAACACCTCTTCCCGGACTCACCGGACGTCCCGGACTCACCGGACGTCGCGGACTCACCGGGCTTCCCGGTCTCCCCGGAGGACTCCGGCTGCCCGGCCGGCCCGGAGACCGGCTCCGCCGCCGGCCCGGAACGGTTCGGCGTCAACGCCGCCCTGCTCGCCGGCGATCTGCTGCTGGCCTGGTCCGACGAACTGCTGCACCGGGCCGGCCTGCCTCCCGCCCGGCTGCCCGCCGCGCTCGCCCTGGTGGACACCATGCGCGGCGAGACCATGCACGGCCAGTATCTGGACCTGCTGGTCACCGGCCACCCGGCGGCCGATCCGGGCCAGGCCCTGGAGGTGGTCCGGCTCAAGACCGCCAAGTACACCGTCGAACGGCCGCTGCACCTGGGCGCACTGCTGGGCGACGCCGACCGGACGGTGCTCGACGCCTGCACCGCCTTCGCCATGCCGGTCGGCGAGGCGTTCCAGCTCCGCGACGACCTGCTCGGAGTCTTCGGCGACCCGGCCGACACCGGCAAGCCCGCCACCGACGACCTGCGCGACGGCAAGGCCACCGTGCTGCTCGCCCTGGCCCTGCGGCGCGCCACCCCCGCCCAGCGCGGCCGGCTGCGCCGGCTCGTGGGCCGGCCCGACCTGGGCGACCGCGAGGCCGACGCCATCCGCAGCGTGCTGGTCGACACCGGGGCCCGGGCCGAGGTCGAGCGTATGATCCAGGACCGGTACCGGGCCGCGCTGCGGGCCCTGCGCGGTGCCGCCTTCCCGCCGGCCGCCACCGGCCTGCTGCGGCGCATCGCCCGTGCCGCGACCGCCCGCACCGCGTGACCGCCGCGGCCCCCGCGGCCCGGCCCCCGCCCGCTCCCCGCCGTCCCCGTCGCCACCGCAACCCCAGCGCAGCGTACGCACCCAGCGATCCAGGGAAGCCGCAGGAGGAGAGACTCATGAACACCACCCCGCTGTACCCGGCGTCACGTACCGACCGGACGGACGGAAATCCGCCGGCCCCGCCCAGGGAGTTCTATCTGCCGGAACTCCCCCGGCTGCTGCCCCGGGCCTACCATCCGCACGCGGCCAGGATCGAGATCCTCTCCAACGGCTGGGTGCGCGACCGGCTCGGTGACTGCTTCGCCGGCGAGAACCATCTGCTGCGCTTCCTGCGCCAGCGCAACGGGCTCTACGGCGCGCTGGTCGCCCCCTCCGCCACCTTCGACCGGGCCCGTGCCATCGCCGACTTCTACCAGTACGTCACCGTCATCGACACGCTGACCGGGGACCGGACGGCACTGGGCGCCAGCGAGCACGGGGCCCGCCGGGTGTTCGAGGAGATCCTGGAGAGCTTCGGTCCCGGCGGGGCACCGGACGGCTCCTCCCCCTTCGCCACCGCGGCCGCCGACCTCTGGCGGCGAATAAGCGAGGGGCTGTCCCCGGCGCAGCGCGGGCGGCTGCAGCACAGCCTGCTCGCCTTTCTCCGCGGCTGCGCGACCGAGGTGCCCTACCTGCACAAGGGAGAAGTCCCCGATTTCGACACCTACCTAACGGTCCGTACGGACAGCTTCGGCTGCGAGTTCCTGATCCTGCTCACCGAATACGCCGTGGCCGTGGACACCGGCGACTGCGCCGAGGCGTTCGCCGAACTGCACCTGCACGCCATGCGTCAGCTCATCATGGTCAACGACCTGCTCTCCTGGCGGAAGGAGCACTCGCTCCAGGACACCATGAACGTGCTCGGTGTGCTCCGGGACCACGAACGGCTGCCGCTCCAGGAGGCGGTGCACCGGCTGTGCGCCATGGTCGAGCACCATGAGCGGTCCTATCTCGCCGCCCGCGACAAGGTGCTCGCCGGGCCGCTGGGCGAGCGTGCCGACGTCCGGGAGTACCTCACCGGACTCGACCATGTGATCGGCGGCAGCCAGGAGTTCGAATATCTCACCCCGCGCTACTTCGGTGACGGCTACGTCTGGGACGGCTCCACCTCGGGCTGGCTGAGCCTCACCGCGGCGGTCAGCCGCCTCCGGCCCACCCCGCACCACCCGGCCGCCCGCTGACCGCCCGGAACCCGGACGGCCCAGAACCGAAGGAGCCACAGATGTACTCGACCGACGCCCCGGCGTCCGGTGGCCGGCAGTTCTCCCGCGCCGCCGCCCCGGGTGCTCTTCCCGTGCTCGGCCACGCCCTGCTGCTCAGGCGTGACCCGCTCGGCTTTCTCGACTCCCTGCCCGCACACGGCGACCTGGTGGAGATCAGGCTCGGCCCGCAGCGGGCTCACATGGCGTGCCACCCCGAGCTGGTGCGCCAGGTGCTGCTCCGGCCCCGGGTCTTCGACAAGGGCGGCCCGCTCTTCGACAAGGTCCGCCCGCTGGTGGGCAACGGCCTGTTCACCTCCTCCTGGGAGGAGTACCGCAAGCAGCGGCTGCTCGTGCAGCCCGCCTTCCATCCCTCCCGGATGCCGCGGTACGCCGCCGTGATGTCCGAGGAGATCGAGGTGCTGTCCGGCTCCCTGCGGGAGGGGCGGCCGGTGGACCTCGGCGACGCCCTCACCGCGCTCACCGCCCGGGTGACCGCGCGCTCGATCTTCGCCACCCGGATCTCCGCCCCGGACGTGGCCGAGGTGCAGCGCTCGCTGCCGGTCCTGCTGGAAGGGATATACCGGCGGATGACCGCGCCGCTGGGGGTGGCGGAGAAGCTGCCGACCCGCGCCAACCGGCGGTTCGCGCATGCCCGGAACAGCCTGCTGCAGGTCATCGAGCGGACCGTGCGGGCCTCCGCCGCCGCCCGGACCGACAGGGCCGGGACGGCGGACGGGGACGCCGCGGCGGAGGGGGACGAGGAGGGCAGTCTCATGTCCCTGCTGCTGGCCGCCCATCGCGGGGCGGCCGGCGAGCCCGGGGCGGCCGGCTACCGCCCCACGGTCACCGAACTCCGCGACCAGGCCATGACCCTGCTCGTCGCCGGCACCGAGACCACCGCCAGCGTGCTGGCCTGGGCCTTCCACGAACTCGCGGGCCGGCCGGACGCCGCCCGCGGGGTGCGTGAGGAGCTCGACGGTGTGCTGGGCGGCGGCACCGCCCGGCGGGAGCCCGGCATCGCCGACCTGCCCCGGCTGCCCCGCACCCAGCGGTTCCTCACCGAGGTGCTGCGCCTCTATCCCCCGGGCTGGCTGTTCACCCGGACCACCACCGAGGACACCGAACTGGGCGGCATGCCGCTGCCCGCCGGGTCCACGGTGCTGTTCAGCCCCTACATGCAGGGGCGCAATCCCCGGGTGTTCCCGGAGCCCGGACGGTTCGACCCCGACCGCTGGCTGCCGGAGCGGGCCGGGGACCTGCCGCGCGGCGCGATGATCCCGTTCGGCATGGGCAGCCGCAAATGCCCCGGAGACGGCTTCGGCGTCACCGAGGCCACGCTGACCCTGGCCGCGGTGGCCTCCCGGTGGCGGCTGGAGCCGGTGCCGGGCACGGTGATCCGGCCGCTGCCCAAGGCGGCGCTGGTCACCGGACCACTGCCGATGGTCCCCTACCGGCGCTGAGCGCCGCACGGCCCGCGCCGGGCGTAGCATGGCGCCGGATCGTCGCACACGGAGGAGACGGCGGTGGCACCGGTGACAGCGGTGACAGCGGCAGCGGCCCGGACGGCCGGCACCGGCGGGCGCGCGGACGCGTCCGCCGGGCGGCGCCTGCTCGGCGTGCTGCTGATGGCGTTCGCCGCCGCCGCGCTGCTGTGCGGCGGGACGGCGGCGGCCGGCGGGCAGCCGCTGGACCACCATCCGATCCCCGGCGCCGCGCACGGGTCCGTGCCCGCCGCGGACGGCCCGGCGCAGCAGGCGGCGGGGTGTGCGGCATGCGCGCACACCGGC
>NZ_WTLH01000011.1 GCF_011421595.1 Streptomyces sp. YIM 98790 | reverse complement strand
CAACGGCAGCGGCGGCGGGGAGCAGGGCGGCGCCGACGCCGGCACCGGTGAGCCGC
Organism: Streptomyces sp. YIM 98790; assembly: GCF_011421595.1. Lineage (GTDB taxonomy): Bacteria > Actinomycetota > Actinomycetes > Streptomycetales > Streptomycetaceae > Streptomyces. The sequence continues at coordinate 66,961 of NZ_WTLH01000011.1, read as the reverse complement.
GGACCGGCACGGACGGCGCCGGAGGCGGCGAGGGCGGTGATGCCGCGGCCGGCACCGAGGGCGGCGACGCGGGGGACCGCGGGACGAGCGGCCGGGAGCCGGATTCCGGCCAGGAGGACCAGGCCGCCACGGCCGGCACCTCGGTGGGCGTGGGGGTGGAGGCCTACGTGGAGGGGCGGGACAACCCGCACTGGTCGCAGCCCACCATCAAGCTCACCGCCGGGCAGCGGGTGGACTCCCTCACCCTGGAACTGCGGATCGCTCCGGAGGAGGAGGTGCGGAACCCGGTCCAGTGGCAGAACCTCTCGGACGACTCCTTCTTCCGGACCGTGCGGCAGGACGACGGCGGGCTGGTCTTCGTGTGGGAGCTGAGGCCCGGCGCGCAGATGCCGGACGACGTGTTCCTGTTCGCGGTGGGCTTCGAGCATCCGGACGGCCACGCGACGGAGGCGGACAGCTACTCGCTGACAGGTTCCGGGCCGGACGGGCCGTTCGCCGCCGACGGTGAATTCTGAAAGAATTCCGCGCGCCGCCCCCGGCGGCTCCCCCGGCAACCGGAGAAGAGAATACACTTTCTCTCCTTCCCCGTTTTCCGCGGCTCAAACAAAAAATATAATCCATTCTTGCGGAAGGCATTTCCGCGCCGCCTTGACCTGCGCGAGTCGTGAAAGTCACACAGGCGTTACACATATGTGACGCACTCCACAGAGCGGGCGTTATGCCCGGTAATGAACGGGCATAACGGCACATACCGCAGCCCTCCGCCCGGAAAACGGGGCGCCGCCGAATAACACGAAGACCCCCCTTTTGTGAACCCCGGACGGCGATGCAATCCAAATTTCTGCTGGGTAAATTCGAGCCACATGACTGCCGCACCAGCAGACCATCTACGGATTCCCCGAGGACTGACCGACCGAGGACTGACGCTGAGCCCGCCGCAGGTCGAGGACGGCGCCGCGCTGTGGCGCATGGCCCGCGACTCCCGCGTGCTGGACCTGAACTCTTCGTACAGCTACCTGTTGTGGTGCCGCGACTACGCCGCCACCTCCGTGGTCGCCCGGGAGCCCGACGGCAGCCCGGCCGGGTTCATCACCGGCTACCTGCGCCCCGAGCAGCCGCACACGCTCCTCGTCTGGCAGGTCGCCGTGGACCACGGCCGCCGCGGCCAGGGAGTCGCCGCCGCCATGCTGGACGGCCTGGTCGCGCGCACCGGGCGGGAGCTCGGCGTGACCGGCATCGAGACCACCATCACCCCCGGCAACGAGGCTTCCGAACGGCTGTTCACCTCCTTCGCCGAGCGCCACCGCGCCCCGCTGTCCCGCGAGGTGCTGTTCCACGCCGAGGCGTTCCCCGAGGGGGACCACCAGCCCGAAGTGCTGTACCGCATCGGACCGATCCCCGCCCCCGACACCGACGCCCACCCCGCCGCCGACCGGTGACGATCCATCGGGAACCCCCGGGAAAGACTGGAGAGACCGTGACCCTCACGCAGCCCGACCTCAGCATCTTCCAGACCCTGGAGTCCGAGGTACGCAGCTACTGCCGTGGTTGGCCGACCGTCTTCGACCGCGCGCAGGGCAGCTGGCTCCACGACGAGGACGGCCATCCCTACCTGGACTTCTTCGCGGGCGCAGGCTCGCTCAACTACGGCCACAACAACCCCGTGCTCAAGCGCGCGCTGCTGGACTACCTGGAGCGCGACGGCATCACCCACGGGCTGGACATGTCCACCACCGCCAAACGGGCCTTCCTGGAGACCTTCCACGAGCTGGTGCTCAGCCCGCGCGGCCTGGACCACAAGGTGATGTTCACCGGCCCCACCGGCACCAACGCCGTGGAGGCCGCGCTGAAACTGGCCCGCAAGGTCAAGGGCCGGGAGGCCATCGTCTCCTTCACCAACGCCTTCCACGGCATGTCGCTGGGCGCCCTGGCGGTCACCGGCAACGCCTTCAAACGCGCCGGCGCCGGCATCCCCCTGGTGCACGGCACCCCGATGCCGTTCGACGACTACCTGGACGGCTCCATCCCGGACTTCCTGTGGTTCGAACGGCTGCTGGAGGACTCCGGCTCGGGCCTGAACAAGCCGGCCGCGGTGATCGTGGAGACCATCCAGGGCGAGGGCGGCATCAACGTGGCCCGGCCCGAGTGGCTGCGCGCCCTGGCCGACCTGTGCCGCCGCCATGACATGCTGCTGATCGTGGACGACATCCAGATGGGGTGCGGCCGGACCGGACCGTTCTTCTCCTTCGAGGAGGCCGGCATCGTCCCGGACATCATCACCGTCTCCAAGTCGATCAGCGGCTACGGGCTTCCGCTGGCGCTGTGCCTGTTCCGCCGGGAGCTCGACGTCTGGGAGCCGGGCGAGCACAACGGCACCTTCCGCGGCAACAACCCGGCGTTCGTCACCGCCGCCGCGGCGCTGCGCACCTACTGGGCCGACGCCCAGATGGAGAAGCAGACCCTGGCGCGCGGCGAGCAGGTGGAGGCCGCGCTGCGGGCCATCGTCGCCGAGCACCCGGAGACCGGCGCCCGGGTCCGCGGGCGCGGCCTGGCCTGGGGCCTGGTCTTCGCCGAGCCCGAGCGGGCCGGCGCGGTCTGCCGGCGCGCCTTCGAGCTCGGGCTGCTGCTGGAGACCTCCGGCCCGGAGGACGAGGTGGTCAAGCTGCTGCCGCCGCTGACCATCGACCCCGGGGAGCTGGACGAGGGCCTGCGCACGCTGGCCCGTGCCGTCCGCGAGACGGCCTGACCCGCAGCATCCCCCACCGCACGGCGCCCCGTGCGGCAGCACCGGAACACCGGACACCCGTCCGCCGGCCGCACGGCGCCGCAGAACCAGGAAGGCGAACCGCACCGACATGATCGTCCGAACCCTCAGTGAGATCGAGAACACCGACCGGGACGTGCGCTCGGCGTCCGGGACCTGGCGCAGCAAGCGGCTGATCCTGGCCAACGACAGGGTGGGATTCTCCTTCCACGAGACCGTGCTCTACGCGGGCACCGAGACCGACATGTGGTACAAGCACCACATCGAGGCGGTTTACTGCGTCGAGGGCGATGCGGAGCTGACCGACCGGGAGACCGGCCGCGTCTACCGGATCACCCCCGGCACCCTCTATCTCCTCGACGGCCATGAGCGGCACACCCTGCGGGTCAAGGAGGACCTGCGGGTGCTGTGCGTGTTCAACCCGCCGGTGACCGGCCGCGAGGACCACGACGAGGAGGGCACCTACCCCCTGCTCACCGAGCCCGTCGGCGACTGACCGCCGCCCGGCGCGGACCGGGAGAGCAGGGACAACCAGCACGACGAGCAGAGAGAGGACTGACAGCAGCTATGACGCTCGCACCCGAGCAGCCGGCCGACCTCTATCCGACCCGGGGCCCCAAGGAGGCGGTGACCGCGCGTCAGGACCCGGTGGTGTGGTCGGAGCCCGGCGCGCCCGGCCCGTTCACCGCGGACGAGCTCACCGCCTACGACCGGGACGGCTTCCTCACCATCGACCAGCTGGTCTCCCCGGACGAGGTCGCCGTCTACAACCGGGAGCTGGAGCGGCTCACCAACGACCCGCAGATCCGGGCTGACGAGCGCTCGATCCTGGAGCCGGGCAGCGGCCAGGTGCGGTCGGTCTTCGAGGTGCACAAGATCAGCGAGGTGTTCGGCAAGCTCGTCCACGACCCGCGGCTGGCCGACCGGGCGCGCCAGCTGCTGGGCTCGGACGTCTATGTCCACCAGAGCCGGATCAATGTGAAGCCCGGCTTCGGGGCCACCGGTTTCTACTGGCACTCGGACTTCGAGACCTGGCACGCGGAGGACGGGCTGCCGCGGATGCGGACCGTGTCGGTGTCCGTGGCGCTGACCCGGAACTACCCGTGGAACGGCTCGCTGATGATCATGCCGGGCTCCCACAAGACCTTCCTGGGCTGCGCCGGCGCCACCCCGAAGGACAACTACAAGAAGTCGCTGCAGATGCAGGACGCGGGCACACCGTCCGACGAGCAGCTCACCGCGCTGAGTGCCGAGCACGGCATCGCGCAGTGGACCGGCGCGCCGGGCTCGGCGGTGTGGTTCGACTGCAACTGCATGCACGGCTCGGGCGACAACATCACGCCCTACCCGCGCAGCAATGTCTTCATCGTCTTCAACAGCGTGGAGAACACGGCGGTGGAGCCGTTCGCGGCGCCGGTGCGGCGCCCGGAGTTCATCGGCGCCCGGGACTTCACCCCGGTGCGCTGAGCACGCGGCTCGCGCCGCGCGGCGCGGGCCGGGACCCCGGCACCGCGGTGCCGGGGACGCCGGCGGGGCCGGGCCCGGGAGACCGGGCCCGGCCCCGCCGGCTTCGGCGGCTCGCCGCCGTGCTCACCAGCGCATGGCGGGCAGCGGCCGGTTGTCGTAGTCGAACCATGCCTGGTTCTCCCAGCCGTTGCCCGAGGACGGGTCGGCCGGGTCCCAGCCGTTGCCGGTCACCGCGGTCCAGGCCGGCTCCCAGTAGAAGACGCCCAGGCCCCGGTCGCCGGGCACCGAGGTGACCACCTCGCAGATGTCCCGCATCCAGGCCGCCTGGCCCTCCGGGGTGGCCGGGTAGCCGGGCACCAGTTCGGACGGGCGGTCGATGATGTCCTCCAGGAAGTCCTTGCTGCCCAGGGTGAACGGGTAGGCGGTCTCGACCACCACCACGTCCTTGCCGTAGCGGGCGGAGACGTCGCCGAGGTTGGCCCGCAGGTCGTCCAGGGTGCCGTGCCAGTAGCCGTAGAACGAGGCGGCGATGACGTCGAAGGGCACGCCGTACCGCACCGCGTTGTCGAACCACCAGCGGTACAGGCCGTTGTCGCCGCCGTCGGCCAGGTGCAGGGCGACCCGGATGCCGGGCGAGGCGGCGCGGGCGGCGTCGGCGCCGGCGGTGAGCAGCTGGGCGAGCTGCGGCCAGTTGTCCCAGCGGCCGTCCGGCCAGAGCATGCCGCCGTTCAGCTCGTTGCCGATCTGCACCATGCCGGCGGGGGTGCGCTGGGCGTGCAGCGCGCCCAGGATGTCGGCGGTGTGGTCGTACACCGCCTGCCGCAGCTCCGGGAAGGCGAGGCCCTCCCAGGCGGCGGGCTTGTACTGCTTGCCGGGGTCGGCCCAGGTGTCGGAGTAGTGGAAGTCGATCATCAGCTTCATCCCGGCACGGCGCAGCCGCTGGGCCATGGCCAGGATGTGCGGCTTGGTGTGGTAGCCGTCGGCCGGGTCGACCCAGACCTTGAGCCGGGCCCAGTTGGAGCCGGCCCGGCCGAGTATCCGGACCGGGTCGGCGGCCGATCCGTCGAAGTCCCGGTAGACGCCGCCGAACGCCTCGCTCTTGGGGAGCGAGGAGATGTCCACCCCGCGGATGCGGGGGCGGGGCGTGATCCGGGGGCGGGGGCGGGCGGGTGCCGCGGCGGCGGCCGGGGCGAGCGCACCGGCCAGGGCGGGGGCGGCGGCCCCGGCGGCGGTGAGCCGGAGTGCGGTGCGTCGGCGCATGGAGGTTCTCCCTTTCGGCGACTTCGGCGAACAGGAAAGGACGCACGTGGCGCGGCGGGCGGAACGTGCGTACGCGGCGAACGGCGGTGCGGGCCGTTCGGGCGGTGCGGAGGTGCGGAGGTGCGGGCGGTGCGGAGGGGGCGCCCGGCCCGGCGGTCCGGTTCGCGGACCGGCCCCGGACCGGGCGGGCTCCCGGCCGGCCGGGCCGAGCCGGCTGCGGTGGCAGCGGCCCGGCCGGCGGCTCAGTCGTCCAGCCGGACGACGCGGACGGCGGAGCCGGGAACGGCCAGCCGGCCCGCGGTGCGGTGGCCGGTGAGGAGTTCGGTGCCGGGGGCCGGGAGTCCGACCTCGGCCTCGGTACCGGTGTGGTTGAGGACGAAGAGGTAGCGGCCGTGCTCCCCGGCGCGCAGCACCACCTCGACATCGCGGGGCAGTTCGCCGCGCGGGGGCAGCCCGGCGTCCGCACCGGCCGCGGCCAGTACCGCGTCCAGCGCGGGCACGTCCAGCCGGGCCGAGACGTACCAGGCGGTGCCCCGGCCCAGCCGGTGCCGGGTGACCGCGGGGCCGCCCGCGGCCGGGCCGTCCGCGTAGCTCCAGACGGTCTCGGCGCCCCGGGTGACCACGGTCTCGGCCCAGACCGAGCCGGTCAGCCGGGGGCGGCCCGCGCCGCCGTCCAGCGTCACCGTCTGCCCGGCGCGCAGCGGCTGGAACTCCTCCACGGTCACGCCCAGCGCCTCGCGCAGCGCGCCCGGGTGCGGGCCGGGATGGACGGCGTCGTGCTCGTCCACGATCCCGGAGAAGCAGGAGACCACCAGGGTGCCGCCCTGTTCCGCGTAGCCGCGCAGGTTGCGCCCGGCCGCGGCCGTGGTGAGGTACAGGGCGGGGACCACCACCAGCGGGTAGCCGGACAGATCCGCCTCCGGGTGGGCGAAATCCACGGTGAGGTGGCGGTCGAACAGCGCCGCGTACCAGGACTCGGCGCGCTCCCGGGCGTCCAGTTCGTCGCTGGGCCGCCACTCCAGCTTCTGCGCCCACCAGGATTCCCAGTCCCACACCATGGCGAGGTCGGCCACGGTCCGGGTGGAGCGGATCTCGCCCAGCGCGGCCAGGCCCCGGCCCAGGGCGGTCACTTCGCGCCAGATCCGGCTGTCGGTCCCGGCGTGCGGCACCATCGCGGAGTGGAACTTCTCCGCGCCCTTGCGCGAGGCCCGCCACTGGAAGAACATCGCGCCCTCCGAGCCGCGGGCCACGTGCGCCAGGCTGTTGCGGGCCATCTCGCCGGGCAGCTTGGCGATGCCGCGCGGCTGCCAGTTGACCGCGCTGGTGGAGTGCTCCAGCAGCAGCCAGGGCCGGCCGCCGCCCACCGACCGGGTGAGGTCGGCGGCCATGGAGAGGTTGATGTGATTGCGCTCGTCCTCGGCGACCAGGTAGTGGTCGTTGGTGACGATGTCGACCTCGCGGGCCCACTTCCAGTAGTCGATGGTGTCGCACTGGGTGGGCGAGACCATGAAGTTGGTGGTGACCGGGACGCCGGGCGAGAGGTGGTGCAGCAGGTCACGCTCGCGGCGGAAGTTCTCCAGCGCGGCGTCCCCGGCGAACCGGGCGAAGTCCAGGCGCTGGGCGGGATTGCAGGTGGTGGGGGTGGCACGGGGCGGCCGGATCTCGGCCCAGGCGCCGTACACCTGGCCCCAGAAGGCGGTGCCCCAGGCGTCGTTCAGCCGCTCCAGGGTGCCGTGGCGTTCCGCCAGCCAGGAGCGGAAGTGCTCGGCGGAGGTCTCGCAGTAGCACTCCAGCACCGGCACCCCGTACTCGTTGTGCACGTGCCACAGGGCCACCGCCGGGTGCCGGCCGTAGCGCTCGCCGAGCGCCCGGGTGATCCGGACGGCGGCCTCCCGGTAGGCGGGCGAGCTGTGGCAGATCGCGCCGCGGGAGCCGAACTCCCAGCGCACTCCCTCCCGGCTGACCGGCAGCGCCTCCGGGTGGGCGCGGTAGAACCAGGCGGGCGGAACCACGGTGGGGGTGGCCAGGGCCACCCGGATGCCGGCCTCGTGCAGCATGCCGATGATCCGGTCCAGCCAGCCGAAGTCGTACTCGCCCGGCCGCGGCTCCAGCTTCGCCCAGGAGAAGATTCCCAGGCTGACGAGGTTGACGCCCGCCTCGCGCATCAGGGCGATGTCCTCGTGCCAGACCTCCTCCGGCCACTGCTCGGGGTTGTAGTCCCCGCCGTAGGCGAGGGGAGCGCGGGGGGCGGCGTCGTGGGGCATCTGCGGGCTCCTGACGGGTTCGCCGGGCCACTGGCCTGCGGCGGAGGACGGAATCGCGGGTGATCGCCGGGCGCTGGGAACGTGCACAGCTCCGACCGCTCACAAAAATCAAGATAACCGCACAGGAACAACCATTGACAAGGGTCAGGCGGGTTTCTCTACTGTGAACGCCCACAGGATGCCGTGAACGTTCACAGCCTGCGCCGTCCATCGCCGTCCGCCAAGGAGGACACCCCATGAAGCACCGCACCGCCGCGGTACTCCTCACCGCCGCACTGTCGGCGACAGCCCTGACCGCCTGCAGTTCCTCCGACGGCTCCGGCTCGGGCGGCTCCGGCGGCTCCGGCGATTCCGGCCCGGTCAGGCTGGAGTACTGGGCCTGGGCGCCCGGCATGGAGAAGGCCGTCGCCCTGTGGAACGCCGAGCACCCCGACATCAAGGTGACCGTGAAGAACCAGGCCCAGGGCGACGACCTGGTCACCAAGGTCATCACCGCGGCCAGGGCCGGCCAGGCCCCGGACCTGGTCCAGGCCGAGTACCAGGCGCTGGCCACCCTGGTCAGCAACGACGTCCTGGCGGACATCTCGGGCGACATCGACCCCGCCGTGGCCGGTGAATTCGCCGACGGCCTGTGGTCCCAGGTCACCTTCGGCACGGACGCGGTCTACGCCATCCCGCAGGACTCCGGCCCGCTGATGTTCTACTACCGCCACGACCTGTTCGACGAGTACGGCCTGACGGTGCCCACCACCTGGGACGAGTTCGCCGACACCGCCCGCGCGCTGCGCGACCGGGCCCCGGACACGTACCTCACCACCTTCTCCGCCACCGACGCGGGCCTGTTCGCCGGTCTCGCCCAGCAGGCCGGTGCCCAGTGGTGGACCACCGAGGGCGACTCCTGGAAGGTCGCCATCGACGACGAGGCCACCCGCAGGGTCGCCGGCTTCTGGGGCGGCCTGGTCGCCGAGGGCGTGATCCACAACGAGCCCATGTACACCCCGGCCTGGAACAAGGCGCTCAACACCGGTGAGCAGATCGCCTGGGTCAGCGCCGTCTGGGCACCCGGCGTGCTGGCCGGCAACGCCGCCGACACCGCCGGCAAGTGGTCCATGGCCCCGCTGCCGCAGTGGGAGGCCGGCCGGAGCGCCACCGGCAGCTGGGGCGGCTCCACCACCGCCGTCACCGTGGACGCCGAGCACCGCGAGGCCGCGGCCGAGTTCGCCTCCTGGCTGAACACCGACCCCGAGGCGCTGGCCACCATGGTGAAGGAGGGCGGCATCTACCCGGCCGCCACCGCCGCCCAGACCGGTGACGCCCTCACCGAGCCGCCGGCCTTCTTCGCCCACCAGACCGACTTCTACACCCTGGCCGCGCAGATAGCCGAGGGCACCGCCCCGGCCGCCTGGGGCCCCAACGTCAACGTCGCCTACGCCGCCTTCAACGACGCCTTCGGCAAGGCCGCCGCCGGCAGGTCGGACTTCGGCGCCGCCCTGGCGGCGATGCAGGAGGCGACCGTCAAGGACCTCACCGAGCACGGCTTCAAGGTCGCCGAATGACCGTCGCCGCCGACGTCACCGACGTCACCGACGTCACCGCGCCCCGGGCACGCCGCCGTGCCCGGGGCGGGCGCCCCGGCCGCCGGGCACCCTGCCTCTTCCTGCTGCCGGCCGTCCTGCTCTTTCTCGCCTTCTTCGCGCTGCCCATCGGCTACGCCGTCCACCTCAGCCTGCGCAAGATCGAGGTGCAGGGGCTGGGCCTGGGCTCCGGCGCCCGCCAGGAGGTCTGGGCCGGCCTGTCCAACTACACCGGGGCGCTGAGCGATCCCGAACTGCTCGACGGCACCTTGCGGGTGCTCGGCTACGGCATGATCGTCATCCCGGTGATGCTGGGCCTGGCCCTGGCCTTCGCCCTGATGCTGGACGCCGACCGGGTGCGCGGGCGGAGCTTCGCCCGGCTGACCATCTTCCTGCCCTACGCCGTGCCCGGAGTGATCGCCGCCCTGCTGTGGGGCTTCCTCTACCTCCCCTCGGTCAGCCCGCTGCACTACGCCCTCGGCGAGCTGGGCCTGCCCGAACCCGATCTGCTCAGCGGCGGCCCGCTCTACCTGGCGCTGTCCAACATCGCGGTCTGGGGAGGCACCGGCTTCAACATGATCGTCATCTACACCGCGCTGCGCGCCATCCCGGCCGAGGTCTACGAGGCCGCCCGGCTGGACGGCTGCTCCCAGCGGCAGATCGCGCTGCGCATCAAGATCCCCATGGTGGCGCCCTCGCTGGTGCTCACCTTCTTCTTCTCGGTGATCGCCACCCTCCAGGTGTTCAACGAACCCACCACCCTGAAGCCGCTCACCAACTCCCTCTCCACCACCTGGAGTCCGCTGATGAAGGTGTACCAGGACGCCTTTGTGCGGGGCGACATCCATGCCGCGTCCGCCACCGCGGTGATCATCGCCGCCGCCACCCTGCTGCTGTCGTTCGGCTTCCTGCGACTTGCCGGCTCCCGCCGCGGAACGGAGGACCGGCGATGAGCGCCGCCGCGACCACCCCGGCCGCCGCCCGCCCGGCGCCGTCCGGACCCGGGCCGGGCGGTCACGCCGCCCCCGCCCGCCGCCCGCGCCGCACGGCCCTGCTGCCCACCGCCGCGCTGGCGCTGGGGGCGGTCTACTGTCTGGTCCCGGTGGCCTGGGTGCTGGTCGCCGCCACCAAGTCCGGCTCGGAACTGTTCTCCACCTTCACCTTCCTGCCCGGCACCGGCTTCGCCGGCAACGTGTCCGACCTGTTCGCCTACCGGGACGGCGTCTACTGGAGCTGGATGCTCAACTCGGCGCTCTACGCGGGCCTGGGCGCGCTGCTGTCCACGGCGGTCTCCGCGATCAGCGGCTACGCCCTGGCCATGTACCGCTTCCGCGGCCGGGAGGCCGTCTTCAACACCCTGCTGGCCGGGGTGCTGATGCCACCGGTGATCCTGGCCGTGCCGCAGTACCTGCTGATGGCCGAGGCGGGCATGGCCGGCTCCCGGCTGTCCGTGCTGCTGCCGGTGATCCTCTCCCCCTACGGCGTCTACCTGGCCCGGATCTACGCCGCCGCCGCGGTGCCGATGGAGGTGCTGGAGTCCGGGCGGCTGGACGGCTCCGGGGAGTGGCGCATCTTCCGCTCCCTGGCCCTGCCGATGATGCTGCCCGGCCTGGTGACCATCTTCCTCTTCCAGTTCGTCGCCATCTGGAACAACTTCCTCCTCCCCTACGTGATGCTCAGCGACGACGAGAAGTTCCCGCTGACGCTGGGCCTGTTCACCCTGCTCAACCAGGGCTCCACGCTGCCCGCCCTGTACACCCTGGTGATCACCGGCGCCCTGCTGGCGATCGTGCCGCTGATCCTGCTGTTCCTGGTCATCCAGCGGTTCTGGAGCCTGGACGTCCTCTCCGGAGCCGTAAAGTCGTGACCATGCAGAACCCCGCGCGACGCCGGCCGCCCACCATCCATGACGTGGCCCGGGTGGCGGGCGTGTCGCGCGGCACCGTCTCCCGCTTCCTCAACGGCGGCCACCATGTCAGCCCGGCCGCGGCGGAGTCCGTGAAGGCCGCCATCCGCCGGACCGGCTATGTGGTCAACCGCCACGCCCGGTCGCTGATCACCGGCCGCTCCGGGTCGGTGGCGTTCCTGCTCACCGAGCCGCAGGAGCGGTTCTTCGAGGACCCCAACTTCAATGTGCTGCTGCGCGGCTGCACCCGGGCGCTGGCCGCGCACGACATCCCGCTGCTGCTGATGATCGCCGGTACCCGCGCCGAGCAGCAGCGCAACCTCCGCTTCATCGCCGCCGGTCACGTGGACGGCGTCCTGCTGGTCTCCAGCCACACCGGCGACCCGGTGGCGCAGCAGCTGACCGACGCCGGCATACCGGTCGTCGCCTGCGGCAAACCGGTCGGCAGGGACGGCACCTCGGCCCGCCTGTCCTATGTCGCCGCCGACGACCGTTCCGGGGCCCGGGACATGGTGCGCTATCTGATCGCATCCGGCCGCCGCCGGATAGCCACCGTGGCCGGCCCGCCCGACACCCCCGGCGGGGTGGACCGGCTCGGCGGCTACCGGGAAATCCTCGCCGAGGCCGGCCTCCCGCCGGACGAGGACCTGATCGCGGCCGGCGACTACAGCCGCGACAGCGGGGCCCGTGCCGCCACCGAACTCCTCACCCGCCGGCCGGACCTGGACGCCGTTTTCGTGGCCTCCGACCTGATGGCGCAGGGCGTCCTCGCCGCCCTGGAGGCGGCCGGCCGCCGCGTCCCCGAGGACGTGGCCGTCGCCGGCTTCGACGACTCGCCCGCCGCGCTCGCGGCCCGCCCGGAACTGACCACCATCCGCCAGCCCTGGGACCGGATCTCCACCGAAATGGTCCGCGTCCTGCTCGCCCAGCTCGCCGGCGAACCCCCGTCCGCCGTCGTCCTCCCCACCGAACTCATCCGCCGGGCCTCGGCATAGCGCCCGCCCGGTTATCACCGAACCCGCATAATACAATATTTCCAATTCACTACTTTGAGCGAAGTATAACTTCCCCTTCCCTTTATTTGGACAGCCTTTCAAGAAGCAGTGAAAAAGGGCAGTTCGAGGAAGAAGGGGAATGCTCATGAAGAAGGCGGCAAGGGCGGTGATGACCGCCGCGGTCTCCCTGGGCGTGCTCACCACCGGCGCGCTCGCGGGATCGGGCCAGGCCGTGGCGCAGAGCGGAGTCGCGCTGAAGAACATCGGCATGGAGGGGTACGTACTCGACAACGACCGCGGCGGCAGCACGGATTCAAGCGTGCTGGTCTACCAGCGCAACGGCGGGACGAACCAGACGTGGAACGTCACTCCGGCAGGCCGCAACCCGGTCCAGATCCAGCAGAACATCGGCGGAGAGGCACTGTGCGTCTCCGCGGTCCCCACCAGCGGCATCGTCGAGGTCTCCATGCAGCGGTGCGACAACGGGGGCGTGACGTACTGGATCGAGGTCAAGGTGGGAGACAACGCGTATGTCTACCGCAGCCGGACCCACGGCGGCTGTCTGACGGCCGCCCGGAAGAACGCCGCCGTGGAACTCACCGAATGCGACTACAGCGAGCAGTACCAGCAGTGGGAGAAGGACCACGTGGTCTGAGACCGGCGCCCGCCGGAACCGGCAGGGCAGCGGCGCGGTTTCCTGCTCCGTAGCTCCCGCCGGAGTCGTCCGACCGGCCTCGGCACAGCCCCACCGGACGCGACGGCCCGCCGCGGCCGGCCGCGGCAGGAGCCCGGCCGTCCCGAGGGAGCGTCCGCCCGGTGCGCAGGGGTACGGGCGGCCCTTGCCCGGGGCGGGCGGTGATGCCAGATTTGGCCTGGCCGTCCCCGTACCGGGCACGGCCGGGATCACGCACCGAGGACGGACCGTGTCACAGACCGAGCGCAGCACAGAGCCCGCCCGCGCAGTTCTTCCGGCCCCCGGCGATGCCGGCGAGCCCGGGCCGGACGACGGCGGGGAGGCCGGCGGGGAGGCCGGCGGGGTACGGCCGAGGCAGTGGATCGGGCTGGCGGCCGGGGTGGCGCTGGCGGTGCTGCTGCGGCTGGTGCTGCCCGACTCGCTGGCGCCGCAGGACAAGAACGTGGCCGCGGTTGCCGCCCTGATGGCGGTGTGGTGGATGAGCGAGGCGATCCCGCTGCCGGTCACCGCGCTGGTCCCGTTGGTGGCCTTCCCGGCCCTGGGCATCGCGCCGCTCGCGGAGGCCGCCGGCCCGTACGCCAATCCGGTGATATTCCTCTTCATGGGCGGGTTCATGATCGCCATCGCCATGCAGCGGTGGAACCTGCACATCCGGTTCGCGCTGGCCACGGTGGCCCTGGTGGGGACGGCCCCGGCCCGGATGATCCTGGGCTTCATGGTGGCCACCGCCGTGCTGTCGATGTGGATCTCCAACACGGCGACGGCCGTGATGATGCTGCCCATAGGGGTGGCCGTGCTGGGCCTGATGGCGCAGCTCGGCGACGGCCGCCGGGACCCGAACTTCGCCACCGCGCTGATGCTGGGCATCGCCTACGCCGCCACCATCGGCTCGCTGGCCACGGTGATCGGCACCCCGCCCAACACCCTGCTGCGCGGCTTCGTGGACGAGAACCTCGGCATCCGGATCAGCTTCTTCCAGTGGATGCAGTTCGGGGTGCCGCTCTCCGCGGTCTTTCTGGTCATAGCGTGGCTGGTGCTGACCAAGGTGGTGTTCCGGCCGGGCACCGAGGAGGTCCCGGGCGGCCGGGAGCTGATCGCGGCACGGCGGCGGGAACTGGGCCCGATCAGCCGCCCGCAGTGGACGGTGCTCGCGGTCTTCCTCGGTGCGGCCGCGAGCTGGGTGGTCTTCCCGCAGCTGCACGACGTCTGGCCGTGGACGCAACGGATCGACGATTCGGTGATCGCCCTCGTCGCGGCCCTGCTGCTGTTCACCCTGCCGGTGGGACCGCAGGCCCGCACCCGGGCGCTGGCCTGGGAGGACACCCGTGAGCTGCCGTGGGGCATCCTGCTGCTGTTCGGCGGCGGGCTTGCCCTGTCGGCCAGTTTCAGCCGGGACGACGGCCAGGGCGGCACCACCGGGCTCGGCCCGTGGATCGGCGAGCGGGTGACCGGGCTGGACGCCTGGCCGGTGCTGCTGTTCGTGGTGGCCATAGCGGTACTGGTGCTCTTCCTCACCGAACTGACCAGCAACACCGCCACCGTGGCCACCTTCCTGCCGATCATGGCGGGGGTGGCGGGCGGCCTGGGCATGGATCCGATGCTGCTGCTGATCCCGGTGGCGGTGGCGGCGAGCTGCGCCTTCATGCTGCCGGTGGCCACCGCGCCGAACGCCCTGGTCTTCGCCTCCGGCCAGGTCACCATCGGCCAGATGGTCCGGGCCGGCGTCTGGCTCAACCTGATCGGCGTCGTCCTGCTGACCCTGGCCCTCTACACCATCGGCATCGGGGTCTTCTCGCTCCGGCTCTGACCCCGGGAGCATGTCCCTGGCCGTCGCACCGTCCGCGGCCTCGCACGCGGGAGTCCAGCCAGGGCCGAGCGTTCCCGTGAGCGCCCCGGAGACTGCCCTTACGACGGCCCCGCCCACGTCCTCATCGCCGCCTCCGGGGTCCAGATGCGGACCTGGGCCTGCACCCGGGCCGCGTACGGATCTCGTCCGGCGACGATGCTGAGATCCCCGGTGCCGAGCAGCCGGCACGCCGCGTGCTCGGCCAGGTCCATGCCGGGCCCTGAGCCGGTCTCCATCTCCGCCGGCACCTCGTCGCGGTCCTCGCCCCAGCTGAGCAGGAGCCGTTGCCGGTCGTCCAACGGTGACCGGCCGGGCCGCGGGATCGGCTGTCCCTGGGCGCCACCACGGTGCAGCGCTGATCGCTCCGGTCGCCGGGCCGGTCTCCTCGCTGAGGAGGCGGAAAGCCGCTGCCCCTCCCCGGGGGTCCCGCCGGGGAGGGGCAGCGGGCGGAGCGGTGTGCGCCCGGCCGGGGCGGCCTCAGGCGCCGATCACCCCGCCGTCGGTGCGGCTGATCACCACGGTAGCCGAGCGCGGCCGGCCGTCCGGGTCGAAGTCGGGCCAGTTGGAGACGGCCCGCGGGTTGTCCGGGGTGGGCTCGCCCCAGAAGGCGGTGGCCTCGCCCGGGTGCTGGACGTTGACGAACATGGTGCGCCGGTCGGGGGTGGTCACCACGCCGGTGATCTCGCAGCCGCGCGGGCCGGTGAGGAAGCGGCGGACCTCGCCCGTCCTCGGGTCGGCGGCCAGCATCTGGTTGTTGCCGATGTTGTCGTGGCCGCGGTCCGCCCGGTTCTGGGTGGAGTTGGAGACGTCGGTCTGAATCCACAGCCGGCCGTCGGCGTCGAACCAGAGACCGTCGGGTGAACCGTGGATGCCGTCCTGGTCCAGGGTCACCGCGTCGTCGTAGGCCGGGTCACCGGAGAGCAGGAAGAGGTCCCAGGTGAAGCTGGTGGCGGTGTTGTCGCAGCGCTTCTCCGCCCAGCGGATGATGTGGCCGTACGGGTTGGGGGTGCGCGGGTTGGCCTCGCCCGGCCAGCCGTTGCCGTTGGTGAGGGTGCAGTAGACGTCCTTGTTCTTCGGGTTGACCGCGATCCACTCGGGGCGGTCCATCTTGGTGGCACCCACCGCGTCCGCGGCCTGGCGGGTGCGGATCAGCACATCGGCCTGGTCCTGCCAGCCGTTCTCCTTGGTCAGCGGGCCCTTGCCGAAGACCAGGGGCAGCCAGTCGCCGGTGCCGTCGTCGTTGAACCGGGCCACGTAGAGGGTGCCGTGGTCCAGCGGGCTGCGGCCCATGGCCCGCTGCCAGCGCCAGGGGCCGTGGCCGACGAACTTGTAGATGTAGTCGCCGTTCTGGTCGTCGCCGCTGTAGGCCACGACCCGGCCTCGGGACTCGGTGACGGTGCAGCCCTCGTGCTTGAACCGGCCCAGGGCGGTCCGCTTGACCGGCTTGGCGTCCGGGTTCCTGGGGTCGATCTCCACCACCCAGCCGAAGCGGTTGGTCTCGTTGCGGTTGACCGCCAGGTCGAAGCGGGGGTCGGCCTCGTGCCAGCGGTAGCCGAAGCCGCCGGCGTTGATGCCGTAGCGCTGCTCCTCCGGGGTGGGGGTCCAGCTCTCGTCGGCGGTGCCGAAGTAGCCGTTCCAGTTCTCCTCGCAGGTGAGGTAGGTGCCCCAGGGGGTGACGCCGTGCGAGCAGTTGTTGAGGGTGCCCATGGGCTCGTTGTTGGCCCGGAGCTTCGGGTGGTCGGCGCGGACCGGGCCGGAGAAGGCCACGGGGGTGGTGCCGGTGACCTTGCGGGCGTACCGCGAGTCGACGACCTGCCAGCTGCCGCGCTTCTTCTTGATCTCCACCACGCTGACGCCGTGCGCGGCGAGGGCCTTGGCCACCTTCTCGGCGGTCATCTCGGCCGGGCCGTCGGGGAAGAGCAGGTCCTGGTCGACATACTCGTGGTTGAGCACCAGCAGGCCGTGGTCGTGGCCGAGCGGGAAGTAGTGCATGCCGTCGTGGTTCATGCCGATCTGCTCGGCCTGCTCGGCGGCGGTGTTGGAGGCGTCCTTGCGCCACTCGGGGCCGCCGGGCCTCAGGGCCGTCCCCCAGGGGATGATCACCTGCGTCCGGTAGCCGGGCGGCACCACGAAGGTGTCGTCGGTGCTGGTGGGAACGGCTTCGAAACCCAGCAGTTCCTTGCGGCCGTGGCCCTTGCCGGGCTTGCCGCCCGGCCGGCCGTGCGCGGCGGCCGGTTCGGCACCGCCCAGCACGGAGCCGGCGACCAGGAAGCCGGCCGCCGCGGCGGTGGTGCCGCGCAGTGCGGCACGGCGGGACAGGAACGTTTCGGCGACCTCACGGAACGGCCGGTTGCCGGACGGGTTGGAGCTGTTCTCGTCCGGGTCGTACGCGGGAAACACCTCGGGCTTGGCTGACCGGTCTGACATGCACTGGCCTCACTGTGCTCGCAGCTCCCCGCCGGTGCGGGGTGGGGGGACTTGATGCGACGCGAGGCTAGGAGCCGGTGGTGACCACAGGTCACCACAAAAATGAACACCCGCCCACCAGCTTCCGTACTCCCGACGTGACNTGGGGGGACTTGATGCGACGCGAGGCTAGGAGCCGGTGGTGACCACAGGTCACCACAAAAATGAACACCCGCCCACCAGCTTCCGTACTCCCGACGTGACCCGCACGGCGCGCACCGGACAGCCGGGACGGCACCGGCCCGCCGCGCACGGTGCGCGGCGGGCCGGTGCCGTTCTTCCGGTGTCCTCCCCCGGAGCCGTCAGCCGGCGGCCGGCTCCTCGCGGCGGCCGTCCACGCGGCGCGGCAGGCGGAGCGGGTTGTCGTCGTGCAGCTCGGGCGGCAGCAGGGCCTCCGGGGTGTCCTGGTAGACGACCGGGCGGAGCCAGCGCTCGATGGCGGTGGCGCCGACCGAGGTGGAGGTCGTGGTGGTCGCCGGGTAGGGGCCGCCGTGGTGCTGGGCCGGGGCGACGGCCACCCCGGTCGGCCAGCCGTTCACCAGCAGCCGTCCGGCGCGCGGCCGGAGTTCGGCCAGCAGGCGCGCGGCCTCGCCGCCCGACTCACGGCCCTCGCCGTCCCCGAGGTGCACGGTCGCGGTCAGCGAGCCGCCGAGCCGCTGCAGCGCCGCGCTCACCTCGGCCGGCTCCTGGTAGCGGGCGATCACGGTGACCGGCCCGAAGCACTCCTCCAGCAGCAGTGCGTACTCCTCACCGCCGTCCGCCAGCCTCCCGGCCGGGACGGTGAGGAAACCGGCGGTCACTCCGCCGTTGCCGCCGCGGCCCGCGGCGACCGGCGCCTGCACCTCCGCCAGCCGGCTGCGGGAGGCCACGCCGTCGGCGAACGCCTCCCGCATCCGGGCGTCCAGCATGATCCCCTCGGGGGCCTGGGCCAGCCGCTCGGCCAGGGACTTCACCAGCCGGTCACCCGCCGCGCCGGCCGGGGTGAAGACCAGGCCGGGCTTGGTGCAGAACTGGCCGGTGCCCAGGGTCATCGAGCCGGCCAGCCCGGCACCGATGGACTCGGCCCGCTCCTCGGCCGCGGCCCGGGTGACCACCACCGGGTTGAGGCTGCCCAGTTCGCCGTGGAACGGGATCGGCACCGGCCGGGCGGCCGCCGCGTCGAACAGCGCGCGGCCGCCGCGCACCGAGCCGGTGAACCCGGCCGCGGCCACCAGCGGATGCTGCACCAGCTCCACCCCGGCCTCGAAGCCGTGCACCACGCTCACCACGTTCGCGTCCAGCCCCGCCTCGGCCGCGGCCCGGCGCAGCGCGGCGGCGCACAGCTCGGAGGTGGCCGGGTGGTCCGGGTGGGCCTTGACCACCACCGGGCATCCCGCGGCCAGCGCGCTGGCGGTGTCACCCCCTGGCACCGAGAAGGCGAGCGGGAAGTTGGAGGCGGCGTACACCGCGACCACGCCCAGCGGGATGCGGTAGCGCCGCAGATCGGGCCGGGGCGGGGTGAGCGAGGGGTCCGCGTGGTCGATGATCACGCCGAGGTGGCCGCCGTCCTCGGCCTCGTCCGCGAAGGCCCGCAGCTGTCCGGTGGTGCGGGCCAGTTCGCCCCGGAGCCGGGCCTCGCCGAGGGCGGTCTCGGCATCGGCGGTGCGCACGATCTCCTCGCCCGCCGCCTCCAGCTGCGCGGCAGCGGCGCGCAGCAGGGCGGTCCGCGCGGCACGGTCGGCGAGCTGCTCCCGGGCGGCCTCTGCCGCGCGCACCGCCGCGTCCACGTCGGCGGCGGTGGCCTCCAGGCCGACCTGTTCGCGCTGCTGCCCCGTCCGGGGGTCGACGCTCCACACTGGTGCTGGCACCGCCTGCTCCTCCTGCCGTTCCACCGGACTCTCAACACTCTCGGCCGGGATGCCGAACATCGTCTGCATCTGCGAATTCCGCCCCTCGGACCCTATCGGCCGCCGCGCGGCGCGAGCAAGGCGCCCGCCCCGCGCCCGGCAGCCGCCCGCCGGAGCTCATCGCAGCCTATCCCGCAAGCGGTTGCAGCGATAGATGCATGCCCTCTTGATGTATGGGCGAGAAAGCGCGAGGATCACGCAACCGCTTGTCGCGTTGAGGGGTGCGCCGGGCGGTCCCCCGTGGGGTGTTCTCCGGGGCAGACAGCGGGCCGGCTCTCCGTGCGGGTGAGCTGGCCCGCCGGTCTCCCTCGGCCACCGCCCCATCACTGGCTGCCACCACCAAGGAGTGGTGAACCGCCCCCCGAGCCGCCGCCGTTGGCCTAGTCTGGCCAGATGATCAGCCGATCACAGCTGCCTGCCGTCGGCGCCCGGGCCCTCGCCCGCCCCCGGGCCGTCCACCGCACCGGCGCACCGCGCCCCGCACCACGCCCCGCATGACCCTGGTGCGACGGCGCTGGGCGCATCTGCTGCTGGGCAGCGTGCTCTGCCTGCCGTACTACCTGCTCACGCTGGCCGTGCTGGTGCTGGCCGTTCCGGGCGACGGCGGGTGGCCGGACCCCTCGCTGCACCTGCTGGCCCTGGCCGTGTCCGCGCCGCTGATCGCGGCCTGTGAAATGCTGCTCGACCTGCGGATGCTCCAGATCCGGGCGGCGCGGGCGCTGAGCGTCGGCCCGGAGGCCCTGCCGCTGCCGCCGGAGAGCCGCGCGGTCGCGGCCGGCGCCGCCCGCCGCCGCACCGCGGTGTGGAACGTGGTCCACCTGGAGCTGGGCGCCCTGGCCGGCGCGGCCACGGTCTGTGTGCCGCCGATGGCCTCGGTACTGCTCGCGGTCCCCTTCGTACCGGGGCTCGCCGACAGCCTGCTGGCGGACAGTGCGCTGCCCGCCGCACTGGCCCCGGCCGCCGGGATGTCGCTGCTGGCCGGGCTGCTGATCGCGGTGGCGGCGGCCGGGTCGCTGCTGGCCCGGCTGGCCCCGCCGCTGCTGGGCCCGACCGCGGCGGACCGGCTGGCAGAGGCCGAGCGGCTGGCGGCCGGGCTGGCCGCCAGGAGCCGGCTGGCCCGCGAGCTGCACGACTCCGTGGTCCACTCGCTCAGCGCGGTCGCCTCCCAGGCCGCCGCCGCCCGCAAGGTGCTGGACTCCGACCCCGCCTTCGTGCGCGGCGCGCTCTCCGCCATGGAACAGACCAGCCACCAGGCGCTCGCCGAGCTCGGCACCCTGGTCGGTCTGCTGCGGGACGGCGAGGACGCGCAGACGGCGCCCGCGCCCACCCTGGCGGACCTGCCGGGCCTGCTGGACGGCAGCCGCACGGCCGGCCTGCGGGTACGGCTGGAGCGGCTGGATCCGGTGGACCGGCTGCCGGGACCGGTGTCCCGCGAGGGCTACCGGGTCGTCCAGGAGGGCCTCTCCAGCCTGCTGCGGCATGCCCGGGACCGGCCGGTGCGGCTCACCGTGGCCGCGGACCGCACCGAGCTGACCATCACCCTGGAGAACGCGGCCGGGACGGGCGGCGGCAGCGCGCTGCCCCGGCCGGGCGGGGACCCGGGCCTGGAGAGTGTGGCGGAACGTGCCGCGCTGCTCGGCGGTGCCGCCCGCTGGGGCACCGAGAACGGCCGCTGGCGGCTCTTCGCCCGCCTCCCCCTCCAGGCCCGCACCGCCCCCGCCGCGCCGGACGACGCCACCGCCGGCTGACAGCGCCGCGGCACGAGGTCAGCGCACGCCCAGAAGCTGCTCGATGGGGTCGATGGCGAAGTAGACCACGAACAGCAGCGCCGCCACCCACAGCAGCCAGTGCACCTTGCGCGCCCGGCCCACCACCGCCATCAGCACCGCGTAGGCGATGAAGCCCGCGCCGATGCCGTTGGTGATGGAGAAGGTGAACGGCATCACCGCCATGGTCAGGAACGCCGGGACGGCCAGAGTGATGTCCGACCAGTCGATCCGGGCGGCCTGGGTCATCATCAGGAAGCCGACCGCCACCAGCGCCGGTGCCGCCGCCTGTGCGGGGACCACGGCGGCCAGCGGAGCGAAGAACAGGGCGAACGCGAACAGTCCGCCGGTGACCAGGTTGGCGAAGCCGGTCCGCGCGCCCTCGCCGACACCCGCCGCCGACTCGATGTAGGAGGTGGCGGAGGAGGCCGAGGCCGCACCGCCGCCCACCGTGGCCAGGCCGTCCACGAACAGCAGCCGGCCCAGCCGGGGCACCCGGCCGCGCTCGTCCAGCAGCCCGGCCTCGCCGGTGACGCCCACCGCCGTGCCCATGGTGTCGAAGAAGTCGGTGAGGAACAGCGTGAACACCAGCAGCACCACGGTGATCACGCTCACCTCGGCGAAGGCGCCGAACAGGCTGAACTCGCCGATCAGCCCGAAGTCGGGGGCGGCCACCAGGTCGTCCGGCCACTGTGGAGTGGTCAGGCCCCACTCGATGCCGTCGGCCACGGCGTTGACGGCCATCGCCACCACGGTCATGGTGACGATGCTGATCAGGATCGCGCCCTTGACCTTGCGGACCAGCAGCGCGAAGGCCAGCAGCACACCCACGCAGAAGATCAGCACCGGCCAGCCGGTGAGACTGCCGTCGGTGCCCAGGGTGACCGCCGTGCCGTCGCCCTGGCTGACGAAGCCCGCGTTCACCATGCCGATCAGCGAGATGAACAGGCCGATGCCCACGCCGATGGCGTGCTTGAGCGGCATCGGGATGGCGTGCATCACCGCCTCGCGCAGCCCGGTGGCCGCCAGCAGGCAGATCAGAATGCCCTCCAGGACCACCAGGCCCATGGCGTCCGGCCAGGTCATCCGGGGCGCCAGGCCGTAGGCGACCATGGCGTTCAGCCCGAGGCCGGCGGCCAGCGCCAGCGGGAGATTGGCCGTCACCCCCATGAGCACCGTCATCACCGCGCCGACCAGGGCGGTGGCCGTCACCAGCTGCCCGAAGTCGAGCTGCTCGCCGTTCACGTCCTGGGCGCCGCCCAGGATGATCGGGTTCAGCACCAGGATGTAGGCCATGGTGAAGAACGTGGCCAGGCCGCCGCGCACCTCACGGGCGAAGGACGTGCCGCGGGCGGAGATCTGGAAGTAGGAGTCGATCCGCCGGATCAGCGGGTGCCGGTGCTCCGTGCCCACCTGTCCGGTGGGTGCTGAGGAAGGTGACATCGGGGTGGACCTCTGCTCCTCGGGCTGGGAGGGGACTGACGGGGCCGTCGGGACCGTCGGGACTGACAGAACTGACAGAACTGACAGGACCGACGGGGGGATTGTGCCGGGCCGGTGACCGGTACAGGTTTCACCTGGGGACAGGATGCCGGTCCGTTACCCAATCGAGTCGCTTCGGCGTCCCTGAGCAGGACTCTTCCCACACCCCGGTCACGCCCCGTCACGCTCCCCGCGGCCCGCGGTCAGCGGCCCGCACCGCGGCACCGCACCGCCGCACCGCACCGCGGGGGCGCCCGCGGAACGCGGTCAGCCCAGCACGCAGCGGCGGGCCGCCCTGCTCAGCCGCTCGGCGTCCGGACCGGCGCCGCCCGGGTGCGGGAAGCGGCGCCGGACATAGCCGAAGGCCAGCCCGGTGCGCGGATCGGCGAACGCCATCGAGCCGCCCGCGCCGTCGTGCCCGAACGAGCCGGCGCCCAGGAACGGCAGCCCGGTCATGAAGCCGAGCCCGAAGCAGCGGTGGTTGCCGAGCACCATGTCGTGGCCCACCGAGTGCGGGCGCGCCACCAGCGCCGCGGTCTCCGGCCGCAGCAGCGGCCCGCGTCCGCCGGTGCCGCTGATCGCCGCCGCGTACAGCCGGGCCAGTCCGCGCGCCGAGCCCACCCCGCCGACCGAGGCCGGGCCGCCGGCCCGCACACAGCGCTGGTTGGGCAGTTCCGCCAGCGGCGGCTGCTCCGGGCGGTGTTCGTTGCCCGCGATGCCGCCCAGGCTGTCCGGTGCGGAGGCGGACGCCTCCGCCTCCCGGCGCTCCTCGGGGGTGAGGCGGGCCGGCAGCACCTCGGCCACCCGGTGCTCCAGTTCCTCTCCCAGCCCCATGTAGAAGTCGATGCCGTGGGGTGCGCGGATCTCCTCCTCGTAGAACTGCTGCATGGTGCGGCCGGTGATCCGGCGCAGCACCTCGCCGGCCAGCGCGCCGATGGTCAGGGCGTGGTAGCCGAAGCCGCAGCCGGGCCGCCAGTAGGGGTGGTGGGCGGCCACCCGCTCGGCCACGACGCGGTCGTCGGACAGCTCCTCCACGGTGAAGCCCCGGTCCGTGCCGATCGCCCCGGCCCGGTGGCTCAGCAGGTCACGGACGGTCACGGCACCCTTGCCCTCCGCCCCGAACTCCGGCCAGTAGGCGGTGACTTCCCGGTCCAGCTCCAGTTCCCCGGCCTGGATCAGCAGCGCCACGGCAAGATAGGCCGCACCCTTGGTGCTGGAGAACACCCCGGTCAGGGTGTCCCCCTCGATGCCGGGCCCGCCCCACAGATCGACGACCTGACGTTCCCCGGCATGGACGGAAACCTGAGCGGCGTGTCCGGGCGTCTCGCGCAGCAGCGCGGCGAACTCCTCGCGCACCGGCTCGAAACCGTCCGCTACCGTGCCCCGTATCGTCGCGGGCACCTCATCAGTTACTTCTGGCATCGGCTTCACCGACCTCCACTCGCACCACCACCGGCGCACCAGCCGGACCGGACAGCAGAATAAGCAGGACCCGGCACGCTCCCCCCACAAGGTCCCGCGCCACGAAGGAGAGGGAACCCCCACATGTCCTCACCAGGTACCGTGCTGCTCACCGGCGCCGCCGGACGCGTCGGCACCATGCTGCGCGAGCGGCTGCCCGGCTACGGTTACCGTCTCCGTCTCCTCGACCGCGTCCCGCTTCCGGCCCCCGCGCCCGGAACGGGCTCCGCAACGGGCTCCGGCTCCGGACCCGAGGCCGTGGTCGCCGATCTGGACGACACCGCGGCGCTGCGCGAGGCGGTGCGCGGCATGGACGCCGTGGTCCATCTGGCCGCGCTGCCCGGCGAGGAGAGCTTCGACGCCATTCTGCGCACCAATATGGTCGGCACCTTCCACCTGTACGAGGCGGCGCGGGCCGAGGGCATCCTGCGGATCGTCTACGCGTCCAGCGTGCACGCCACCGGATTCGCCGCCGTCCCGGGCCCGGGAGAGCCGAGGGTCGGTGTGGGCGGCCCGCACCGCCCCGACACCTACTACGGGCTGTCCAAGTGCTTCGGCGAGGACCTGGCCCAGCTCTACTGGGACCGGGCCGGCATCGAGACGGTCTCGCTGCGCATCGGCTCCTGCGCCACCGAGCCGCCGCCGTACGAGCGGTCGCTGTCCACCTGGCTGAGCCCGGACGACTGCGCCCGGCTGGTGCATGCCGCGCTGACCGCTCCCGAGGTGGGCCACACCGTGGTCTACGGCGTCTCCGCCAACACCCGCGGCTGGCTGGACCTCGCCCCGGCCCGGGCGCTGGGGTACGAGCCGCAGGACGATGCCGAGCGGTATGCCGACCGCATCCTCGCCGACCCCGCCGCCCGTGCCACCGAGCACGACCGCGCCTGGCTGGGCGGCCCGTTCACCAGCCGCCCGGATCCCTGGCCGCCCGCCGCCGGATGAGCCGGCGGCGGCCCGGCGCGCCGCTCACGGCCGGCTGCGGGACTTGAAGGCGGCGCGGCGCGCGGCCTTGGCGGCGTCGCGGTCGGGGTGGACGCGGCTCATCGCCTCCAGCACCTCGGGGGTGGCCGGGTGGTCCACCCGCCAGGCGCGGTCGAAGAAGCCGCTGTGCTGGTCGACCAGACCGACGACCAGTTCGGTCAGCTCCTCCGGGGGCTCCTCCAGCTCGGCCGGGAGCAGACCGAGCTGGGCGGCCAGGGTGTCGATGGCCAGCCAGAACACCGCCTCCCTGGCCGGGGCCGGGACATCGGTGATGCCGCGTTCGGCGAGCCAGACCCTTGCCAGGCCGCCCAGCTCCGGGTCGTCCAGGACCTCCCGGAGCACGGGTTCGGCGGTGGTGTCGGCGAGGGAGAGGGCGAGCTGGCAGCCGAGCCGCCGTACCGGCGCGGCCGGGTCGTTGCCGCGGGCGGCGGCGAGCAGGGCACGCAGGCCGTCGGCCCCCGGTCCGTGCCGCCTCAGCCAGCCGTCGGTCTCCTCGCGGACCAGGGCTTCGGGGAGCGAGGGCAGGGCCAGGAGCAGCTCCGCCGCGCCGCCCCTGGCCAGATCGCCGACGGCGGGGGTGCCGATCCCGGCGGCGGCCAGCCGGCGGCGCACGCTGTGGACGCCGAGCGCGGTCAGGCGCACCTGGCCGTACCGGGAGAGGTCCTCCTCCTCGTCCTCGCCCTCGGCGGCCGGGCCGGGATCGTCCTCGGTGCCGAGGGTCTCGTCCACCGGGTCGTACTCGATCACACCGGTGGAGGTCAGCAGCAGGAACAGCTCGTCCAGCCGCATCATGACCATGGAGATGCTGTCCAGCACCTCGTTGCTGGGCTCGTCCATCTCCTCCGGCGCGGTCAGGGACATGGCCAGCACGGGCAGCGGGACCATGGCCCCGGCCGCCACGTTCTCGTCCCCGGCGGAGAGCAGATAGAGGTTGCCGAGGGCGGCGTCCAGCAGGCCGCCCTCCTCCTCCGGGTCCCAGTCGGCCGCCGCCCGGCCGAGGGCCTCGGTGTCGACGGAGCCGTCCTCGCCGATGACGCCGTCCAGGTTCCCGGCGAGATCCTCGATGCCGGGCGCGGCGGCGTCGGCCAGCACGGCCTCCAGGCCGTCCTCCCAGATCCGCAGGATCTCCTCGGGCGATCCCCCGGTGACGCGGTCCAGACCGGGACCGGGCCGGGCCAGGGCGACGGCGCCGCCCTCCCCGTCGGTCTCCACCAGGCCGGATTCGAGGGCGAAGGACCAGGCGTCGGCGGCCAGGGCCGGGCCGTCGGACTCCTCGGCCAGGCCGAGCCGGAGGGTGGCGTCCTTGAGGTGGCCGTCCGTCAGCTCCCCGGCCACACCGACCGGGACGCCGTCGGCGGCCCAGCGGGCCAGCCGGACCGCGCGCGCGAACAGGGGTGCGGCCAGCGCCTCGCGGGCCAGTTCGGCTTCGGAGGGCAGCCGGACGGGCGGCATGGCGGGACGGTCCGGAACGGACATGACGGGCGGCTCCTCGCGACGGACGGCACGGATCGGCAGCGTTCTGCAGTGCTCCAGCCTAGACACGGTGGCCGACCGCTACCTCCCGGTTACGGATTCCCGTCAACTCCGCGCGGCCCCGGGCCGGCTGCCCGCCCCGGGGCCGGGAACGGGGCCGGGGGCGGGGCCGCGCGGCGCGGATCAGTCGTTGCTGTGCAGCACGGCGTTGAGGCCGCCCCAGGAGCCGGAGCGGGGCAGGGCCTCGACGGCGCCGGTGGTGGAGTTGCGGCGGAACAGCAGGTTGTCGGCGCCGGACAGTTCGCGGGCCTTGACCACCTGGCCGTCCGGCAGGGTCACCCGGGTGCCGGCGGTGACGTACAGCCCGGCCTCGACCACGCAGTCGTCGCCCAGCGAGATGCCGATGCCGGCCTGCGCGCCCAGCAGGCAGCGCTCGCCCAGCGAGATGACCTCCTTGCCGCCGCCGGACAGGGTCCCCATGATCGAGGCGCTGCCGCCGATGTCGGTGCCGTCGCCGACCACGACACCGGCGCTGATCCGGCCCTCGACCATGGAGGAGCCGAGGGTGCCGGCGTTGAAGTTGACGAAGCCCTCGTGCATCACGGTGGTGCCGGGGGCCAGGTGGGCGCCGAGCCGGACGCGGTCCGCGTCGCCGATCCGCACCCCGGAGGGGACCACGTAGTCGGTCATCCGCGGGAACTTGTCCACGCTGGTGACCGCCAGGGGCACCTCGGCGCCGAAGGCGGCGGCCAGCCGCACGGCGGGCACCCTGTCCACCGGGACCGGGCCGTAGTTGGTCCAGGCGACATTGGCCAGCAGGCCGAAGATGCCGTCGAGGTTGAGCCCGTGGGGCCGTACCAGCCGGTGGCTGAGCAGGTGGAGGCGCAGGTAGACGTCGTGGGCGTCCAGCGGCTTGTCGGTCAGCGCGGTGATGACCGTGCGGACCGCCGCGGTCTCCAGGCCCAGCACCTCGTCCTGGCCGAGGGTTTCGTGGACGGCCTCCCCGAAGATCCCGGCGGCCTCCTCCTCGCTGAGCCGGGTGGTCCCGGCCGGCCCGGGATCGGCGCTGAGGCCGGGGCTGGGGTACCAGGTGTCCAGGACGGTGCCGTCCTCGGCGATGCGGGCGATTCCGGTGGCGACCGCGCCGCCGGTCGCGGGTGTTTCAGTGGCGGTCATGGGGGTTACGCTAACCGGCCGCGGCGGGCGGGGGCGAACCGGTCCCGGAGTGCGGCGGGGCGCCCTGCGGGGCAGCGGGAAGCAGGCGGGCGAGCTGGGCGCGCACCTCCTCGGGGCGGAACGGGCGGCCGGTGAGCAGGTACTGGAGCATCAGGCCGTCGAGCAGGGCGATCACCGCGCGTGCGGTGTCCTCGTCGGGGATGTGGCGGCGCAGCACGGCCACCATCTCCTCCAGGCAGCCCGCGGCGACCGGGCGCACCACGGGGTTGCGCAGCCCGGCGAAGTAGAGCTCGTACTCCAGTTCGGTGCGGCCGCGTTCGGCGGCCAGCGACCCGGCCACGAAGCGGGTGATCTCCTCGGCCACCGGGCGGTGCGGGTCCACCGAGTCGGACCACGTCCGGAAGCGGGCCAGCCAGGCGGCGTTGACCTCCCGGAGCGCGGCCAGCAGCAGGTCGTCCAGGCCGGCGAAGTGGTAGGTGGTGGAGCCCAGCGGGACATCGGCGGCGGCCGCCGCGGCCCGGTGGCTGAGGCCGGAGATGCCGCGCTCGCGGATGACCCGCAGGGCGGCCTCGGTGATCCGGCGGCGGCGGTCGGGGTCGTGGCGGCGGGTGGCTCCGGCCATCAGTGGCTCCCGCCGAGATGGAGCGCGGCGGTGCCGGCGATCACCAGCAGCAGGCCGGTGATCTTGAGCGCGGTGACGCTTTCGTGGAAGACCGCCACGCCGATCACGGCGATCAGCGCGGTGCCGACGCCCGCCCAGATGGCGTAGGCGATGCCCACCTCCATGGTCTTCAGGGTCCGGGCCAGCAGCGTGAAGGCCAGCAGATAGCAGACCGCGGTGGTGAGCGTCGGCCACAGCCTGCTGAAACCGTCGCTGTACTTCATCGCGGTGGTGCCGAGGATCTCCGCCAGGATGGCACCCGCCAGGGTCAGATACACCATATGTACGAGCGTACACAAGCATGCGTACGGGCGTACACAGCAGCGCACGGCGGATAACGGCGGCACGGCCGGAGACGGGCCGCGGGGCCGGTCCGGGAGTACCCGGACCGGCCCCGCGGCCTGTGCGGCGCCCGCTGCGCCGGCGCTCAGCCGGCCGGCGTCTTCAGCAGATCGCCCAGCAGGTCCATGTTGCCGCGGGTGATCCGCCACAGCAGCTCCTGCCGGCCGTGCACATCGGCGACCGCCTCCCGGTGCGCGTCCAGCATGCCGCGCGCCCGCTCCACCAGCAGGGCCGCCAGCTCCCGCTCGTGCACCGACACCCCCCACTCCGGGCGGTCGATGTCGGCGAGGAAATAGGCCAGCTTGGGGTGTGAGACCAGGCTGATGATCGGGGTGCCACAGCCGAACGGGATCATCCCGGCGTGCCCGCGCATGCCGATCACCAGCCGGGTGCGGGCGTACTCGTCGAGGATCTTCTCCGTGGACCAGTCGTACATCGGGTCCACCGGCATGCTGATGCCGTGCTCCCGGCGCAGATCGAAGACGAACTTCTCATCGGTCACCGCGTGCGCCGCGTACCGCACCTCGGCGTGCTCGCCCAGCTGCCGCACGGCCTGCGCCATCTGCTCCAGGAAGTACCCGTAGTCATGGCCGAAGCGCAGCCCGGAGCGGTCGTACGCGCAGTTGACCAGCACGGTGTCGGCCCGCCGCACCGGGTCCTGCCAGCCGGGCACCAGGTGCCGCAGAACCGTGGTCGGGCAGGGCTGGTGGACCACCTTGTCGCGCAGCGCGGCCGGCAGCAGATCGCGCACCCGCTGCACCGAGCCGTTGTTGCGCAGCCCGAAGAAGTCGGCCCGCTCGGCCAGGGTGCGCAGGCTCTCGTCGAACCGCGAGCGGGCGTACTCCTGCCCCTCGAAGTTGTTGTAGCCCACCGCGAAGACCGCCACCGGCACCTCGATGCGCCGGATCATCTCGTCCGGGACGTTCCACTGCCAGGCGCTGTTGCCGTTGGGCGAGGTGTCCGGGATGAACAGCCCGCCGCCGCCGATCACCAGGCCGCGCCGCTGGTTGACGCGTTCCAGCGCGCCCTCGTCGAAGACCCGGTGCACATGCTCGGGGTGCCAGGCGGCCGGGCCGTTGTCGTTGCCGAAGCAGAGCCGCACCGAGTCCGGCAGCACCTTGTCGCCCGCGTTGCCCTGGCCGTCCATGTAGAACGCCACGTGGGCGAGCTGCGCTGACGGCTCCCCGGCCGGGGCGCCGGAGGACCAGGCCCGGCCCGGACCCGGGTCGTCACTGGCCCCGGGCGTGGCGGTGCGGCGCTGGTGGATGCCGAGCAGCCGGTCGGTCGGATCGCCGGCCAGGCCCCGCAGGGCGTAGCGCTGGGCGCCCTGGTCGTCCCGGACGATCCAGCGCAGCTGCGAGAGCTTGCCGAACGCCTTGGCGGCGCCGGCCGGGTCGGCGGCGGCGAGCAGCAGGTGCGCCTCGGCCTCGGCGTACCGGGACTCGGCCATCAGCGCGGTGCCCAGCAGCTGGTGCGCGGCGTGGCGGCGGACGGGGATGCGGAAGCCGGAGAGAACCTCCACCGCCTCCCGGTAGCGGCCCTGCTCCTGGCAGGCGGCGGCGACCTGCTGGGCCACGGAGAGCACGGTGCCGTCGCGCAGCGCCTGGCGGCCGTAGTGGCGCACCAGGTCGGGGTGATTGGGCCCGTCCAGGGCGAAGAACCGCTCGCGGAACTCCGCGTCGCTGAGCTCGTACTCGCGCCACGCGGCCTCGGCCAGCTCGTAGCCGCGCTCGCCGCCGTTCCAGGGCTTGTGGCGGCCGGTGAAATGCAGGATGACGGTGTCCTCGGGCACCGGCAGGTTGCCGGACAGGCGGCGCTTGACGAAGTTGTAGCGCGGGTCGATGCGCACGAAACCGCCGGCCAGCACGGCGTTGAGGATGCCCTGGTCGTGCTTGTCGAGCTCGTACTCGCCGGAGCGGCCGGTGGCGTCGATCCGGGCGCAGAACTCGTCGGTCAGGTACTCCCGCTGGATCACCAGCAGACCGCTGTTGAGCTTGTCCTGGCCGTGGAAGAACTGGGCCACCGCGCCCAGGCCGGTGCGCATGCGCAGCAGTTCGCCGATGTCGCCCAGCACCACCATGTCGGTGTCCAGGGTGATGACGGTGTCGTACTCCCGGATCCGGAACACGTCCAGGATGAAGTAGGCCTTGCGGACCAGGTAGTTGTGCGGGTCTCCCTTGACGAAGTCGGCGTAGTGCGCGTCGCGCACGCGGCGCAGCACGATCCGCGGGTGCAGATTGCGGATCTTCGCCACGGAGACCGGCCGCAGGTCGTCGTAGAGGACGACGAAGTCCTCGCACACGCCCGGGTTGGTCAGGGCGAGGGAGCGCAGCAGGGTGAGGAAGCCGGGCAGGTAGTTCTCGTCCACGTAGGAGGCGAAGGCCACCCGCCGCTTGAGGGGCTGCGCGGAGGTGCTGGTGGTCATCGGAGGGCGATCCTCATCTCATCGGAGTGGCGGGCGCGGGCCATGATCCACTCGCGCTCGCGGCGGTATTCGTGGACCGCGGTGATCGGATGCTTCATGGCGTCGGGCAGCCGGTAGGCGCCGGAGGCGTAGAAGTCGAAGCCGATGAGATCGATGCGCGGGCTGACGTCGAGGAAATCCAGCAGCCAGAGCATGTTGAAACCGCTGGTGGGGATGGACGGCCAGGCCTTGACCGACACCTTGCCGACCTCGCGCACCGGCCAGCGCAGGGTGCGGTCGTTGATGTAGGTCTGGGCGCCCGGCACCAGGCGGCGGCGCAGCGAGGTGCCCCAGGCGCCCGCCTTGCCGCCGAAGACCAGCCGGGTCTGCACCGGGACGTCCCAGTTGTAGTTGTGCTTGTGGATGGTGGCGTGGATGTCGGTGCGCCGGCCGGTGTGGGCGGCGTCGATCCGGAAGGAGTTGAAGCGGACCACCAGGTCGTAGGAGTCGATCTCCTCGCCCATCCGGCTCTCCCCGACCTTGTTGGAGTTGGCCACCAGGCAGACCGACTTGCCGGCGATGAGATTGCGGAAGTCGCTGATGCCGATCACCCGGCTGCCGCCGAGCAGCGGCTCCGGGGTCTCCTCGCGGCGCAGCAGCCGCCGGTGCTCGGAGTAGGCGTCGAGCAGCCGCGTCTCGCGCGGCCCGGGGACCCCGCCGTCCTCCATCAGCATGTCGATCAGTGAGGTCAGGGTCGCGCTGAGCTCGCCCAGCGGGCGTCCGGCCCGCTCCATGGCATCCAGGGCGGCGGTCATCAGCTCCTCGGCGCCCGCACGGTCGCCCGCCTCGCGCAGCGCCACGGCCCGGGACCACAGCTCCGCCTCGGGCTCGCCGGCCTGCTCCGCGGCCCGCGGATTCCGCTCCCGCAGCAGGTGCAGGCACTCGGTGAACCGCTCCCGGCTCCGCTTCAGCCCGGTGACGCGGGCACCGATGCCCAGGTCGTCGAGGGTGCAGACCTGGAGGTAGCGCTCGTGGGCGGCGACGGCGGCCCGGTCGTCCCCCTTCAGGTCCAGCACCCGGGCGCGAAGGCGCCAGGTGGCCCGGGAGTCCTTGCGCACCGCGAGCAGGGTGTCGGTGATGCGCAGAGCGAAGGCCAGCAGGTCTTCGGTCTGGAGCTCGGCCGCGATGCGCCCGGTCTGGATCAGGCCGTCGAAGATCTCCGGGTGGGACTTGGGCCAGCTCCGGTCGTCGGAGAGGAGGGACTCCGCGTCGGCCGGTCTGCTCAGCGCGGCCGCGTAGGCGGCGGTCAGCGTGCGGATCGCCTCGGCGAGCTTCTGCCGCTGCGGATCGGCGTTGCCGGCAAGCTGCCCGCCGATGACCGCGCACTCGTGGATGCGGGCCGCGAGGTCGGAGCCGTCCCTCGGGGACTCCTTCCGCACCCCGGCCGCTGCGCGGCGCACCGGCCTACCGATTCTGAACTGCACCCGGATTCTCCTCCCCAGCCCGCCGCAGGACGGCGAATGGCGGCGTATGGTTCCGGGCAGGGTAAACCGGCCTTGTGACGTCATCCACCTGTGTGGATGTACAAAGGGTGAACTGCATGATGCAAAGCCGAAGCAAGCCGTGCCCCCCTTCCGGCTCCTCCTCCAGCCTGCCCGCAGCGACAGGCCGTTCAAACCCCCCGCCCCGCGGAAGACGTCATGGAAAAACCCCGCCCGCCCCCGGCCGCCGGTGCGGGCGGACAGGGGCTCGGACGGGGTGCGCCGGTCCTGCGGGCCGGACTGCGGGCCGGACCGCGGGTCAGACGTTGAAGCCGAGGGCGCGGAGCTGCTCACGCCCCTCGTCGGTGATCTTGTCCGGACCCCACGGGGGCATCCAGACCCAGTTGATCCGCAGCTCGCTCACCAGGCCGTCGGTGGCCGCCCTGGCCTGCTCCTCGATCTCCTCGGTCAGCGGGCAGGCCGCCGAGGTGAGGGTCATGTCCAGGGTGACGGACTTGTCGTCGTCGACGTGGATGCCGTAGACCAGACCGAGGTTGACCACGTCGATGCCCAGCTCCGGGTCGACGACGTCGTGCAGGGCCTCGCGGATCTCGTCCTCGGCGGGCAGGGCGGTCGTGTCGGTGTCGGTGGTGGTCATGCGGGGTGGGGTTCCTTTCCGCCGGTGCCCAGGGCCTGGGCGGTGGCATCCTTCCAGGCCATCCAGGACAGCAGCGCGCACTTGACCCGGGCCGGGTACTTGGAGACGCCGGCGAACGCCACGGCGTCCTCCAGCAGCTCCTCCATCTCGTCGTCCGGCTCGATCCGGCCCTTGGACTGCATCAGCTCCAGGAAGGTCTCCTGGATCCGCCGGGCCTGCGGCAGCTCCTTGCCGACCAGCAGCTCGTTCAGCACCGAGGCGCTGGCCTGGCTGATCGAACAGCCCTGGCCCTCGTAGCTGACGTCCCGGATGGTCTCGCCCTCCAGGCTGACCCGGAGCGTGATCTCGTCACCGCAGGTCGGGTTCACGTGGTGCACTTCGGCATCGCCGTCGCGCAGCCCGCGCCCGTGCGGGTTCTTGTAATGGTCCAGGATCACGTCCTGGTACATCGAATCCAGCTTCATGGAGTCATTCCCTCGCGCCGGTCAGCCGAAGAAGTTCCGGACGTACTCCAGCCCCCCGGCCAGGGCGTCCACCTCGGCCGGCGTGGAGTACAGATAGAACGACGCCCTGGTGGTCGCGGGAATTCCGAACCGCAGGCAGACCGGGCGGGCGCAGTGGTGCCCCACCCGTACCGCGATGCCCTGCTCGTCCAGAACCTGGCCGACGTCGTGCGGATGGATGTCGCCCAGCGTGAAGGAGATCGCCGCGCCGCGGTCCTCCGCCGTCTCCGGACCGATGATCCGCAGCCCGGGGATGTCCCGCAGCCGCTGCAGCGCGTACTCGGTGAGGGCCTGCTCGTGGGCGGCGATCCGGTCCATGCCGAGGGAGGACAGGTAGTCCACGGCCGCGCCCAGACCGACCGCCTGGGCGATCGGCGGGGTGCCGGCCTCGAACTTGTGCGGGGCCGGGGCGTAGGTGGAGGAGTGCATGGAGACCGTCTCGATCATCTCCCCGCCGCCCAGGAAGGGCGGCAGGTCTTCCAGCAGCTCCTGCCGGCCCCACAGCACCCCTATGCCCGTCGGACCGCACATCTTGTGGCCGGTGAAGGCCACGAAGTCGGCCTGCAGCGCCTGGACGTCCAGCGCCATGTGCGGGGCCGCCTGGGAGGCGTCGATCAGCACCAGGGCACCGACGTCCTGCGCACGGCGGACGATGGTCTCCACCGGGTTGTGGGTGCCCAGGATGTTGGAGACCAGAACGAAGGAGACGATCTTGGTCTTCTCCGTGATGATCTCGTCGATCCGGGACAGGTCCAGCCGGCCGTCGTCCGTGATGCCGAACCACTTCAGCGTCGCTCCGGTGCGCTGCGCGAGCAGCTGCCACGGCACGATGTTGGAGTGGTGCTCCATCTCGGTGATGACGATCTCGGTGCGCCCGTCCACCCGGTAGGGCTCGTCCGCCCAGCCGAGCATGTTGGCCACCAGATTCAGTGACTCCGAGGCGTTCTTGGTGAAGATCACCTCGTCCCGGCTGGGGGCGTTGATGAACGCGGCGACCTTGTCGCGGGCGCCCTCGTAGAGGGCCGTGGCCTCCTCGGCGAGCACATGGATGCCGCGGTGCACATTGGCATTGTGCAGCTCGTAGTACTGCTGGAGTGCGTCGAGCACCTGGCGCGGCTTCTGCGAGGTCGCCGCGTTGTCCAGGTACACCAGCTTCTTCCCGTCATGGAGCACCCGGTCCAGAACGGGGAAGTCCTTGCGAATCGCCTCGGTGTCGAGGAGGCCGGGCAGGTTCACTCGGCAGCGCCTCCCTTGACGTACTGCTCGTAGCCCTCGGCCTCCAGCTTCTCCGCCAGCTCCGGACCGCCGGACTCGACGATCCGGCCCCTGGCGAAGACGTGCACGTGGTCGGGCTGGATGTAACGGAGAATGCGGGTGTAGTGGGTGATCAGCAGGGTGCCGACCTCGCCGGACCCCCGCACCCGGTTGACGCCCTCGGAGACCGTGCGCAGGGCGTCGATGTCCAGACCGGAGTCGGTCTCGTCGAGAATCGCGATCTTCGGCCGGAGCAGCTCCAGCTGGAGGATCTCGTGGCGCTTCTTCTCACCGCCGGAGAAGCCCTCGTTGACGTTGCGCTCGGCGAAGGCCGGGTCCATCTCCAGCCGCGCCATGGCCTCCTTGACCTCCTTCACCCAGGTCCGGAGCTTGGGGGCCTCGCCGCGGACGGCGGTGGCGGCGGTGCGCAGGAAGTTGGAGACGGACACACCCGGCACCTCGACCGGGTACTGCATGGCGAGGAAGACACCGGCCCGGGCCCGCTCGTCCACCGCCATCTCCAGCACGTCCTCCCCGTCCAGGGTGACCGTGCCGCCGGTGACCGTGTACTTGGGGTGACCCGCCAGCGAGTAGGCCAGGGTGGACTTGCCGGAGCCGTTGGGCCCCATGATGGCGTGGGTCTCGCCCTGCTTCACGGTCAGGTTGACACCGCGCAGGATCTCCGAGGGACCGCCTTCGGTCTCGACGGAAACGTGCAGGTCGTTGATCTCAAGCGTTGCCATGGGGAACTAGGACTCCTGGGTGACGGAGACGAGCACAGCCGCGTCGGGGCCGTCTCCAACGATCTTGACGGGATAGGTGGGGATGGGACGGGTGGCCGGAGGGCCGGAGGGCTCGCCGGTGCGCAGGTCGAACATGGAGCCGTGCAGCCAGCACTCGATCTGGCAGTCCTCGACCTCGCCCTCGGAGAGCGAGACGTTCGCGTGCGAGCAGATGTCGTAGACGGCGAACACCTCGCCCTCGGTACGGACGACGGAGACCGGGGTCTCGCCGATCTCCACGCGCTTGGGCATGTCCTCCTCCAGCTCCTTCAGGACACAGACCTGGACGAAGCCTTCGGCGGCCGGCCCGGCGGGGGCGGCGGAGCTCATGCGATCGACGCCTCCAGTTCGGCCTCCAGCTTGGCGATCAGCCGCTCCTCGACGTCCGGCACGCCGATCTGCTGGACCAGCTCGGCGAAGAAGCCGCGCACCACCAGGCGGCGGGCCTCCTCGGCCGGGATGCCCCGGGCCATCAGGTAGAAGAGCTGCTCGTCCTCGAACCGGCCGGTGGCCGAGGCGTGCCCGGCACCGGCGATCTCGCCGGTCTCGATCTCCAGATTGGGCACCGAGTCCACCCGGGCGCCGTCGGTGAGCACCAGGTTGCGGTTGAGCTCGTAGGTGTCGGTGCCGGTGGCCCGGGCCCGGATCAGCACGTCGCCGACCCACACCGCGTGCGCGTCCTGGCCCTGCAGGGCGCCCTTGTAGGCCACATGGGAGCGGCAGTTCGGGGAGTCGTGGTCGATGAACAGCCGGTGCTCGTGGTGCTGGCCGTTGTCGGTGAAGTACAGGCCGTACAGCTCGGCCTCGCCGCCCGGCCCGGCGAAGCCGACCCGGGGGTGCAGCCGGACCAGGTCGCCGCCGAAGGTCACCACGACGGACTTCAGCGCGGCGTCCCGGCCGACCAGGGCGTTGTGCTGGGAGACGTGGACGGCGGTGTCGTCCCAGTCCTGCACGGAGACCACGGTGAGCCGGGCGCCGTCGCCGAGCACGTACTCGACGTTGGCGGCGCGCACCGTGTCACCGGTGTGGTCCAGGATCAGCACCGCCTCGGCGAACGGCTTGAGCTCGAAGACGGTGTGGCCGAAGGTGACCCCGCCCTCGCCGTGCACGGTGAGCCGGATCGGCTCGTCCAGCACCCGCTCGGCCGGCACCGTGACCACCACGGCCTTCTCGAAGGAGGAGTAGGCCTGGGCGGCCACCCGGTCGACCGGGGTACCGGCCCGGCCCAGCCGGGCGTCGTCCCGGCCGACGGTCTCGACGGTGACCTCGTCCGGGGCGGAGATGTCCACCTTGACCGAGCCGTCGGCCCTGGCCGTGCCGCTGTGCAGGCCGCGCAGCCGCTCCAGCGGGGTGAACCGCCACTCCTCCTCCCGGCCGTGCGGGACCGGGAAGTCGGCCACGTCGAAGGACGGCGGGGCGCTCATCCGGGTGGCGACGGTGGACTCGGCGGCCACCGCGACGGCGCCGCCGCCGGCGGCACCCGCAGGGGTGCCGGCCGGGGTAGGGGTCTGGGCCTTGGCCATGGCTGTTGTCGTGCTCGCTTTCTGCTTCCGCGGACGGGTACGGGATCGGTCGCTGACGGAGGTGCGCGGCGCGGCGTCAGCCGACCGCGCCCTCCATCTGCAGCTCGATCAGCCGGTTCAGCTCCAGGGCGTACTCCATCGGCAGCTCCTTGGCGATCGGCTCGACGAAGCCGCGCACGATCATCGCCATGGCCTCGTCCTCGGACAGGCCGCGCTGCATCAGGTAGAAGAGCTGGTCGTCGCTCACCTTGGAGACGGTGGCCTCGTGGCCCATGGTGACGTCGTCCTCCCGCACGTCCACGTACGGGTAGGTGTCGGAACGGGAGACGGTGTCCACCAGCAGGGCGTCGCACAGCACATTGGACTTGGAGCCGGCCGCGCCCTCGCCGATCTCGATCAGACCGCGGTAGGAGGTGCGGCCACCGCCCCGGGCCACCGACTTGGAGACGATGTTCGAGGAGGTGTTCGGCGCCATGTGCACCATCTTGGCGCCGGCGTCCTGGTGCTGGCCCTCGCCGGCGAAGGCCACCGACAGGGTCTCGCCCTTGGCGTGCTCGCCCATCAGGTAGACGGCCGGGTACTTCATGGTGACCTTGGAGCCGATGTTGCCGTCGACCCACTCCATGGTGGCGCCCTCGTAGGCCACCGCACGCTTGGTCACCAGGTTGTAGACGTTGTTCGACCAGTTCTGGATGGTGGTGTAGCGGCAGCGCCCGCCCTTCTTGACGATGATCTCCACCACCGCCGAGTGCAGCGAGTCCGACTGGTAGATCGGGGCGGTGCAGCCCTCCACGTAGTGGACGTAGGCGTCCTCGTCCACGATGATCAGGGTCCGCTCGAACTGGCCCATGTTCTCGGTGTTGATCCGGAAGTAGGCCTGCAGCGGGATGTCCACGTGCACGCCCTTCGGCACGTAGATGAAGGAGCCGCCGGACCACACGGCCGTGTTCAGCGCGGCGAACTTGTTGTCCCCGGCCGGGATCACGGTGCCGAAGTGCTCCTGGAAGATCTCCGGGTGCTCGCGGAGCGCGGTGTCGGTGTCCAGGAAGACGACGCCCTGCTTCTCCAGGTCCTCGCGGATCTGGTGGTAC
Source organism: Streptomyces sp. YIM 98790 (assembly GCF_011421595.1). Taxonomy (GTDB): domain Bacteria; phylum Actinomycetota; class Actinomycetes; order Streptomycetales; family Streptomycetaceae; genus Streptomyces. Next base: position 28,801 of record NZ_WTLH01000011.1, on the reverse strand, counting down.
ACCACCTCGGACTCGTACTGCGCGGCGACACCGGCCACCAGCCGCTGCTTCTCCGCCTCCGGGATGCCCAGCTTGTCGTAGGTGTTGCGGATGTCCTCCGGCAGGTCCTCCCAGGACTGGGCCTGCTTCTCGGTGGACCGCACGAAGTACTTGATGTTGTCGAAGTCGATGCCGGACAGGTCCGAGCCCCAGCTGGGCATGGGCTTCTTGCCGAAGAGCTTCAGGCCCTTCAGCCGCAGCCTGAGCATCCACTCGGGCTCGGCCTTCTTCGCGGAGATGTCGCGGACGACCTCCTCGGAGAGGCCGCGCCGGGCCGATGCGCCGGCGATGTCCGAGTCGGCCCAGCCGTACTCGTACCTGCCCAGGCCCTCCAGCTCGGGGTGGGCGGTCTCCGTGGGGAGCGTCATGCGGGGTTCCTCCCGGCAGTGCTGTCGGTGGTGGTCTTCGCCGCGGCGGATCCGCGGTGCTCGGTGTGCGGGGCGGTGTGCCCCGCCGCCGGAACGAAGGTCGTGCAGACCCCGTCCCCGTGGGCGATGGTGGCCAGGCGCTGCACATGGGTGCCCAGCAGGCGGGAGAACGCCTCCGTCTCCGCCTCGCAGAGCTGCGGGAACCGCTCCGCCACATGCGCCACCGGGCAGTGGTGCTGGCAGAGCTGCTCCCCGGCGGCCGCCGGGGCGGCGCGCGCCACAGCAGCGTAACCGTCCCGGGACAGTGCCCGGGCCAGCGCCTCGGTCGGCGACCCGTCACCGGCCTGCTGCTCCAGCACGGCACGGTACCGCTCCGCCTGGGCGGCGGCCCGCGCCCGGGCGAAGGCCAGCACGGCCTGCCGGGCGTCCTCGCCCTCGCCCGCGCGGCCGGCGATCCAGCGCAGCGCCTCCACGGCCAGCTCGTCGTACGACTGGCCGAAGGAGCCGCGGCCCGCGTCGGTCAGCGCGAACACCTTGGCCGGACGCCCCCTGCCGCGGTGGCCGTACACCCGCTGCTCGCGGGCCTCGACCGTGCCCTCGCCGGCCAGTGCGTCCAGATGGCGGCGCACGGCCGCCTGGGTCAGGCCCAGCCGGCCGGCCAGCTCGGCGGCGGTGGACGGCCCGTGGTCCAGAATGGAGCGGGCCACCCGGCGGCGGGTGCCCTGCTGCTCCTCGGCGGCCGCGGACATCCCCGCGGCGACGGGGGTCTCCTCGACCACCGCCGTCTCGCGCGTCTGCCGTCGCCCGTCCCGCTTTTTCACAACGCCATTGTTGCGTAATTCGTGGACACCCGGCAAGCCGCTGCCTGACCAGGGTGAATGCCGTTCATCACGTTAGGCATGCCTAACCTCCGCCCCGGTCGGCGGCGCGCGGGGCCGGTGCCAGGGGGGAACGGCGCGAGGGCGCCGCACCCGGAGCGGGTGCGGCGCCCTCGCGGCCGGGGCGGCCGGCGGGATCAGGCCGGTGCCGGGCCGGTGGATTCCCGGACGATGAGGCTGGTCTCCAGGGTCGTCTGGGCCGCGGTGCGGCTGCCCCCCGCGTCCACGGCCTGGAGCAGCAGATCGACCGCGGTACGGCCCGCTGCGGGGGTGGGCATGACAATGGTGGTGAGCTTGGGGCGGTTGAGCCGTCCGGCCACCGTGTCGTCCACGCCGACCACGCTGACGTCCCGGGGCACCTCGGTGCCCAGCTCCCCGAGCCCTTCGATGACGCCTATGGCGACCAGGTCGTTGTAGGCGAGCACCGCGGTGGCACCGCTCTCCCGGACGGCCGCGGCCGCGGCCTGGCCGCCCTCCTCGGTCGGCGCGTTCGGGCCGATGGCGGTCAGGTCCAGGCCGTGGCGCGCCACGGCGCCCTCCGCCGCCTTGCGCATCTGCTCGCTGGTCCAGGAGCCGCGCGGGCCGCCGAGCAGGGCCAGCCGGCGGTGGCCCAGCCCGGCGAGGTGGTCCACCGCCAGGGCGGCGCCCTGGGCGACGTCCATCAGCACCCCCGACAGCCCCTTGACCTTCCGGTTGACCACCACGAAGGGGAGCTCCATGCCCAGCCGCTCGATGGCCTGGTTGGTGAGCCGGGGCGCGACCAGCACCACGCCGTCGACCTGCTTGGCGAGGGTCTGTATCAGCTCTTCCTCGGCCTGCGGGTCCTCGTCGGTGTCCGCCACGAAGACGTGGTACTCGCGCTCCCGCGCATACGCCTGCGCCGCCTTGATCAGCGGCGGGAAGAAGGGGTTGGCGATGTCGGAGACGATCAGCCCCAGGTTGTGAGTGCGGCCGGTGGTGAGCGCGCGGGCCGCCCGGTTGGGCCGGTAGCCCAGCTCGGCGGCGATGGCCAGCACCCGGTCGCGGGTGTCCGCGCTCACCAGGTGCGGCGCGGAGAAGGTACGGGAGACGGTGGACACGTGGACCCCGCTGGCNGGTGAGCGCGCGGGCCGCCCGGTTGGGCCGGTAGCCCAGCTCGGCGGCGATGGCCAGCACCCGGTCGCGGGTGTCCGCGCTCACCAGGTGCGGCGCGGAGAAGGTACGGGAGACGGTGGACACGTGGACCCCGCTGGCCCGTGCCACATCCCGGATGGTCACCGCCACTGCGCCGTCCCCCCAAGGTCGTTCCGTGCTCCCGCGCCGCGCGGGCGCGGGTCGCGCCCCGCGGGCCGCGCCCACGGCCCGCCGGGCGTCCGTCGTGCACCGCGCGGCCCCGTCCCGGCCGCGCAGGTGTCGCTCACCGGGCTCCCGCCGGGGTTCCGGCGGTGAAGCGGTACACGGTCGTCGAGGAGTGCACCTGGCCGGGCCGCAGCACGGTCGTGGGGAACTCCGGACGGTTCGGGGAGTCGGGGAAGTGCTGGGTCTCCAGGCACAGGCCGGTGCCCCGGCCGTACACCGCGTCCGTGAGCATATTGCCAGAGTAGAACTGGACTCCCGGCTCGGTGGTCAGGACCTCCAGCGCGCGGCCGGTGCGGGGCTCGGTGACCCGCGCCACCGGGCGCAGCGGGCCGGCCGGCTCGTCGAAGACCCAGCAGTGGTCGTAGCCGCCGGCGGTCTTGAGCTGCGGGTGCCCGTCGTGCAGCCGGTCGCCGATCCGCCGCGGGGCGGTGAAGTCGAAGGGGGTGCCGGCCACCGGGGCCAGCTCGCCGGTCGGGATCAGCCGGTCGTCCACCGGCAGGAACCGTGAGGCACGCAGGGTCACCTCGTGGTCGTGCACCGTGCCCAGGCCCGGAGAGGCGTACGGGTCGGCGCCCGCCAGGTTGAAGTAGGAGTGGTTGGTCAGGTTGACGTGGGTGGGCGCGTCGGTGACGGCGCGGTAGTCGATCCGCAGCTCCCCGAAGCCGTCCGGGCCCTCACGCCCGGCGAGCGTGTAGGTGACCGTGGCGTCCAGGGTGCCGGGATAGCCGGCCTCGCCGTCCTCGCTGCGGTAGGCGAGGCTGATCCGGTCCGCGGCGGACCCGACGACCCGCCAGACGCGCTTGTCGAAGCCCTCCGGCCCCCCGTGCAGACTGCTGGTGCCGTGGTTCCGCGGCAGCTCGTGGGTCCGGCCGTCCAGGGTGAAGCGTGCGTCCGCGATCCGGTTGCCGTACCGCCCCACGACCGCGCCGAAGAACCTGCTGCGGGTGAGATAGCAGTCCATGGTGTCCAGTCCCAGCACCACGTTTCCTGGCGTGCCCCGGGAGTCCGGGACGTCGAGGGACTGCACCACGCATCCGAAGGTGAGCACCGAGGCACGGATTCCCGGAGCGCTCAGCTGATAGCGCTCGACCGGGGTGCCGTCCGCGGTGCGGCCGAAGTGTTCGCTCACACTGCCCCACCCTAGCTTGCAATCGGTTGTAATCAATAGTCGCTGGAAGTCTTGACGTTTCGGCGTAGTTAAGCCACGGTTCTGCAACCGCTTGTTGTGTTGATGGGAGATCCAGAAGCCATGAGGGTGCTCGTAACGGGCAGCGCGGGTCGTATGGGCCGCAGCGTTGTCACCGCGCTGGCCTCGTCCGGCCATGAGGTGATCGGGATTGACCTCAGTCCCGGTGACCCGGCCGACGGCGCCTGCGCCTCGGTGCTCGCCGCGGACGTGACCGACCTCGGGGAGTCCTTCGAAGTCATGAGCCGCTACCGCCCGGAGGCGGTGGTGCACCTCGCGGCTGTCGCCACCCCCTTCGGCCGGACGGACGGGCTCACCTACCGGGTGAACACTCAGGCTGCCTTCAATGTATGCGAGGCCGCGGTCCGCACGGGAGTGCGCCGGGTCATCGTGGCCAGCAGCCCGACCGTGATCGGCTACGGAGCCCCGGACGGCTCCTGGCGGCCGAGCTGCCTGCCGCTCGACGAGGACCACCCCGTCCGGCCGTGGAACGCCTACAGCCTGTCCAAACTCGCCGCCGAACAGACCATGCGGACCTTCGCCGCCGCGGCGGGCGACTCGGTCCGCTTCGCCGCGGTGCGGCCGTGCTTCGTGATCCCGCCCGAGGAGTGGCAGGGCGCGCCCACCCAGACCGGCCACTCGGTCACCGAGCGGCTCGACGACCCGGCGATCGCCGGCGCCTCGCTGTTCAACTACCTCGATGCCCGGGACGGCGGCGAGATGGTGGACACCCTGCTCGCCGCGCTGCCGGAGATTCCCAACGGCGAGGTCTTCTTCGCCGGCGCCGCCGACGCCTTCGCCCGTGAGCCGCTGTCCGTCCTGCTGCCGCGGATCCACCCCGCCACCGAGCAGGCCGCCGCCGCGCTGACCGGCACCACGCCCGCCTTCTCCAGCGCCAAGGCCGAGCGCCTGCTCGGCTGGCGCGCCAAGCGGAGCTGGCGCACCGAGCTGCCCGACGCCGGCGCCACCGGTCGGCGCACCGGCCCGCCCGCCCACGCGTCCGTACCGGACCCGTCCCGAACCTGAGGGGAAACCAACCGCCATGCAACTCTCGGGAGTGCTGTTCTTCCCGGTCACGCCGTTCGACGGCGAGGGCCGGGTGGACACCGGCGCACTGGCCGAGCATCTGGCCGCCGGCCTGGCGCACGGCCCCGGCGGGGTCTTCGCCGCCTGCGGTACCGGGGAGCTGACCTCGCTGTCCGCCGAGGAGCAGGCCGCCGTGGTCCGCACCGCGGTCAAGGAGACCGCCGGCCGGGTGCCGGTGTTCGCCGGAGCGGGCGGGCCGCTGGGCACCGCCCTGGTCCACGCCCGGCAGGCCGCCGAGGCGGGCGCCGACGGCATCCTGCTGCTGCCGCCCTATCTGGCCCAGGGCCCGCGCCGGGGCCTGCACGACTACGTGGCCGCGGTGGCCGCCGTGGGCCTGCCGGTGGTGCTCTACCAGCGCGGCCCGCTGGTCCTGGAGCCGGAGCAGGTGATCGCGCTCGGCCGGATTCCCGGGGTGATCGGCCTCAAGGACGGGCTGGGCGACATCGACCGGATGCAGCGCATCGTGCTGGCCGCCCGCGCCGCCCTGGGCGAGGACTTCGTCTTCTTCAACGGCCTGCCCACCGCCGAGCTGACCCAGCCCGCCTACCGGGCGCTGGGGGTGGAGCTGTATTCCTCGGCGGTCTTCTGCTTCGCGCCGGAGATCGCCCTCGCCTTCAACCGGGCGCTGGACACCGGGGCCGGCACCGCCGGTCCGGAGCCGGTCCGGCGGCTGCTCACCGAGTTCTACGCCCCCCTGGTGGAGCTGCGGAACAAGGTCCCCGGCTATGCGGTGTCCCTGGTCAAGGCCGGGGTGCGGCTCCGCGGCCTGGACGCCGGAGAGGTCCGCCCGCCGCTGGTGGAGCCGGCCGCCGACGACCTGGCCGAGCTGTCCCGGCTGATCGACGCCGGACTGGCCCTGGTGAGGTCCGCGGCATGAGCCTCCCCCTGATCCGCGGGCTGACCGCCCGCTCCCACCGGGTGCCGCTGCCCCGCCCGTGGGGCCCGGACGTGCCGGCCCACCACGTCATCGTCTGCGAGATCACGCTGGACGACGGCCGGCGGGGCACCGGCTTCGCCTGGACCCCGCAGATCGGCGCGGCCGCGGTGCACGCCCTGCTCACCCAGGAGTGCCGGGACGCGGTGCTGGGCCGGCCGGCCCACCCGGAGACGGTCTGGGACGGGCTGTGGGCGCACCTGCACGAGGCGGGCTCCTCCGGCATCACCACCATGGCCATGACCGCCGTGGACACCGCGCTGTGGGACCTGCGGGCGGCCGGCGCCGGGCACAGCCTCGCCGAGGAACTCGGCCTGCGCCGGGAGACGGTGGAGGTCTACGGCAGCGGGGTCAATCTGCACTACCCGCTCCAGGAGCTGACCGCCCAGGCCCGCCGCTGGGCCCAGCGGGGCCACCGTGCGGTCAAGGTCAAGGTCGGCCACCCGGATGTGTCGGCGGACGTGGCCCGGANGGAGACGGTGGAGGTCTACGGCAGCGGGGTCAATCTGCACTACCCGCTCCAGGAGCTGACCGCCCAGGCCCGCCGCTGGGCCCAGCGGGGCCACCGTGCGGTCAAGGTCAAGGTCGGCCACCCGGATGTGTCGGCGGACGTGGCCCGGATCGCCGCCGTGCGCGAGGTGATCGGCCCCGACGTGCTGCTGATGGTGGACGCCAACCAGCGCTGGGACGCCTTCCGGGCCCGGCGGGCCATCGAGGCACTGCGGCCGTTCGGCCTGCACTGGGTGGAGGAGCCGCTGCGCGCCGACGACCTCGCCGGCCATGTGCGGCTGCGCCGGGACACCGGGGTGCCGATCGCGGTCGGCGAGAACCTGCGCACCGTGCACGCCTTCCGGGACTGGCTGACCGCCGGCGGCTGCGATGTGATCCAGCCGAACGTGGCCCGCGTCGGGGGTATCACCCCCTTCCGGCGGATCGCCGAACTGGCCCGGCTGTGGTCGGTCCCGGTCTACCCCCATCTGCTGCCGGACGTCTCCGGCCAGCTGGCCTGTGCCCTGCCGCTGGAAACCATGGTCGAGGACGTGGAGGACGCCTCCTTCGCCTCACTCGGCCTGCTGGCCGGGCCGCACCCGGTGACCGTGGACGGCCCCGTGCTGCGCCTGAACCGCACCCCGGGACTGGGCCTGCGCTTCGACCCCGCCCGCCTGGCGGAACTCGCCGCGGGCGCCGGCCCGGCCGGCGGCGACGCATCCTCCCCCGCCGTCCCGTCCTCCTCCTCTTCCGCTCTTCCCGATCCGGAGGCGGTCCGATGACTGCTGAGCACTCCGCCGCCGGGCCGCTGCGCATCGTCCTCGCCGGGGCGCACGGCTTCGGCCGCACCTACCTCCCGGTGCTGCGCGAACTCACGGCCGAGGGCCGCGCGGTGCTGGCCGGGGTCTGCGATCTCAACCCGGTGCCGCCGGAGCTGCTGGACGGCCTGGGCACCCCGGTGCAGGCCGCGGAGCTGGCCGGGCTGGTCGAGGACACCGCCGCCGACATCGCCGTCATCGCCACCCCGCTGCACACCCACGCCGAGCTGGCCGAGGCGGCCATGGCGGCCGGCGCCCATCTGCAGCTGGAGAAGCCGCCGGTGGCGTCCATGGCCCAGTACGAGCGGCTGCTGGCCGCGGCCGGGCAGCACGGCCGGGTCTGCCAGGTCGGCTTCCAGTCGCTGGGCTCGCGGGCGCCGCAGGCGGTGCGCGAGCTGATCGCGGACGGGGCCGTCGGCCGGGTGCGCGGCATCGGGGTGGCCGGGGCCTGGTCCCGGGACACCGCCTATTACGGCCGGGCCCGCTGGGCCGGGATGCGCCGCCTGGACGGCACCGATGTGGTGGACGGCGCGCTCACCAACCCGTTCGCGCACGCCGTGGCGACCGCCCTGGCCCTGGACGGCGGGGAGATCACCGGGCTGGAGACCGAGCTGTACCGCGCGTTCGACATCGAGGCCGACGACACCTCCGCGCTCCGGGTGCGCACCCGCGGCGGGCTGCTGGACGGCGCCCCGATCGTGGTGGCCGTCACCCTGGCCGCTCCCGAACAGCAGCCGCCGGTGATCACCGTGCACGGCGAGCACGGCCGGATCGTGCTGCACTACACCCTCGACCGGGTGACGGTGGAGCGGGAGGGTGAACCGCCGCGCGTCACCGGCCATCCCCGCACCGTGCTGCTGCGCAACCTGGCCGACCACCTTGCCGCGGACGGCACGGCCGGGCCGCCGCCGCTGCTGGTGCCGCTGTCCGCCACCCGGCCCTTCATGCAGGTGCTGGAGGCGGTCCGGACCGCCCCCGACCCCGCCCCGATCCGCGCCGAGGATCTGCCCGGCGACAACGGCGCCCGCCGCCGGGTCGTCCCCGGGGTCACCGAACTCGTCCACGCCGCTGCGGCCGAGCTGAAGCTCTACTCCGAACTGCCGCAGTTCTCCGGGATCTCCGGGAGGCCCGCATGACCGATACACAGGTGCGCCCGCCCGCCGCGGGGGCGCACAAAGCCCCGCCCGAGATCCGCCCCGGCGCGGTGCGGGCCGACAAGGCGCGCAAGAAGCGCCGGCGCAAGGAGGCGCTCACCGCCCATCTCTTCCTGGCCCCCTGGTTCGTCGGGCTGCTGTTCATCACGGCCGGCCCGCTGTTCGCCTCGCTGTACCTGTCCTTCACCGACTACAGCCCGATCGGCGGGGCCTCGTGGATCGGGCTGGAGAACTACACGCGGATGCTGGACGACCCGCGGTTCCTGAAGGGGCTCAGCAACACCGCGGTCTACGTCTTCGTGTCGGTGCCGCTCCAGCTGGCGTTCGCGCTGGCGCTGGCGCTGATCCTGGACCGCGGTGTGCGGGGGCTGCCGATCTACCGCTCGGTCTACTACCTGCCCTCACTGCTCGGCAGCAGCGTGGCCGTCGCCATCCTGTGGCGGAAGATGTTCGGCGCCAACGGCCTGTTCAACGACTTCCTGGACATCTTCGGGATCGAGGGACGGAGCTGGATCGCCGACCCCGACACGGCGCTGTCCACCCTGATCGTGCTCAACGTGTGGACCTTCGGCTCCCCGATGGTGATCTTCCTGGCCGGCCTGCGGCAGATCCCGCCCAGTTATTACGAGGCGGCCAGTATCGACGGCGCGGGCAAGGTCCGGCAGTTCTTCTCCATCACCATGCCGCTGCTCACCCCGATCATCTTCTTCAATCTGGTGCTCCAGCTCATCAATGCCTTCCAGTCCTTCACCCAGGCGTTCGTGGTGAGCGGCGGAAACGGCAGTCCGTCGGACTCCACACTGCTGTACACGATGTACGTGTACAACAAGGGGTTCACATCCTTCGAAATGGGCTATGCGTCGGCCATGGCGTGGGTGCTGGTCGTGATCATCGCCAGCCTCACTGCGGTGAACTTCCTGATGTCGAAGTATTGGGTGTTCTACAGTGACAAGTAACCGGACTATCAAGAAGCAGGTTCCGGGCGAATCCGGACTGAACAACACCCTGCTGGCCAGGACACTGCTCGCCGTCCGCGGCAACAAGCTCCTGACCCACCTGGGCCTGATCCTCTTCGGCCTGGCCATGCTGTATCCGCTGCTGTGGATGATATCCAGCTCGCTCAAGCCGGAGGAACTCATCTTCCGCGAGCAGGGCCTGTGGCCGTCCAGTATCACCTTCGACAACTTCGGCGACGGCTGGGACGCGCTGCGCCACCCGTTCAGCCACTACTTCCTGAACTCGGCGATCATCACGGCCGGCGCGGTGATCGGCAACCTGCTGGCCTGCTCGCTGGCCGCCTATGCCTTCGCCCGGCTGGAGTTCCCGCTGAAGCGGCTGTGGTTCGCCGTCATGCTGGGCTCCATCATGCTGCCGCTGCACGTCGTGATCGTGCCGCAGTACATCCTGTTCTCCGAGCTGGACTGGATCAACACGTTCTATCCGCTCATCGTGCCCAAATTCCTCGCGACCGACGCATTCTTCATCTTCCTCATGGTGCAGTTCATCCGTACACTGCCGAGGGATCTGGACGAGGCGGCGACAATCGACGGCGCCGGGCACTGGCGCATCTTCAGCCGGATCATCATTCCGCTGTCGATGCCCGCGCTGGCCACCACGGCCATCTTCACGTTCATCTGGACCTGGAACGACTTCCTGAGCCAGTTGATCTTCCTGACCAACCCTGATATGCACACCGTCCCGGTGGCGCTGCGCACCTTCCTGGATTCCAGTGGCGAATCGTCGTGGGGACCCATGTTCGCCATGTCGGTGCTGTCGCTGGGGCCCATCTTCGGGTTCTTCCTGGCGGGCCAGAAGTACCTGGTCCGCGGCATCGCCACCTCGGGCCTGAAGTAATCCGAGTTTCCCTTCCTCCCTTCATCCGTGCACCACGGATCAACCCTGCACCGAGTTCCACAGAATTCAAAGGAGAGTTCAGTGTCCCTGCACATGAACCGCAAGAGCAGAGTCTGGCCGGCGCTGCTGGTCACCGGTGCCCTCGCACTCACGGCCGCCTGTTCCAGTGACGACGACAACGGCGGCTCCGGCGGCTCCGAGGACGGCGGCCAGACCACCATCGAGTTCGCCTGGTGGGGCTCTGACGAGCGGCACAGGCTGACCGAGGAGGCCGTGGACGCCTTCGAGGCCAAGTACCCGGACATCAAGGTGAACGTCCAGTTCACCGACTGGGACTCGTACTACGACACCCTGACCACCAAGGTGGCCTCCAACGACGCCCCCGATGTCTTCACCATCGAGATCCGGCGGCTCGGCGAGTTCGCCCGGGCCGGACGGCTCGCGGACGCCGGCAGCCTGGTCAGCACGGAGGGCCTGAACACCCAGCTGCTGACCTCCGGCCAGGTGGACGGCACCCAGTACGCCATTCCGACCGGTGCCAACACCTTCGCCCTGATGGCCAACTCCAAGGTCCTGGCCGACGCCGGCGTGGAACTGCCGGACGACTCCGCCTGGACCTGGGACGACTACCACGCCGTGGCCGCCGAGATCTCCGAGGCCACCGGTGACGACATTTACGGAACCCAGTTCAACTTCAACGACGCCTATCTGCGGCTGTTCGCCGCGCAGCACGGCGAGGAGTTCTACGAGGGCACCCAGATCGGCATCTCCCCGGAGACCATCACCGCCTGGTTCCAGACCCACCTGGACCTGATCGAGAACGGCGGCGCGCCCCCCGCCGACCTGTCCACCGAGATCGGCGCCACCAGCGTCGAGCAGTCCCTGATCGCCACCAACACCGGCGCGATGGGGATGTGGTGGAGCAACCAGCTCAACGCGCTGACCACCGGCTCCGGCGAAGACGTGCAGCTGCTGCAGATGCCCAGGACCGAGGGCGCGTCCACCAACGGCATGTTCCTCCAGCCGACCATGTTCTGGGCGATCAGCGAGCAGAGCGACAAGCAGACGGCCGCCGCCAAGCTGGTGGACTTCCTGGTCAACGACCCCGAGGCCGGTGCCATCCTGGGCAGCGACCGCGGTCTGCCGATGAACGACGCGGTGCTCTCCCAGATCCGCGACGACCTGTCCCCGGCCGACCAGCAGTCGCTGGCCTTCATCGAGGAGCACGCCGACTCGCTGACCGCGCCCACCGTGTACCCCAACGGCGCCGGTGAGATCCCGGACATGCTGCAGCGCTACGGCGAGCAGGTCATCTTCGGCCAGCTCTCCCCGGAGCAGGCCGCCGAGGACTTCCTCCGGGAAGCCAACGGCGTGCTCAGCTGACCACCGCCGGCCCTCCGCGCCGCCCCGGGACCGGCTCTGCCGCACTCCCGGGGCGGCGCCCGCACATCGGCGGCCGCCGCCGCCCACCCCTGACGCGCCCCCGAAGTGAAGGACTTCACCCGTGACACGCCGCCGCTACGCATTCGTCGGTCTCGGCCACCGCGCCCAGATGTACGTGGACGCCCTGCTGGGCGACTGGAGCGACACCGGGGAGATCGTCGCGTTCTGCGACCCCAACCGGACCCGGATGGACTACTACAACGACCGCATCGCGGCGGCCGGGGGCAAGCCGGTGCCCTGTTTCGCCCCCGAGCGGTTCGGCGACATGCTCCAGGGAGCCGACGCCGTGGTCGTGACCAGCGTGGACGCCACCCACGCGCAGTACGTCTGCGCCGCCCTGGAGGCCGGCCGGGACGTGGTGGTGGAGAAGCCGCTGACCGTCGACGCGGCGGGCTGCGCGGCCATCGCCGAGGCCGCGGCACGCTCCACCGGAAAGATCGTCGTCACCTTCAACTACCGCTACTCGCCGCGCAACTCGGCCGTGCGGCGGCTGATCGCCGAGGGCCGGATCGGCGAGGTCACCTCGGTGCACTTCGAGTGGACCCTGGACACCATCCACGGCGCCGACTACTTCCGCCGCTGGCACCGCGACCGGAGCAGCTCCGGCGGGCTGCTGGTGCACAAGTCCACCCACCACTTCGACCTGGTCAACTGGTGGCTGGGAGCCCGCGCCGAGCTGGTCTTCGCCCAGACCGCGCTGCGGTTCTACGGCGACGCCAACGCCGCGGCCCGCGGACTCGGCCCGCGCCCGGAGCGCGGCCAGGGCGCCCCCGGCCTGGGCAGCGACCCGTTCATCCTGGACATCTCCCGGGACGAGCGGCTGAAGCGGCTCTACCTGGACGCCGAGCACGAGGACGGCTACCTGCGCGACCAGGACGTGTTCGCGCCCGGCATCACCATCGACGACACCATGTCGCTGCTGGTCCGCTACGACAACCGCGCGATGCTCACCTACTCGCTGACCGCCTACGCCCCCTGGGAGGGCTACCGGGTCGCGTTCAACGGCACCGCGGGCCGCATCGAGCTGGCCGTGTGCGAGCGGGCCTGGACCCCGCCGCACGCCGCCGTCGACCCCTCGGCGGCCGGCAAGGACCAGGCCGACGGCGCCTGGGAGAAGCTCACCCTGCACCGGCACTGGGAGGAGCCGCAGGACGTGCCGGTCGAGCAGGGCGCGGGCGGGCACGGCGGCGGCGACCGGCTGCTGCTCGACGACGTCTTCCGCGGCCCCTCGGACGACCCGCTGGCCCGGCAGGCCGGGTTCGAGGACGGCATCCGCAGCGTACTGATCGGTGCGGCGGGCAACGAGTCGGCCCGCACCGGCCTCCCGGTCCGCCTCGCCGACGGCGGCACCCGGCTGGCCACCGGCTGAGCCCGGCGCGGCCGGCGGGACGGGGCGGCGAGCGCCGCCTGTCCCGCCGTCCCGCCCGCGGCGGCCCGCCCGCCCGTGACCGGCGCCGCAGGCGCTCCCCTAGACTCGCCCGCATGAACAGCGATGCGGCCGTACGGATCACCGGGCTGGTGAAGCGGTACGGCCGCACCACCGCCGTGGACGGCCTGGACCTCACCGTCCGGCGGGAGACGGTCACCGCCGTGCTCGGCCCCAACGGAGCGGGCAAGACCACCACCCTGGAGACCTGCGAGGGCTACCGCAGACCGGACGCCGGCACGGTCCGGGNACCCTGGAGACCTGCGAGGGCTACCGCAGACCGGACGCCGGCACGGTCCGGGTACTCGGCCTCGACCCCTTCGCCCGCGCCACCGGGCTGCGCGCCCGGATCGGCGTGATGCCGCAGAACGGCGGCGGCCACCCCGGCGCGCGCCCCCTGGAACTGCTCCGGCACGCCGCCCGCCTCTACGCCCGCCCGCTGCCCGTCCCGGCTCTGGCCGAGCGCCTGGGCCTGGACTCCTTCCCGCGCACCCCCTACCGCCGGCTCTCCGGCGGCCAGCGGCAGCGGCTGGCGCTCGCGCTGGCCGTGATCGGCCGCCCGGAACTGGTCTTCCTGGACGAGCCGACGGCCGGCCTGGACCCGCAGGCCCGCCGCGCCGCCTGGGACCTGGTCCGCGCCCTGCGCGCGGACGGCGTCACCGTGGTGCTCACCACCCATTTCATGGACGAGGCCGAGGAGCTGGCCGACGAGGTGGCCATCATCGACGCCGGCCGGGTGATCGCCGAGGGCACACCCGCCGGGCTGTGCAGGGGCGGCGGCGACAGCCTGCGCTTCGCCGGCCGCCCCGGCCTGGACCTGGCCGCGCTGCGCGCCGCGCTGCCGCTCGGTTCCGGGGTGGAGGAGCCCTCCCCGGGGGTCTACCGGGTGACCGGCGACGTCACCCCGCACCTGCTGGCGACGGTCACGGCCTGGTGCGCCCAGCACGGGGTGCTGCCGGACCGGATCACCACCCGGCGGCACACCCTGGAGGACGTCTTCCTGGAACTCACCGGCAAGGAACTGCGCCCATGAGCCCCGCCGCCCCCACGCCGCCCGCCGGCTCCGCCGCCGCGCCCCCGCCCCCGCCCCCGCCGGGGACCTTCACGCCCCGGCCGGGTGCCGCGCCGCTGCCGCGGATGATCGCCGCGCAGACCGCCCTGGAGGCCCGGCTGCTGCTCCGGCACGGCGAACAGCTGCTGCTGACCGTGATCATTCCGGCGCTGCTGCTGCTGCTCTTCGCCACGGTCGACATCCTCTCCCTGCCCGGGGCCGGCTCCACCGCGGAGCGGACCGGGTTCCTCGCCCCCGGCATCCTGGCCCTGGCCGCCTTCGCCACCGCCTTCACCGGCCAGGCCATCGCCACCGGCTACGAGCGCCGCTACGGCGTGCTCAAGCGGCTCGGCGCCACCCCCCTGCCCCGCTGGGGCCTGCTGGCAGGCAAGACCGGCGCGGTTCTGGTCACCCTGGCGCTGCAGACCGTGCTGCTCACCGCGATCGCCCTGGCCCTGGGCTGGTCCCCGGACGGCGGCGGCATCCCGGCCGCGGCGGCGCTGCTGCTGCTGGGCACCGCCGCGTTCTCCGCGCTCGGCCTGCTCATGGCCGGCACCCTGCGGGCCGAGGCCACCCTGGCCGGGGCCAATCTGGTCTTCGTGGTGCTGCTGCTGTGCAGCGACGTGGTGTTCCCGCTGGAGAACTTCCCGGAGCCGGCCCAGGACGTACTGGGCCTGCTGCCGGTGACCGCCCTGGCCGACGGCCTGCGGCGGGTGCTCCAGCACGGCGAGGCGCTGCCCTGGGGCAGCCTGGCGGTGCTGGCCGCCTGGGCGGTCGCCGCGACCGCGGCGGCGGCCCGCTGGTTCCGCTGGGAATGACCACCCGCCCGCCCTTGCCCGCGGCCCCCTCCAGGGGGCTCGTGAAGGGATGCACAAGCACGGCCGTACCATGAGCGGGTGCCCAGCATGCTCCTGACTGCCGCCCGTGTCCTGCGCAACCCGCTCGCGTACACCGCCGAGCGGTGGACCCCGCGGCCGCGCACCATCCGGCGGGCCGCGTCCGCCGCGCTGCTGATGAGCGTGGTCATCGTGGTCACCGGCGGCGCGGTCCGGCTCACCGGCTCCGGCCTGGGCTGCGACACCTGGCCCAAGTGCACCGACGACAGTCTCGTGGTCACCGCCGAGATGGGTGTGCACGGGCTGATCGAGTTCGGCAACCGGATGCTCACCTATGTGCTCTCCGCCGCCGTGGGCTGGATCATCGTGGCCGCCCGCTGCGCCGAGCCGCGGCGCCGGCCGCTGACCCGGCTGGCCTGGGCACAGTTCTGGATCGTGCTGGGCAACGCCGTGCTCGGCGGCATCACGGTGCTCACCGGGCTCAACCCGTACAGCGTGGCCGGGCACTTCCTGCTGGCCACCGCGCTGATCACGGCGGCCGCCGTGACATGGCAGCGCACCCGGGAGAGCGACGCGGCGCCGCGCCCGCTGGTCGGTGCGCCGGTGCGGCGGGCGGTGCAGGGCCTGACCGTGGTCTGCGGGGCGCTGCTGGTGGCGGGCACCGCGGTCACCGGCAGCGGCCGGCACGCGGGCGACAGCGGCGATGTGCCGCGGATGCCCTTCGACTGGGAGTCGGTGACCCGGGTCCATGCGCTGCTGGCCTGGGCCGTGGTGCTGGGCGCGCTGGCCGTGGTGGCCGGGCTGCGGCTGGTGGACGCCCCGGCCGGCCCGCGGGCCCGCGCCCGGGACCTGGTCCTGGTGCTGCTCGCCCAGGGCGGCGTCGGCCATCTCCAGTACGCGCTGGACGAGCCGGAGCTGCTGGTCGGCATCCACCTGCTCGGTTCCTGCCTGGTCTGGATCGCCATGCTGCGGCTGCTGCTCTCGCTGCGGGAGCGCGGCCCCGCCCCGGCGCCGCCGTCTCCCGCCGCCGCCCCGGTCACGGCCCGGCCGGAGGAGTCCGCACGGCCCGCGCCGGCCGCCGCCGGCTGATCCCGCCGGGCCGCGCGCCCGTGAGCGAGAACACGCGTCCCGCCGCAACTGGCGCCGCCCGGCCGGGGGTAGGGTCCCGGACGTGGACGCATCGACCCCTCCTGCCCCTTCCGTCCCGCCGTCCCCGCCGGCCGTGGCCGTCCTCGGCCCGGGCGGTGTGGGCGGTCTGCTGGCGGCGCTGCTCGCCCGGTCCGGCCACCGGGTGGTCTGCCTCGCGGGCCCCGGCACCGCGGATCACCTCGCCCGCCACGGCCTGACCGTGCGCAGTGCCCGCTACGGCGACTTCACCGCCCCGGTGGCGGCCGGCACCGAGCTGACCGAGCCGGTGGACGCCTGCCTGATCGCGGTCAAGCACACGGCGCTCCCGGCCGCGCTGGACCGGATACCCGCCGCCGCCCTCGGCGAGGGCCTGCTCGTCCCGCTGCTCAACGGCATCGAGCACCCGGCCCTGCTGCGCGGGCGCTACGCCCCGGAACGGGTGGTCGCGGCGGCGATCCGGGTGGAGTCCACCCGCACCGCCCCCGGGGTGATCGAGCACACCAGCCCGTTCGCGGGCATCGAGGCCGCCGTCCCGGCCGGGGCCCCCGCCGCCGTCCGGTCCCGGCTGGAGGACCTGGCCGCGGCGCTCACCGCCGCCGGGGTGCGCACCGCGCTCCGGGACGACGAGCCGGGGGTGCTGTGGTCGAAGATGGCCTTCCTGGCCCCGCTGGCCCTGCTCACCACCCGCCACGGTGAGCCGGCCGGCGGCATCCGCACCGGGCACCGGGAGGAGCTGCGCGCCCTGCTGGCCGAGACCGCGGCGGTCAGCACCGCCTGCGGTGCCCCGGCCGCCGCCGGGGACCTGCTCGCCTTCTGGGACGGGCTGCCGGCCGGGCTGAAGTCCTCCATGCAGCGGGACGCCGAGGCGGGCCGGCCGCTGGAGCTGGACGCCATCGGCGGCGCGCTGCTGCGCGCCGCCGCGAGGCACGGCATCGCGGTGCCGACCGCGGAAGCCCTGGTCACGGCACTCGCCGACGGGCCGGGCCGGGCGGGTGGACGCTAGTCGACCACCACGGCCTGCACCTCGGTGACCGGAACGGTCACCTGCTGCTCCTCGGTGGTGATGGTCTCCGGGATGCCCGGTACGTCGATCTCGCTCCCGTTCTGCTCGATCCGCACGGTGTACTCGATCGTCGCCGTCGCCTCGTAGCCCCGGGAGGCCCGCTGGTAGACGTGGGCACACCGGTCGGACCTGCTCGTCACCAGGGGGCAGGTGAAGGCACCGGAGCCGTCGCCGGGGTCGATGGTCATGTGGTCGGGTTCGGCGATGGCCACCACACCGGCCGCCGAGGTGCCCTCCAGCGGGCCTTCGCCCGCTCCGGCCGCCCACCACCAGGTGTCCAGCCGCACCACGGCCTGCTGCGGCGGGTTGAACACCAGGGTGAAGTCCGGGAGCTGGAGCTGCCCGAAGGCCTGCCAGGCCAGTTCCTGTACGGAGGGCTGGCCGGGCTGGTACCAGAAGTATTCGTTGTAGAGCAGTTCGAGGGTCTCGTCGTCGTAGCAGCCCTTGTAGGCGTAGACGGCGTCCTCGCTGGGCTTGCCCGGCGGCTCCTCGTCCTCGTCGTCGTGGAGGACGGAGGGGTAGTTCACGAAGCAGGCGATGTCCTCGCCCTCGCAGTGATGGCTGACCTGGCCGCCCTCCGACTCCTCCCAGCCGCCGTAGCCCTTGATCTTCTCCAGGTCGCAGGGCGGCGGCCCCCCGCTGTTCCCGCCGCTTCCCCCGGTGCCGCCGGAGCCGTCCTCGCCGCCGCTGCAGGTGTAGATCACGTTTCCCTGGCCGTCCTCCCCCCAGCAGTGGCCGTCCGCGGCGGCCCGCGGCGCGCCCGGAACCAGCAGCAGCGCACCGGCCAGGGCCAGCACCACCAGCCCCGCGCCCGGCAGCCGCGCCCCCGTTCTCAGCATGTGATGGTCGCCTCCTCGATGGGCCGTTGCTCGGTGAGCAGCCAGGCGCCGTCGGTCCGTTCGGCGAGGAACACCCGCGGGCCCGGACCGGTCTTGTCCAGGGGCACCTCCTCGCCGTCCTTGACGATGATCCAGTCGTCCTCGTCCACGCACGACTCCACGGTCGCCGCGTCGCCCTCCACGGTGACCGTGACGTTGCCGACGACGGGTTCGCCCTCGCGCACATGGCCGGAGTTGCGGATCGGGTACATGCGCGAGAGCTGGGCCTCGATGAGCAGATCCGCGGCGATGCCCCGGAGCGGATCCGGCTTCAGCTCGGCGCCGTTCTCCAGTTCCACGATGGCGGCCCAGTAGTCGGCGTGGAGCTGCTCCAGCGCGGCCACATCCGCGGCGTCGTCCGGCTGTTCCGGCGGTTCCGGCTCCTCCGGCCGGCCGGTGGGCTCGGAGGACGGGGCCGGCGACCCGGCGATGGCGTCGTCCTTCCCGCTCTCCTCCCCGGAGGAGCACCCCACGGCCAGAACCGCGGCCAGGACCGGACCGATCAAAGCTCGCGTACGCACGCGCAACACTCCGTTCGTCACGCGGTTCAGGCTAGCGGGTGGGCAGGACAGCCGTACCGGACCGTCCGCATGCCGTCCCGGTATCTGCACGAACCGGTGACCGGGGTGTGACACGTGCGTGCCGGCCCGGGGCGCGGCTCATCTCCCGTCCGGGGCAAGCCGGTAGAGACGGCGGGCATTGTCCGTGGTCACCAGGGTGGTGATGCGGGCGGCGTCGGCCGGTGTGCAGGCGTCGTCGGCGGCCCACTCGCCCAGCAGCCGGGCGAGCGCCTGCCGGAACTGGCGGGCGCGGACGACGTGGAGTTCCGGAAGCAGCCGGGCCCCGGTGGAGAACAGCAGCTTGCCGAAGGGGGCTTCGCCGAGGGTCTCCCGGGGATCGGGGCCCGCGTCGGCGTACACATGGGCAAACTCCGCCGCCAGCGCCGCGGCCCTCCGGTGGTGCCCCCGCCCCGGCAGCAGCACCAGGCTGCCCCGGCCGGCGGTGGCCCGCAGCAGGCCGGCCAGCGGCGCCGGATCGGTGCACAGCAGCTGTACCGGCCGGCCGGCGGCGAGGGCGCCCCACAGCAGGTGCAGGGTGATGGCCGGCGGCAGCGCTGCGGTGGCCGCGGCGGTGCGGCCGGCGAGCCAGTTGCCGGCCGCGAGGCCCGCCTCGGCCGGGCCGGGTGCGGTGCCGGCGGTGCCCTGCAGTTCCCGGGCGTCGCAGACGAAGGCCGGGGCCCCGCGGGCGGCGGAGTGCAGGGCGTCGCCGATGTTGGCCAGGAAGCCGCGCACGGTGCCGGAGGTGTCGGCGACCTGGGCGGCGAGCCGGTCCAGCCGGACGAGTTCCCGGATCCGGTCGTCGGGCGCCACGGCCGCGGTGTCGGGCAGGCCGGGGACGGGCGTGGCGTCCATCAGCAGGGTGGTGATGCCGCTGCCGCGCAGCAGGGCGCGGGTGGCGTTGTCGGCGCCGAGCTCGCGGCGGCGGGCCAGGTAGCGGACCGGCGGGGCGTCCGGCTCCAGGCCCAGCAGCGGGGCGCACCAGCGGCGCAGCGCCAGACCGGTGCGGCTGTCGAAGACGTTGCCGGCGGACGGGGCGCCGCTGGTGCCGCCGGCCGCGGCCAGATGCTGTTCGAAGGCGCCGAGGCCGAGTTCGGCCCCCACCACCTTGTGGCTGTACTGGTCCACCATGGCCGGTGCCGGTGCCCCTCCCGGTGCGGAGGCGGACGCCGCGGCGGGCAGGGAAGGGGGCAGCGGGGACGGAGCGTGCATGCTGGCCTTACGCGCGTCAGGGCACGGAACGGAGCCCGTCGGAGTGCTCACGGTCCGCGATCGGTTCCGTGATCAGTATGGTGCCCGGGAAGGCACTGGTTCAGGCGTTTGGCACTGTGCAAGGGGCGCTCGGCGGGGGCGCATGGCGCACGGACAGTGGTGCAAGGTAGTGCGGGGTGGTGCGGCCGGGGTCAGGAGCCGTGCCGGCCGCCGAGCTGGCTGCCCGCCATCCGGCTCCACTCGTACGGGCCGGTGCGCACCCGGGCGGCCAGTGCGCCGTCGAAGCTGTCGTGCAGGGTCACCCCGGCCCGCTCGGCGGCACGTTCGGCGGACTGCCGGCGGCGGGCGATCAGATCGCCCCAGCCGCCGTCCGCGCCGACCAGCACCAGCCGGAAGCCGCGGGCGCCCAGGTAGGAGATCTGGCCCTCGGCGCTGCCGCCGTGCGCCGCGGCGAAGGCCCGGATCCACGTGGCCAGCCGGGCGGTCTCCCGCTCGGCCCGCCGGTCCGCACCGGCTCCCGTGGTGCCGCTGCCGCCGGTGTCGTCGCTGCTCGCGGAGGTCTCGGTCATGCCCGTACATTACCGACTGGTAGGACCGTCCGGCACGTCCCCCCGCCGGGAGGTCCGTCACACCGCCGCCGGAGCGGTGCCCGCCGGGCCGGGACCGGGCCGGCACCCGGGAGCCGGCCGAACGGCGTCACCGCCGTCCTCCTCGCCCTGCGGCCGGAGCCGGGGCGCGCAAGCCCGGACGGGGACGCGGCCGGGGCCGACGGGCATGCCGTGGCGCGCCACGGTCGCCGGCGCCGCCCCGGACCCGGCCCGCCGGTCCCGCGCGGCCGGCCCGTGCGCCGGTCAGCGCAGGAAGGGATCGATGGCGACGGCGAGGAAGAGCAGGGAGACGTAGGTGATGGACCAGTGGAACAGCCGCATCTCCTTGAGCCTGGCCCCGGTGAGCCCGGCCCGGGCGCGGGCCCGCAGGGCGTGGGCCTCCCACAGCCACCAGCCGCCGGAGGCCGCGGCCACCGTGGTGTAGAACCAGCCGGCGTAGCCCAGCGGCCCCAGGGTGAGGGACACCGCCACCATCACCCAGCTGTAGAGCACGATCTGCCGGGCCACCACCGTGTTGGCGGCGACCACCGGCAGCATCGGCACCCCCACCCGGGCGTAGTCCTCCCTGACCTTCATGGAGAGCGGCCAGTAGTGCGGCGGTGTCCAGAAGAAGATCACCAGGAAGAGGATGAAGGCCGCCCAGGAGAGCGAGCCGGTCACCGAGGACCAGCCGATCAGCACCGGCATGCAGCCCGCGATGCCGCCCCAGACGATGTTCTGCGAGGTGCGGCGCTTGAGCAGCATGGTGTAGCCGACCACGTAGAACAGCAGCGCGCCCAGCGAGAGCGCGGCCGAGAGCCAGTTGACCAGCAGGCCGAACCACAGGGTGGAGAGCACCGCCAGGGCCAGCCCGAAGGCCAGGCATTCGCGCGGGGTGACGGCGCCGGTCACCAGCGGCCGGTTGCCGGTCCGGTGCATCAGCGCGTCGATGTCCCGGTCCAGGTACATGTTCAGCGCGTTGGCCCCGCCCGCCGAGAGATAGCC
Organism: Streptomyces sp. YIM 98790; assembly: GCF_011421595.1. Classification (GTDB taxonomy): domain Bacteria; phylum Actinomycetota; class Actinomycetes; order Streptomycetales; family Streptomycetaceae; genus Streptomyces. The sequence continues at coordinate 7,471 of NZ_WTLH01000011.1, read as the reverse complement.
GCCCAGGCAGGTGGCGAGCACCAGCCGGGGATCGGGCACGCCCTGCTCGGCGAGGAACATCACCGGGATCGTGGTGATGAGCAGCAGTTCGATGATCCGCGGCTTGGTGAGCGCCACGAAGGCCCCGGCCCGGGCGACCGGCGAAAGCCGGCGGGAACCCGTGCTGTGCTCCTCGACGGGACGGGATTCGACGGCCGTCACGGACACCCCTGGTTGTGCGACATCAGCGTCGGGCGCTGCGGGCAGATGATCAGAGCCCGGAACGGGCCCACACGTACTCGGTCACTCTAGACGCCCGCTGTACCCGGCTTGTCCCCGGGGTGACCTCGGCGCGCCCGGCCGGCCCGCGAGCACCCCGCCGCGGCGGACCGGCGGCTGACCGGCGGGGGACCGGTGCCTCACCGGCAACGGGCCGCCGCCGGTGAGGCGGTGGTCACGCAGCGGAGCCGCCGGGCCTCTCGCGGCCGAAATTTTCGTCTAGATATCGATAATTTCGAAGAGACCGCGCAGACTGGAGGCCGGGGCGGTCCGGACGCCGGGTACCGCGGAGGTAGGCTCAGCCAGGACTGGTGAGCCCCGGGCCGGCAGCGACGCCGGCCGCCCGTACGGACCGGCGCGGTCGCCCTCACCACACAGCCGAAGACCGCGGAGAGGAGCCCTGACGCAGGGTGAGCAGCAAGCCGATCGCCTCCGAGCCCGATGCCCCGCTCGACTGGACCGAACTCGACCAGCGGGCCGTTGACACCGCCCGCGTCCTGGCCATGGACGCCGTGCAGAAGGTCGGCAACGGCCATCCGGGCACGGCCATGAGCCTGGCGCCCGCCGCCTATCTGCTGTTCCAGAAGCTGCTGCGGCACGACCCCGCCGACGCCGCCTGGGACGGCCGGGACCGCTTCGTCCTCTCGGTCGGGCACTCCAGCCTGACCCTGTACATCCAGCTCTACCTGTCCGGCTACGGCCTGGAGCTGGAGGACCTCAAGGCCTTCCGCACCTGGGGCAGCAGGACCCCCGGCCACCCCGAGTACGGGCACACCACCGGGGTGGAGACCACCACCGGCCCGCTGGGCCAGGGAGTTGCCAACGCGGTGGGCATGGCGATGGCCGCGCGCAAGGAGCGCGGCCTGTTCGACCCCGGCGCCGCGCCGGGCACATCTCCCTTCGACCACACCGTCTGGGCCTTCGCCGGGGACGGCGACCTGCAGGAGGGCGTGGCCGCCGAGGCCGCCTCGCTGGCCGGGCACCAGAAGCTGGGCAACCTGGTGCTGCTGTGGGACGACAACCACATCTCCATCGAGGGCGACACCGAGACCGCGATCTCCGAGGACGTCCTGGGCCGGTTCGCCGCCTACGGCTGGCACACCCAGCGGGTGACCCCCGCCCCCAGCGGCGACCTGGACCCGGAGGCACTGTACGAGGCGATGAAGGCGGCCCGGGCCGAGACCGGCCGCCCGTCCGTCATCGCGGTGCGCTCCATCATCGCCTGGCCGGCGCCCAACGCCCAGAACACCGAGGCCGCGCACGGCTCGGCGCTGGGCGAGGAGGAGGTCGCGGCCACCAAGCGGGTCCTCGGCTTCGACCCCGACCAGCACTTCCAGGTCGAGCCCGAGGTGCTGGCGCACGCCCGCCGGGTCGGCGAGCGCGGCAAGGCCGCGCGCGCCGCCTGGGAGGAGCGGCTGGCCGCCTGGCGCACCGCCCACCCGGAGCGGGCGGAGGTCTACGACCGGATCAAGGCCGGGCAGCTGCCCGCCGGCTGGGAGAAGGCGCTGCCCGCCTTCGACGCCGGCGGCTCGATGGCCACCCGCAAGGCCAGCGGCAAGGTCCTGGCGGAGCTGGGCGCGGTGATCCCGGAGCTCTGGGGCGGCTCGGCCGACCTGGCCGGCTCCAACAACACCACCATCGACGCCTCCTCCTCCTTCCTGCCCGCGGACAACCCGCTGCCCGGTGCCGACCCCTACGGGCGCACGCTGCACTTCGGCATCCGCGAGCACGCCATGGGCGCGACCATGAACGGCATCGCGCTGCACGGCAAGACCCGGGTCTACGGCGGCACCTTCCTGGTCTTCTCCGACTACATGCGCCCCGCCGTCCGGCTGGCCGCGCTGATGGGGCTGCCCGTCACCTACGTGTGGACCCACGACTCCATCGGCCTGGGCGAGGACGGCCCCACCCACCAGCCCGTCGAGCACCTCGCCGCGCTGCGCGCCATCCCGGGGCTGAACATGGTCCGCCCGGCCGACGCCAACGAAACCGCCCTGGCCTGGGCGGAGATCATGCGCCGCCACACCGCCGCCCCGGCCCCGCACGGCCTGGCCCTGACCCGGCAGAACGTCCCCGTCTACCCGGCGAACGAGGACACCGTCCGCGGCGGCTACGTGCTGGCCGAGGCCGCCGGCCCGGACGGCGGGGCGGCCGAACCGGCGGTGATCCTGATCGGTACCGGCTCCGAGGTCCAGCTGGCCGTGGAGGCCCGCCGGGCGCTGCAGGACGAGGGCATCCCGACCCGGGTGGTCTCCATGCCGTGCGTCGAGTGGTTCACCGAGCAGGACCAGGGCTACCGTGATGCCGTCCTGCCCCCGACGGTGCGCGCCCGGGTCGCGGTGGAGGCCGGCATCGCCCAGTCCTGGTACCGCTGGGTCGGTGACGCGGGGAAGGTCATCTCCCTGGAGCACTTCGGCGCCTCCGCCGACTACCAGACCCTGTACCGCGAGTTCGGCATCACCGCCGATGCCGTTGCCGCCGCCGCCCGGGAATCCCTGGCCGCCGTCCAGCGCTGAGACCCACGAGACGTCAAGCAGGAGTAAACGATCCCCATGACCGAAGCACTCACCCGCCTGTCCCAGGAGGGCGTGGCGATCTGGCTGGACGATCTGTCCCGCCGCCGGATCAGCTCCGGAGCCCTCGGCGAACTGCTGGACACCCGCTCGGTGGTCGGAGTGACCACCAACCCGGCGATCTTCCAGAAGGCGATCTCGGCCGGCGACGGCTACGAGCGCCAGGTGCACGAACTGGCCACCCGGCGGGTCACCGTCGAAGAGGCGCTCCGCATGATCACCACCGCGGACGTCCGGGACGCCTGCGACGTGCTGCGCCCCGTCTACGAGGAGACCGGCGGTCTGGACGGCCGGGTCTCCATCGAGGTGGACCCCCGGCTGGCCCACGACACCGAGGCCACCATCGCGGAGGCCAAGCAGCTCGCCTGGCTGGTCGAACGGCCCAACGTACTGATCAAGATCCCGGCCACCCGGGCCGGGCTGCCCGCCATCACCGCCACCATCGCCCAGGGCATCAGCGTCAATGTCACGCTGATCTTCTCCCTGGAGCGCTACCGCGAGGTGATGGACGCCTACATGGCCGGCCTGGAGCAGGCCGCCGCCAAGGGCATGGAGCTCTCCCGCATCCACTCGGTGGCCTCGTTCTTCGTCTCCCGGGTGGACACCGAGATCGACAAGCGCCTGGACGCCATGGGCACCGGGGAGGCCGCCGCGCTGCGCGGGAAGGCCGCCCTGGCCAACGCCCGCCTGGCCTACCAGGCCTTCGAGGAGGTCACCGGCTCCGACCGCTGGCAGGCGCTGTCCGCCCAGGGCGCCAACGCCCAGCGCCCGCTGTGGGCCTCCACCGGCGTGAAGGACCCGGCCTACCCCGACACCCTCTACGTCACCGAGCTGGTCGCCCCGGGCACCGTCAACACCATGCCGGAGTCCACCCTGGAGGCCGTCGCCGACCACGGCAAGGTCACCGGCGACACCGTCAAGGGCACCTACCAGGAGTCCCGCAAGGTGCTCGACGACCTGGAGAAGCTCGGCATCTCCTACGACGAGGTGGTGAACCTTCTGGAGCGCGAGGGCGTGGAGAAGTTCGAGAGCGCCTGGAACGCCCTGCTCGACTCGACCCGCGCGGAACTGGAACGGCTCGCACCGAAGGAAGGCTGAACCACACGTGAGCAGCAGCGTCACCCCCGGACCAGGGGACGCGACCGGGGGCGCCGGCTCCGCCCCCGGGAACCCGCTGCGCAGTGTCCAGGACCGGCGGCTCCCGCGCATCGCGGGGCCGTCGGGCCTGGTCATTTTCGGCGTCACGGGGGATCTGTCCCGCAAGAAGCTGATGCCGGCGGTGTACGACCTGGCGAACCGGGGGCTGCTGCCGCCGGGTTTCTCGCTGGTCGGCTTCGCCCGCCGGGACTGGGCGGACGAGGACTTCGCCCAGGTGGTGCACGACTCGGTCAAGGAACACGCCCGGACCCCCTTCCGCGAGGAGGTCTGGCAGCAGCTCTCCCAGGGCATGCGGTTCGTGCCCGGGGTCTTCGACGACGACACGGCGTTCCGCACCCTGCGCGGGACCATCGAGCAGCTCGACAAGGAACGCGGCACCGGCGGCAACTTCGCCTTCTACCTCTCCGTGCCGCCGAAGTTCTTCCCGCAGGTGATGCGGCAGCTCAAGACCCACGGCCTGTCCGAGGCGCCGGGCGACAGCTGGCGGCGGGCGGTGATCGAGAAGCCCTTCGGCCACGACCTGGCCTCCGCGCAGGAGCTCAACCGGGTGGTGCACGAGGTCTTCCCCAGCCGGGACGTCTTCCGCATCGACCACTATCTGGGCAAGGAGACGGTCCAGAACATCCTCGCCCTCCGGTTCGCCAACACCATGTTCGAGCCGGTCTGGAACCGCGGCTATGTCGACCATGTGCAGATCACCATGGCCGAGGACATCGGCATCGGCGGCCGGGCAGGCTACTACGACGGCATCGGCTCGGCCCGGGACGTCATCCAGAACCACCTGCTCCAGCTGCTGGCGCTGACCGCCATGGAGGAGCCGTCCTCCTTCGACGCCAAGGCGCTGCTGACCGAGAAGCTGAAGGTGCTCAACGCGGTCCGGCTGCCCAAGGACCTGGGCCGGCACACGGTGCGCGGCCAGTACACCGCGGGCTGGCAGGGCGGCAAGTGGGTGCCCGGCTACCTGGACGAGGAGGGCATCGCCCCGGACTCGGTCACCGACACCTATGCCGCGCTCAAACTGGAGATCGACAACCGCCGCTGGGCCGGGGTGCCGTTCTACCTGCGCACCGGCAAGCGGCTGGGCCGGCGGGTCACCGAGATCGCGGTGGTCTTCCAGCGGGCGCCCTACTCCCCCTTCGACGCCACCGACACCCGGGAGCTGAACAACAACGCCCTGGTCATCCGGGTGCAGCCGGACGAGGGGGTGACCCTGCGGTTCGGCTCCAAGGTGCCGGGTACCCAGATGGAGATCCGGGACGTGACCATGGATTTCGCCTACGGCGAGTCCTTCACCGAGTCCTCCCCGGAGGCGTACGAGCGGCTGATCCTGGACGTGCTGCTCGGCGACGCCAATCTCTTCCCGCGGCATCAGGAGGTGGAGCGGTCCTGGGAGATCCTGGACCCGGTGGAGGAGTACTGGGCCCGGCACGGCCGCCCCGAACCGTACACGGCGGGCACCTGGGGCCCCAGGGCGGCCGATGAGATGCTCGCGCGCGACGGACGGAGCTGGCGCAGGCCATGAACATCGATCTCACGGACACCACGGCGGGCCAGATCAACGCGGCGCTGGTGAAGGCACGGCGGGCCAGCGGCACCCCGGCCGTGGGCATGGTGCTCACCCTGGTCATCGTCACCGACGAGGGCAATCACTACGACGCCCTGAAGGCCGCCACCGAGTCGGCCCGTGAGCATCCGTGCCGCATCCTGGTGGTGATCCGGCGGCCGGGCCGCACCGCGCGGCAGCGGGCCGGCGCCCGGCTGGACGCCGAGGTGCGCACCGGCGGCGAGTCCGGCACCGGCGAGACCGTGCTGCTGCGGCTGTACGGCGAGCTGTCCGCGCATGCGCACAGCGTGGTGCTCCCGCTGCTGCTGCCGGACGCGCCGGTGGTGGTGTGGTGGCCGGAGGACGCCCCGGAGGTCCCGGCCAAGGACCCGCTGGGCGCGCTGGCACAGCGCCGCATCACCGACGCGGCGACCACCGAGGACCCGGTGGAGACCCTGGCGGTGCGGGCCCGCGGCTACGCCCCCGGCGACACCGATCTGGCCTGGACCCGGATCACACCGTGGCGTTCGGTGCTGGCCTCCGCGCTGGACCAGCGGCACGGCAGGCTGGAATCGGCGGTGGTGGAGGGCGAGGAGTACAACCCCTCCACCGAACTGCTCGCCCTGTGGCTGGCCGAACGCCTGCACATCCCGGTCCGCCGGGACGTCTCCGCCGGGCCGGGCATCACCGCGGTCCGGCTGATCACCGCCGACGGCGTGATCTGCCTGGACCGGCCGGACGGCTCCCTGGCCACCCTTGCCATGCCCGGCCAGCCGGAGCGCCATGTGGCGCTGCACCGCCGGCTGACGGCCGAGCTGATCGCCGAGGAGCTGCGCCGGCTGGACCCGGACGCGGCCTACGCCCATGCCGTGAAGTTCGGCGTGCCGCGCCTGGCCGCCGACGGTGGCCGTACCGGTGCCGCCTCCGCCGCCGCACCGCCCGTACCCGCGGCGCCTCCCGCACCGGTGGCGGTACCCGCCGCCGAGGGGGAAGGGAGCGGCGCATGACCGGCTCCATGGCCTCCTCCGAGGCCACCTCGCGGGTCCCGCAGCTCGTGGTGCACCGCGACGCCCCGCTGATGGCGCAGGCCGCGGCGGCCCGGCTGATCACCCGGGTGGTGGACGCCCAGGCCGGCCGCGGCACCGCATCGGTGGTGCTCACCGGCGGCCGGAACGGCATCGCCCTGCTGCACGCGCTGGCCGAGTCCCCGGCCCGGGACGCCGTGGACTGGTCCCGGCTGGATCTGTGGTGGGGCGACGAGCGCTTCGTTCCGGCGGGCGATCCGGAACGCAATGACGCCCAGGCCCGGGACGCGCTGCTGAACCGGGTGGGCCTCGACCCGGCCCGGGTGCACCCGATGCCCGCCCCGGGCGGCGGCCCCTGGGGCGACGACGCCGACGCCGCGGCCGCGGCGTACGCCGCCGAACTGGCCGCGGCCTGCGGCTCGGAGGAGCACGGCCCGGTGCCCACCTTCGATGTGCTGCTGCTGGGCGTCGGCCCGGACGCCCATGTGGCCTCGCTCTTCCCCGAGCATCCGGGGGTGCGGGAGGGGCAGCGCACCGTGGTCGGGGTGCACGGCTCGCCCAAGCCCCCGCCGACCCGGATCAGCCTGACCCTGCCGGCCATCCGGGCCGCGCGAGAGGTGTGGCTGCTGGCCGCGGGCGCGGACAAGGCCACGGCGGTGGCCATGGCGCTGTCCGGCGCGGGGGAACTCCAGGCCCCGGCCGCCGGGGTGTACGGCCGGCGCCGCACCCTGTGGCTGCTGGACCGCGCCGCCGCCGCCCATCTCCCCCCGCAGCTCTACCCCCCGGCCACCGCCTGAGCCCACGCGTCCGGCGCCCGGACGTGCCCGCCCCCGGAAGCGCCCGGGGACCAACAGCCCCGGGGAGGGCACCACGGGGCCCGGAGGCCGGCGACGGACCGGCCGGCGGCCCCGGCG
>NZ_WTLH01000109.1 GCF_011421595.1 Streptomyces sp. YIM 98790 | reverse complement strand
GAACGGGCCGGCCCCGTTCCCCGGCCGGACGCGCCCGCCCCGGCGGGGGCGCCCCGGGGACCGGGCCCGGTCCCGCGCCTGGGCCGTCCGCGCTCCGCTGCTGCCCGCCCTCGTCTTCCTGATCGTGGTCACCCAGCTGCCCTTCCTGGGCACCCTGGTGATCTCCCTCTTCGACTGGAACTCCCTCTACCCCGACGCCCGCGAGTTCACCGGCCTCGGCAACTACTCCACCGTGCTTGCCGACGACCGGCTGCGCTCCTCCGTGGTCACCACCATCCTGCTGACCGTCACCGTCGTCCTGGTCACCCTCGTCCTCGGGCTGCTGCTGGCGCTGCTGCTGGACCGCCGCTTCCGGGGCCGGGGCCTGGTGCGCACCCTGCTGATCACCCCGTTCCTGCTGGTGCCGGTGGCCGCCGCGCTGCTGTGGAAGCACGTCCTCTACAACCCCGAGTACGGGCTGTTCAACGGGCTGCTCGGGCTGGCCGGCGGCCCTCAGCCGGACTGGATCTCGGAGCACCCGCTGGCCGCCGTCGAGGCCGCGCTGATCTGGCAGTGGACGCCCTTCATGATGCTGATCCTGCTGGCCGGGCTGCAGAGCCGGCCGCTGGACGTGGTCGAGGCGGCCCGCATCGACGGGGCGAGCGACTGGCAGATCTTCCGCCATCTCACCCTGCCGCACCTGCGGCGCTACCTCGAACTCGGCGCCCTGCTCGGGTCCATCTACATCGTCCAGCACTTCGACGCGGTGTTCACCATCACCGGCGGCGCACTGGACACCGCCAACCTGCCCTTCACCATCTACCAGACCTTCTACCAGGCGCACGAGTACGGGCTGGCCTCGGCGGCCGGTGTGCTGGTGGTGATCGGCACGATCATCCTGGCCACCTTCGCGCTGCGGGTCGTCTCGTCCCTCTTCACCGAGGAGGCGCACCGCTGATGACGACCACCCCGCCACGCACCCCGCCACGCACCCCACCACGCACCCCGCCACGCACCCCGCCGCGGCCGTCCGCCGCACCGGCGAAGCGCCCGCGTGCCCGGCTGCGTCCGGCCGCGCTCACCCTGCTGGCCTGGCTGGCCGGAATCCTCTTCGTGCTGCCCGTGGCGTGGATGGCACTGACCTCCTTCCACGCCGAGCCGGACGCCGCCACCAACCCGCCGTCCTTCACCGCACCGCTCACCCTGGACAGCTACCGGGAGTTCTTCGGGCTGAACGGCGGCGCCAGCCCCTGGCCGCCGCTGATCAACTCCACCACCGCCTCGGTCTGCTCCACCCTGCTGGTGCTGCTGCTGGCCCTGCCCGCCGCCTACGCGCTGTCCATCCGCCGGGTGGAGCGGTGGCGGGACGTGATGTTCTTCTTCCTCTCCACCAAGATGCTGCCGCTGGTCGCCGGGCTGCTGCCGGTCTACCTGATCGCCAAGAACACCGGCCTGCTGGACAACGTCTGGCTGCTGGTCATCCTCTTCACCGCGATGAACCTGCCGATCGCGGTGTGGATGATGCAGTCCTTCCTCGCCGAGGTCCCGGCCTCGCTGATCGAGGCGGCCCAGATCGACGGCGCCCGGCTGCCCGTGGTGCTGGCCCGGGTGGTCGCGCCCATCGCCGCGCCCGGCATCGCCGCCACCGCGCTGATCTGCTTCATCTTCTCCTGGAACGAGATGCTGTTCGCGCGGGTCCTCACCGGGGTCACGGCCGAGACCGCCCCGGTCTTCCTGACCGGCTTCATCACCAGCCAGGGCCTGTTCCTGGCCAAGGTGTCGGCCGCGTCGCTGGTCATCTCCCTGCCGGTGCTCGCCGCGGGGTTCGCCGCCCAGGACAAACTCGTCCAGGGCCTGTCACTGGGAGCCGTCAAGTGAAAGCCGCACTGATCGAGGCGCCGGGAGCCGTCACCGTCAGCACCGTGGAGGACCCGGCCCCCGGGCCCCGGCAGGTGGTCGTGCGGGTCGCGGCCTGCGGACTGTGCGGCACCGATCTGCACATCATGCAGGGCGAGTTCGCCCCGACGCTGCCCATCGTCCCCGGTCACGAGTTCGCCGGGGAGGTCGTCGCCCTCGGCCGGGGCGTCACCGAGCTCGCCGTCGGCGACCGGGTGGCCGTCGACCCCTCCCTCTACTGCCACGAGTGCCGCTACTGCCGCACCGGCCACGCCAATCTCTGCGACAACTGGCAGGCCATCGGGGTGTCCCGGCCCGGCGGGGCAGCCGAGTACGCGCTCGCCCCGGTGGCCAACTGCGTCTGGCTCCCCGACCACATCACCACCGAGGACGCCGCCCTGATCGAACCGTTGTCCTGCGCGGTGCGCGGCTACGACGTGCTCTCCGCCCGGATGGGCGCGCACGTCCTGGTCTACGGCTCCGGCACCATGGGGCTGATGATGCTGGAGCTGGCCAAACGCACCGGCGCGGCCTCGGTGGAGGTGGTGGACATCAACCCCGACCGCCTGGCCACCGCCCGCGCCCTGGGCGTGACCGCCACGGCCACGCACGCCGGCGAACTCGACCGCCCGCAGGGCTGGGACGTGGTCATCGACGCCACCGGCAACGCCAAGGCCATCCAGGACGGGCTGGGCCGGGTCGCCAAGGCGGGCACCTTCCTCCAGTTCGGAGTGGCCGACTACGCCACCACCGCCGTCATCGAGCCCTACCGCATCTACAACCAGGAGATCACCATCACCGGCTCGATGGCCGTGCTGCACAGCTTCGAACGCGCCGCCGAACTGTTCGCCGCCGGTGTCATCGACCCGGCCGTCTTCATCAGCGACCGCTTCCCGCTCGGCGACTACCCGCAGGCCCTGGAACGCTTCGCCGCGGGCCAGGGCCGCAAGATCCTCGTCCGGCCCTGACCGGTGGCCCGGCCCCCGCGGGGAGCCCGCCGCGCCCGGATCAGCGGACGATATGCCTGACGAAGGCGGTCCAGGCGGGGGCCGGGATGCTCAGACCGGCGGCATCCGGCTGCTTGCTGTCCCGGACGGGCACGGCACCGGGTATGCCGTCACACACCTCCAGGCAGCTTGGTCCGCCGTTGTCGCTGTAGCTCGACTTGCGCCATGCCTGTTGCGGACTGCTTGCGGTCATGGGAGTTCCCTGACGTGAGTGTCGATGAGTTCGGCCGACTGCTGCGGGGACAGCGCCACCGCCCGGAGCAGATCATAAGCATGGGCAGCGGCGGTGACCTCCCCAGTATCCGGGCTCAGCCGACCCTGCGGATACCCGTCGATATAGACAACGGTTTCGCCCTCCTCCGGCGTGAGCAGGGTAAAGGGACCTGCCAGTGCGGGCCGCGCCGGGACCGTGCGCGGGATGACCTGGATGACGGTGCGGGGATGCTGCCCGGCCTCCAGCAGGTGCCGCAACTGCCTGCGGACCACGTCCGGACCGCCGATGTGCCGCATGAGGGCAAACTCGTCGATGATGAACCAGGTGTGGGGCAGTGGTTCCCTGGCGAAGATCTCCTGCCGGGACATGCGCACGGCCACCAGCTCCGCCAGGTTCTCCGGCCTGACGGCATCGAGCATCGCATGGGCGTACTCCTCCGTCTGCAACAGCCCCGGAACAACCTGCCCCTCGAACGACCGGATGGAGACGGCGTCCCGCTCCAGTTCGATGTAGGGCAGGAACCAGCGCGGGTACGCGTAGCGGAGCACCAGGGCGTGGAGGCGGGTGAAGTAGCCGTCCGTTCCGAAGGCGCGGTCCAGGTCGGCCGCGAGGACATCGGAGGCGATGAGCCGGGCCTTTTCCACCTTGCTGATCATCGACTGCGTCGAGCGGGCCTCCCTCGCGGTCCGCTCCTGGGACCAGCCGGCCTTCTTCCGGTACGCGGCGAGCTGCTCACCGAAGAACGTCAGGACCGAGTCCTCGGGGGCGGCGGTCTGGTCAAGTTCGATCGTCACGGCGTCCGACTCTCCTTCCCGGCCATGGAATTGAGGGGTTCATACGCTGGCACGTTCCCTGACGCGCTGTCCTGCCGATGGACTGGGTGCACTCGAATGAGGAGGAGGTATCCGGTTCATGGCTGTTCAGGAATTCACCACCGACCGGCACGCGCGGGCGGCCCGCCAGGCGCGCGATCTGCTGCGGGACATGCTCGGCATGGTGGGCGTGACCGCCCCGGTCCGGCTGGTCGGGGACGAGGGCCGGCTGCGGGTCGGCATCGCGCCCCTGACCGTGGAGGACGCGGCGGCGGTGGGCAATCTGCTGCTGACCGGCGCGATGGCGCACCGCATCACGCTGGAGCCGGGCGCGGCCGTCTGGTCCGTCCGCCACGGCCAGGTCTGCACGGTGACCCGGGTGGACCGCCGCCGGGTCACGCTCCGGTCGGAGATCAGCGGCGAGGAGCTCTGCACCGTGCCCAGCGATCTGCGGGCGGCCCACATGTCCGAGATCCTGTGGGCCCGGAAGCTGGCCGGGCACGAGGGCCATTGACCGCTCTCATGCCGCTCTCCTCGCGGCATGGGCCGTCCGGGGCGGCTGTAGGGTCGCAGGCGTCGTCGACCGGGGGAGAGGGCTCGGTGCATCCTGCTGCGCGCACGTTCCAGGTGCTGTTCCTGCTCGGAGGGCTGGCGATGTTCGTCTACGCCCTGAGCGTCATGGGGTCCAGCCCGAACACCATGGCGGTCTCCTTCTCCTACACGTGCACCGCCGAGAACCGGGGCACCGCGGAGAGCCCCCGGCCGGAGGAGACCTGCAGCTCGCAGCACGGATCGTTCGAGTGGCCGGGGGAGGCGATGGTCGCGGGGCTCTCCGGCGTCGGGCTCATGCTGGGCTCAGTGGCCGTGTCCATCGGCTCGCCGCGGCGGCCGGCCGCGGTGGCAGGGGGAGCGTCCTTTGCCGCGCCACAGGGCGGACCGGGGGCGCCGCCGCCCCCGGTCGGCGGGCCGGGGGCGCCGCCGCGCGGCTTCTGACCGGCGCCNGCCCCCGGTCGGCGGGCCGGGGGCGCCGCCGCGCGGCTTCTGACCGGCGCCGGTGACGCGCCCGGCGCCGGGCGCGTCACCAGGTGAGGGTGTAGACGTGCAGGGTGAAGTCCGGTGAGGGGGACCAGTCCCGCTCGGGGGAGCGGACGAAGCCCAGGCGCCGGTACAGACGGTGGGCGCTGTGCATCCGCGGTGATGTGGACAGGGCCATGCCGCGCATGCCGAGCCGCCGGGCGCGGCCGATGCAGGCGCGCACCAGTGCCTCGCCGACGCCCCGGCCGCGCGCCCCGGGGGAGACGGCCAGCATGCGGAACTCGGCCTCGTCCGGCCGGGATATCTCCGCATAGGGGCCGTCGGGCGTGAAGGTGACGGTGCCGAGGAGGGCGCCGTCCGCGGGATCGACGGCGACCAGCAGCGTGGCCTCGGCGGCACGGCGGGCGGTGTCGCGCAGGGTGGCCAGGTAGGGGTCCTCGGTGCCGAGGCTGAGCAGGCCGTCGCTGAGATAGGCGCTGCCGAGCAGATCGGCGACGGGCAGCAGCTCCTCGGGAAGGGCCTCGCGGATGGTGACGTCCATCAGGCCATGGTGCGGCATGGCACGGACAGTGCGGCCGCGCGGGTGCCCCCGCCCGGGAACGGGGGCGCCCGTGTAAAGCGGCCGGTCCGGGTGCCCGGACGGAATCCTGCTCCGTGCTCCCGCGGGAAGAGCGGCGAGCGGCACCGCGTCGCCGGCTACGTGCGGGGGCGTTCGAGGTTGGCGACGAACTTGTAGCGGTCGCCGCGGTAGACCGAGCGCACCCACTCCACCGGATCGCCGTTGCTGTCCCGGGAGTGCCGCGAGAGCATCAGCATCGGCAGGCCGACGTCGGTGCCCAGCAGACCGGCCTCCCGGGGGGTGGCCAGCGAGGTCTCGATGGTCTCCTCGGCGTGCGCCAGGTGCACCCCGTAGACCTCGGCCAGCGCGGTGTAGAGCGAGGTGTACTTCACCAGGGAGCGGCGCAGTGCCGGGAAACGCTCCTGGGACAGGTGGGTGGTCTCGATGGCCATCGGCTCGCCGTTGGCCAGCCGCAGGCGCTCGATGCGCAGCACCCGGCCGCCCTCGGGGATGTCCAGCAGCCGGCTGAGCCGGTCGTCGGCGGTGATGTAGCCGATCTCCAGCAGCTGCGAGGTGGGCTCCAGGCCCTGCGCGCGCATGTCCTCGGTGTAGGAGGTCAGCTGCAGCACCTGGGCCACCTTGGGCTTGGCCACGAAGGTGCCCTTGCCCTGGATGCGCTCCAGCCGGCCCTCGACCACCAGCTCCTGGAGGGCCTGCCGCACCGTGGTGCGGGAGGTGTCGAATTCCGCGGCCAGTGAGCGCTCCGGCGGCACCGGGGTGCCCGGCGGCATGGTCTCCGTCATGTCCTGAAGGTGCCGCTTGAGCCGGTAGTACTTGGGCACCCGCGCGGTGCGCGCGCGATCCCCGTCCGCGCCTGCCGTGCCCTGTCCACCTGCGGCGTTGCTGCCGGAACCTGCTGCGGCGGTCCCGGACGACGCGGCGCTGACAGCGCTTGCTTCGGTCACCTTGGCGCGCCTCCCCGGCTCTTTCTGTGCTGCTGACACCGGCTCCTCCGAATAGTGCGGCTCAATCGTGTCATGGGCCGTAACCCGGGCGCTTCTTCACGCAGATGTCGTTCCGATAACGGACGGAGCCGGTCTCTTGTGCGGCCCTTGACACCCCTACTGGTCTAGTCCAGCCTGTCATGCAACTGGTCTACACCTCTTGAGTACACCACTAAAGGCCGTCCCGTGACCAGGCGCAAGGGGGTCCGGCCTCCCCCTGAGGAGGATGACGTGAAGCGCAAGCTTATGGCAGCCATCGGCGTGGCAGCGATGGCCGCAGGTGTGGTCGCGTGCGGCAGCGACGGCGACAGTGGCAAGGACAACGCGGGCAACGGGGGAGGCGGCGACAAGCCGGATGCGATCACCGTATGGATCATGACCGGTTCGGCCCCCGACACCTGGCTGGAGGAGCTCAACACCGCCTTCGAGGCCGAGCACGGGGTCGACGTCAAGGTCGAGATCCAGGAATGGAACGGCATCCAGGAGAAGATCACCACCGCCCTCTCCGAGGACGGCACCGTGGACGTCCTGGAGATCGGCAACACCCAGACCGTGGGCTTCGCCGCCACCGGCGGCCTTGCCGAGCTCGGTGACCTGGGCGGCGAGCCGTGGAACGCCACCATGCTGGAGTCCGCCCAGGTGGACGGCACCCTTTACTCCGTTCCCATGTACGGTGCCAACCGGGTCGTCATCTATGACAAGGCGATCTGGGCGGAGGCCGGTGCCGAGGTCCCGACCACCCGCGAGGAGTGGATCGAGGCCCTGGAGACCATCGAGGCCAACACCGATGCCCAGCCGATCTACCTGCCCGGCCAGTCCTGGTACGTGGCCGGCGGCTTCATCGCCGACGAGGGCGGCGCCTTCGCGGTCAAGGAGGGCGAGGAGTGGGCCGGCTCCCTCAACACCCCGCAGGCGCAGGCCGGCATGGAGTTCTACCAGCAGCTCCAGGAGTTCTCCACGGCCCCCAAGGACACCGACGAGGCCACCCCGCAGCAGTCCGTCGACGTGGTCCCCAACGAGGAGGTCGCCTCCTGGATCGGCCTGGGCTGGGAGGCCGGCGGTGCCATCGCCGCCATTGAGGAGAAGGGCGAGACGGCCGACTTCGGCTACTTCCCGATCCCCGGCAAGACCGCCGACGAGCCGGGCCACGTCTTCCTGGGCGGCTCCAACCTGGCCGTGGCCGAGCGGGCCGGGAGCAAGGAGTACGCCGGCAAGTGGCTGGAGATGGCCACCTCCCAGGAGTGGGCGCAGAAGTACGTGGACGCCATGGGCGGCGGCGTGGTGCCCAACCGCACCGATGTGACCGCCAGCCCGGAGGCCGGCTCCTTCGCCGAGGCCATGGTGCAGGCCGCGAACGTCGGCTACCTTCCTCCGCTGACCACCGGGTGGGCCAATGTCGAGACCGACCCGAACCCCATCAAGGAGTTCATGACCAAGGTGCTCAACGGTGACGACTACGCCGCGGCGGCCGAGGCCGCCGACGCGGAGATCACGGACCGCATCAACCGCGAGTGACACCTGCTCCGCAGGGGCCGCCGGCGCGATTCCCCGCCGGCGGCCCCGGGGGCTGTCCGGACCCCGGCACGGCGCCGGACGGCGTGCCGCCGGACGGCACGGCGCGAGCACCGGCGCGAGAACCCGGCGCGAGAACCCGGCGCGAGGACGAGCACGAGGAAGACGGAAGACACGACTATGACGGCTCAGACCCCGGGCATACCCGCCGCCGCGGAGGCGCGCGGCCGGCCCCGCCGGCCCCCGGCGGCCGGCCTGGTGCCCTATCTGCTGATCCTGCCCGCGGCGGCCTCCCTCGCCCTGATCCTGGGCTGGGCGCTGCTGCGCAACGTGCTGATCTCCTTCCAGGAGTTCGGCAAGCGGCAGATCATCACCCGCACCACCGAGTGGACCGGCCTGGACAACTACGCGGACGTCCTCAGCGACGACCGCTTCTGGGCCACCGTCGTGCGGACCTTCGTCTTCATGGGCGCCAACGTGGTGCTGATCATGGTGATCGGCACCCTGGTGGGGCTGCTGCTCAACCGGCTCGGCAAGCGGATGCGGCTGACCCTCTCCATCGCCCTGGTGCTCGCCTGGGCCATGCCGATCATCCCCAGCACGACCGTCTTCCGCTGGCTGTTCGACACCCAGTTCGGCCTGGCCAACTGGGTCATGCGCACGCTCGGCTTCGAGGGCTACGAGCAGCACAACTGGTTCCAGTCCGGCTTCTCCACCCTCACCATCGCCACCGTCCTCATCGTGTGGATGTCGGTCCCGTTCGTGGCGCTCAACCTCTACGCGGGCCTGACCACCATCAGCGGCGAGATCTACGAGGCCGCCCGGATGGACGGCGCCTCCGCCTGGCGGATCTTCTGGTCCGTCGTGCTGCCCATCATGCGGCCGTTCTTCCTGATCACCACCTTCCTGGAGATCATCTGGGTGTTCAAGGCGTTCGCCCAGGTCTACGCCCTCAACAGCGGCGGCCCGGACCGCGAGTCCGAGACCCTGCCGGTCATGGCGTACATCGAGGGCATGGGCCAGCAGCAGTTCGGCGCCGCCGCCGCGATCTCCGTGCTCACCCTGCTGATCCTGCTGGTCGCCCTGTCCTTCTACTTCCGCCTGATCCTCAAGCAGGAGAAGGAGCAGCAGTCATGAGCCCCGACTTCACGGCCTCGCCCGAGCAGACCACGGACCGCATGGCCGGGCTGAATGTGTCCGGGCCGCTGGGGGCTCCGCCGGCCGCCGACCCCGTCCGGCAGACCGTGGCCGACGGCACCGGCCGCGGCGACGCCGCCCGCGACGCCGTTCGCGACGCCGGGCGCACCAGCAAGGAAGGGGCCCCGGGCCGGGCCGCCCCGCCCGTGCGGCGGGCCCCGCGCGGCCGGTCCGGCCTGTTCCGCCGGATCTGGCCCAACACCGCCGCCCTGCTGCTCACCGCGGTGTTCCTGTTCCCGGTGTACTGGATGATCTCCAGCTCGCTGAAGCCGCAGTCGGACATCCTCACCAAGGACCCGGCCTTCTTCTTCATCCCCACCTTCGACAACTACTCCACCGCCACTGGTGCAGACCTGTTCTGGACCTATGCCGCCAACAGTGTGATCGTCACCCTGGGCGCGGTGCTGCTGGCCCTGCTGGTCGCGCTGGCGGCCGGTTTCGCCCTGGCCCGGATGCGGTTCAAGGGCCGCCGGGCCATGGTGCTGGTGGTGATGGTGGCCCAGATGGCGCCCTGGGAAGTGCTCATCATCGTGATGTACCTCAACGCCCGCGACCTGGACATGCTGAACAGCGTCTGGTCGCTGACGCTGATCTACTTCGTGATGGCGCTGCCCTTCACCATCTGGACGCTGCGCGGCTTCATCGCCGCCGTGCCCAAGGACCTGGAGGAGGCCGCCATGATCGACGGCTGCAGCCGGACCGGCGCCTTCTTCCGGGTGATCTTCCCGCTGCTCGCCCCCGGCCTGATGGCCACTTCGATCTTCGGCTTCATCATGGCCTGGAACGAGTTCGCCATGGTGCTGGTGCTCAACAAGTCCCCGGAGGCGAAGACCCTGCCCATCTGGCTCTCCTCCTTCCAGACCGCGTTCGGCAACGACTGGGGCGCCACCATGGCCGCCTCCACCCTGGTGACCCTCCCGGTCGTGGTTCTCTTCCTGATCATCCAGCGACGGGTCACCGGAGGCATGGCCGCCGGTGCCGTGAAGGGATAGCAGACCAGCCCATGAGTGACGAAGCCCGCATCGCCCGCGACGCCCTGGCCGTCCTCCAGCCCGCCTTCGACGGCACCGGCACCGCCCCCGACTGGCTGCTGCGCGGCCTGGAGAACGGCATGACCGGGGTCGGCATCTTCGGCCGGAACGTGGTCTCGGCCGAACAGCTCGCCGCCCTCACCGGCCGGTTGCGGGCCGCCAACCCCGAGGTGCTGCTCGCCCTGGACGAGGAGGGCGGGGACGTCACCCGGCTGGAGGTGCGCACCGGCTCCTCCTTCCCGGGCAGCAACGCCCTGGGCGCGGTCGACGACCCCGCGCTCACCCGGGCCGTGGCCGCGGAAATGGGCCGCCGGATCGCCGCCGCCGGGCCCAACCTGGTGTGGGGGCCGTCCGCGGACGTCAACTCCGACCCGCGCAACCCGGTGATCGGGACCCGCTCCTTCGGCGACGACCCCGGGCTGGTCGCCCGGCACACCGCCGCCTTCGTGGAAGGGCTCCAGTCGGCCGGGATCGCCGCCTGCGTCAAGCACTTCCCGGGCCACGGCGACACCGACACCGACTCCCACCTGGCCATGCCGCGCATCCCGGTGGACCTGGACACCCTGCACGCCCGCGAGCTGGTCCCCTTCCGGGCGGCGATCGCGGCCGGCACCAGGTGCGTGATGTCCGCGCACATCGTGGTCCCGGCCCTGGACGCGGAACGGCCGGGCACGCTCAGCCCGGCCGTGCTGACGGGGCTGCTGCGCGCCCCGGTGAGCGAGGGCGGCCTCGGCTTCGAAGGGGTGATCTTCACCGACGCGCTGGACATGGACGCCATCGCCGCGACCTACGGCATGCCGCGCGGCGCCGCGCTGTCGATCGTCGCCGGGGCGGACGCCATCTGCGTGGCCGGCCGCGCCTCCGACTGGGCCGAGGTGGAGCGGCTCCGCGACGCCATCGTGGCCGCGGTCCGCTCCGGCGAACTGCCCGAGGAGCGGCTGCACGACGCCGCCGAGCGGGTGCGCGCGCTGGGCCGCTGGGCCGCGGAGCAGCGCACCGCACACCACCCCGCGCGGCCTGCCGCCGCACAGCCCGGGGCGGGAGGAGACGCAGCCGGCGCGGCGGGAACGGCGGCCGGTGCCGACGGGGAGATCGGCCTGGCCGCCGCCCGCCGCGCCCTGCGGATCACGCCCGGCGACCCGGGCGCGCCGCGGCCGGTGCTCACCGCCCCGCCCTATGTCGCCGAGTTCTCCGCCGCCGCCAACATCGCGGTCGGCGCCGAGACCGCCTGGGGCGTGGGCTCCCACCTGGACCGGCTGCTGCCCGGCACCCGGGTCGCCCGCTACGGCCGGGAACGGGCCGAGGCGGACGGCACCGGGCGGCTGGTGGCGGACATCCTGGCGGGCGCCGGGGAGCGCCCGGTGGTGGCCGTGGTGCGCGACGTCCACCGGCACCCCTGGATGGCCGCCGCGCTGGACGCGCTGCTGGCCGCCCGTCCCGACACCCTGGTGGTGGAGATGGGCATCCCGCAGGCCCCGCCGCGCGGCGCGCTGCACCTCGCCACCCACGGCGCCGCCCGGGTCTGCGGCCAGGCCGCGGCCGAGGCCCTCACCGATGCCTCGGCCTGAACCGGCGTCGCCCCCTCCGCCGCTGTACCGAACCACCCCGCCCGACTGGAGGCACTTGCAATGACCGCGCAGGCCGGACGCATCATGGCCCGGGAGATCGCCGAACAGCCGGCCGTGCTGCGTCGGCTGCTCGACGAGGGCGCGGCCCGCATCCGGGCCGTGGCCGGGGAGATCGCGGCGCGCGCCCCGCGCTTCGTGCTGCTCACCGCGCGCGGCACCTCGGACAACGCGGCGCTGTACGCCAAGTACCTGCTGGAGATCCGGCTCGGCAAGCCCTGCGGGCTGACCTCGATGTCGGTCACCACCGCCTACAACGCCCGGCAGGACCTGACCGATGTGCTGGTGATCACGGTGAGCCAGTCCGGCGGCTCGCCCGATCTGGTGGCCTCCACCAAGGCCGCCCGGGAGGCCGGGGCGATCACCCTTGCCGTGACCAACAACCCGGACTCCCCGCTGGCCGCGGTCAGCGAGTACCACATCGACATCCTGGCCGGGCCGGAGCGTGCCCTGCCCGCGACCAAGACCTACACCGCCTCGCTGCTGGCCCTGTACCTCTTCGTGGACGCCCTCGGGGCCGGTGGCGGGGGCCCGGCCGCGGCCGGGGCGGCCGGGGCGGCCGGGGAACTGCCCGCGCTGGCCGGGAAGATTCTCGCCCGCGGCCCGGAGATCCGCTCGCTGGCCGCCCGGTACCGCTTCGCCGAACGGATGGTCATCACCTCCCGCGGCTACGGCTACCCCACCGCCAAGGAGGCGGCGCTGAAGCTGATGGAGACCAGCTACATCCCCGCCCTGTCCTACTCCGGCGCCGATCTGCTGCACGGCCCGCTGGCCATGGTGGACAACGTCTCCCCGGTGATCGCCATCGTGACCGAGGGGCACGGCGGCACCGCGCTGCGGCCGGTGCTGGAGCGGCTGGCCGACCGCGGCGCCGACCTGATGGTGATCGGCCCGGCCACGGCCGTGGCCGGCGCCTCGGCCGGTTTCGTGCTGCCCACCGAGGGCGTCCCGGAGGAGCTCCAGCCGGTCCTGGAGATCCTGCCGCTCCAGCTGCTGGCCCACGAGGTGACCATCGCCCGCGGCCAGGACCCCGACGCCCCCCGCTCCCTGGCCAAGATCACCGAAACCCGCTGACGGTTTGTCACAATCCGGCGACCCGGGTTTCGCCGGCGGCCCGGGCGGTCACACCCCTGTCGGGCAGGAACTTCAGGCACGCGAGGGGGAGCGGTCTGATGAAGGATGCCGTCTTGTTCGGGGTGCTGGGGCTGCTGCTGTGCCTGGTGGTGTACACCCTGCTGCGCCAGATCACCGCCCGCAGCCGCGCCCGGAACCGCCCCGCCATGTCCATCGGCCGGGAGGCCCGCACGCTGTACGAGGTCGCCTATCTCGCCGGGGGGCCGGAGCGGGTGGCGGACACGGCGATGTGCTGGCTGCAGGTGCGGGGAGCCGTACGTCTCGGCCCTGGCTGGATTCGGCCCGACCGTCCGCCGCTCTCCACCGACGCGGTGGAACGGGCGGTCCTGGACCAGCTGTCGGAGCCGTCCGCGGCGCGCAGCATCGAAGCGGTGCGCCGCGGGGCCGGTGCCGCCCCCGCGGTACTGGCCGTGGGCGAGCGGCTGGCCGCCAGAGGGCTGGCCCATGACGCCGCCGACTGGCGCCGGTGGCAGCGCACCGGATGGGAGCATCTGGCGTCCTGTTTCCTCGCCCTGGTCTACGCGATGGTGACGGCGCCCGAGGTCGGTTCCGGACCGGCGTGGGGACTGGCATGGGTCGCGGCCAGCGCGCTGCTGACCGGACAGGTGCTGTGGGCACCGGGCGTGCCGCGCACCGGGGCCGGCCGTGCCGTACTGCGCCGGGTGCGCCGGTCGAATCCCTGGCAGGGAACCGGCGCCGCGGCGGCGGTGGCGCTGGCCGGACTGTCGGCACTGCCGGTGTCGGCCGGCTGGGGGTATTCGGGTGCCACCGGTTCCGGTGCCCCTGCCTCCCACGGTGGCTGCGGCGACGGCTCCATCGCCGGCGGCGGAGGAGGGGGCTGCGGCGGCTGCGGCGGTGGCGGCGGCACCGGTGGCGGCGGTGGCGGCGGTGGCGGCGGTGGCGGCGGTGGTGACAGCAGTGACGGTGGTTGCGGAGGCAGTGACGGTGGTTGCGGAGGCGGTGACGGCGGTTGCGGTGGCTGCGGCGGCGGTGGCTGCGGGGGAGGCGGGGAGTGAGCGGCGGGGGTGCGGGCGGCCGGGACCGGGCCGCCCGCACCCCCGCTTCCGCAGGCGTGCGGTGGAGCCGCGTCAGAGCCGCACGCCGCCGCTGGTGTCGATCCACTGGCCGGTGATCCAGCGGGCGTCGTCGGAGGCCAGGAAGGCCACCACATCGGCGATGTCGGCGGGTTCGCCCACCCGGCCGAGGGCCGCCAGGGCGCCCGCCTGGCTGCGGGCCTCCGGGGCGGAATCCAGATACGGGGCCGACATGTCGGTGTCCGTGGCGCCGGGTGCCACCGCGTTGACGGTGATCCGGCGCGGCCCCAGCTCGTTGGCGAGCGTCCTGGTGAACACGTCCACCGCGCCCTTGCTGGCGGCGTAGGCGATCAGCCGGCCCTCCAGCACCACCCGGGTCACCCTGCTGGAGATGTTGACGATCCGCCCGCCCTCGCTCAGCCGCCCCAGCGCCGCCTGGGTGACGAAGAACGGGGCCTTGGCGTTGACCGCGAAGATGTGGTCGAAGTCCTCCGCGGTCAGCTCCTCGATGGCTGACCAGTTGCCGGACACCCCGGCGTTGTTGACCAGGATGTGCAGCTCGTCCGCCTCCCGGTCGAAGGCTTCCCAGAGCTGCTGCGGGCCGTCGGGCGTGCTCAGGTCCGCCCGGAGCGGGAAGGCGCTGCCGCCCTCGGCCTCGATCGCGGCCACGGTCTCCTTGGCCGCCGTCTCGCTGCTGCCGTAGTGCACGGCCACCCGGGCGCCGTCCCGCGCCAGCCGCCGGGCGATGGCCCGCCCGATGCCCCGGCCGGCGCCGGTCACCACTGCCGTCCTGCCGATGAGTGTGGCCATGCCGCACCCTCTTTCTGTAGTGAGCGATACATATTTGGAGCGCGGTGGGCACGGTAGCACCCGTCGGGGTGGATTGTGTAGCGAGCGCTAGATAATGGCCGGGCCGGGGCGGCGGTGCGGGGAGGCCGGCCCTCGGCTCAGAGTCCGGGCGGGGGTCCACCACGCGGAAACGTCCGGCGGGACCGGAGCAGAGCCCGGCTGCTGCTGTAGCGCACGCTATAGAAAATGTCCGGATCTGGCACCATGGGTGCCATGACGGAGAAACGGCGCGGGCGTCCCCGGTCCTTCGACCGGGACGCGGCTCTGCGGAAGGCGGTCGAGACCTTCTGGGAGCAGGGCTACGAGCCGACCTCCGTCTCCGATCTCACCCGGATCATGGGCATCGGCGCGCCCAGCCTCTACGCCGCCTTCGGGGACAAGAAGGCCCTCTTCCTGGAAGCGGTGGAGACCTACATGTCCGACTGCGGTGGCTTCACCCGGCGCGCGCTGGCCGAGGAGCCCACCGCGGGGGCGGCCGTGCACCGGCTGCTGCGGGAGGCCGCGGCCCACTACACCGAGCCCGGCCGCCCCCCGGGCTGCCTGGTCACCAATGCCGCGGTCAACTGCACCGACTCCTCCCGGGACGTGATGGAGAAGCTGCGGGGCCTGCGGGAGGGCAATGCGGCGCTCATCGAGGGCCGGATTCGCGCGGACATGGCGGCCGGGGTGCTGCCGGGCGACACCGACGCGGCCGGGCTGGCCCGGTTCGTCGCCGCCGTGATGCAGGGCATGAGCCAGCAGGCCCGGGACGGCGCCGGGCGGGCGGAACTGGAGGCGGTGGCGGAGACCGCCATGGCCGCCTGGCCGGGTGCGCGGGACGGCTGAGCGGCGGGCACGGAGGCGGCCCCGGGAACAGCCACGGGCCGCGGCGCCGGCGGGAGACCCTCAACTCCCCCGGCACCGCAGCCCGGAGCATCGCGGCCAGAGCACCGTCAGGGCAGAGAGTGCCGTGGCCTCGCTCTGTCCTCTTGTGCGGAGAGGACAGAAGCCTGCCGTCATTCTGGACTGGACCAATCACTTGTGTCCATGCTCTGAACGAAACCTGTCCGAGTTTTTGCTCTCGCCGCGGGGAATGGTCACCGTGATGTCGCCTCTTGAGGACATGATCACGGTGAGTGAGTTCGCCCCGGCGCCGTCCCGGGTGCCGTGCGGAGCAGGGGAAGTGCAGGTCAATGGTGTGACCGCCGGTAAGCTCGGCCGTGTGCCCTCCATGAACGACCTCGTCCGCGCGCACACCGACCTGGACGAGACCGATCTCGAATGGCTGCATCTGCTGGTGAGCGAGTGGCAGCTGCTGGCCGACCTCTCCTTCGCCGACCTGGTGCTGTGGCTGCCCACCCGGGACGGCGACCGCTACATCTCGGTCGCCCAGATGCGCCCCAACACCGGCCCGACCTCCTACCAGGACGACATGGTCGGCCACACCGTGCCACGCGGGCGCCGCCCGCTGCTGGACGCGGCCCTGGACGAGGGCCGCATCGTGCGCGAGGGCGACCCGGAGTGGCGCGAGGAGGTCCCGGTCCGGGTGGAGTCCATCCCGGTCCGCCGGGACAGCCGGGTGCTGGGCGTGATCGCCCGCAACACCAATCTGCTCACCGTGCGCACCCCCAGCCGGCTGGAGCTCACCTACCTGCAGAGCGCCGCCGACCTGGCCCAGATGATCGCCACCGGCGCCTTCCCCTACCCCGACCAGCAGGGCGGCATGGACCGCGCGCCCCGGGTCGGCGACGGCTTCATCCGGCTGGACGCCGACGGCATCGTCCAGTACGCCAGCCCCAACGCGCTCTCCGCCTACCACCGGCTGGGCCTGAACGCCGACCTGGTCGGCCTGGAACTCGGCCAGACCACCGCCGAACTGGCCCCCACCCGCGGCCCGGTGGACGAATCCCTGGTCAAACTGGCAAGCGGCTGGGCGCCCCGGGAGGCCGAGATCGAGGGCGCGGACTGCGTGATCCAGTTGCGCGCCATCCCGCTCAAGCCGCGCGGCGAGCGGATCGGCTCCATCATCCTGCTCCGCGACGTCACCGAACTCCGCCGCCGGGAACGGGAACTCCTCACCAAGGACGCCACCATCCGGGAGATCCACCACCGGGTGAAGAACAACCTCCAGACGGTGGCCGCGCTGCTGCGGCTCCAGTCCCGGCGGATAGGAGCGGCCGGCGGCGACAACCCCGACAGCCCGGCCAATCCGGCCAAGGTGGCCCTGGACGAGGCGGTCCGCCGGGTGGGCTCCATCGCCATCGTGCACGAGACGCTCTCCCAGAACCTGGACGAGCGGGTGGAGTTCGACGAGATCGCGGACCGGGTGCTGGCCATGGTGGCCGAGCTGTCCCCGGGCCGGATCACCCACCGCCGCACCGGGCGGTTCGGGGTGCTGGACGCCGAGACGGCCACCCCGCTGTCCATGGTGCTCACCGAGATCGTGCAGAACGCGCTGGAACACGCCTTCGGGCCGGGGGAGAAGGGCACGGTGGAGGTCGGCGCGGCCCGCAGCGAGTCGGGCCGCGGGCCGGGACGGCTGCTGGTCACCGTGCAGGACGACGGGCGCGGGCTGCCCGCCGGCTTCGATCCGCACACCTCCGGCAATCTCGGGCTGCAGATCGTCCGCACCCTGGTGGAGGGGGAGTTGGGCGGCCGGTTCGAGATGACCACGGCACACGAGGGCGGCACCCGGGTGATCATCGACCTCCCGCTGCCGCCCGCCAAGCGTTGAGCACCGTACCGCGGTGCTCTGCGGTACGGGGCTCGAAGCTTCGGGGCGCGGTGCTGCTGCGTGCTGCGTGCTCTGCGTGGTGCTGCGGTGCTGCGACTCGGGGTGGCGGGTGGTGGCCGGTCAGTGCGTGGCCCTCGCCCGGCGCTGAACCGTTGCTCAGGTCAGGCGGTGGCCTTGCGGGCGCGGTTGCGGGCGGCACGGCGCTTCATGGCACGACGCTCGTCCTCGCTCAGGCCGCCCCAGACGCCGGAGTCCTGGCCGGTCTCCAGTGCCCACTGCAGGCACTGTTCCTGAACGGGGCAGCGGCGGCAGACCGCCTTGGCCTCCTCGATCTGCAGCAGCGCAGGACCGGTGTTGCCGATCGGGAAGAAGAGTTCAGGGTCTTCTTCGCGGCAAACGGCGCGGTGACGCCAGTCCATGTCTGCTCCATCTCCTGCGGGTTGCAGTCTCGTTGCTTGTGAATGTGAACGCTTTCACGAGTCCCCCGACAGAAACGAGTCATTGCTCAGAGTCGCTGAAAGGACCCCTTGCCATGTCCCATTCGGGGCGAGAGGGGGGAGTCGGGCTCTCAAGGGACCGGCCGTGCGGCCCGTCCCGATCGCCATGTAGAGGTTCGCAAACCTCGGGCGCCGATACAACCCCTTCTGGAAAGTTTTTTTTGATTCTTCGGTGTCGCCTAGCTCACAACCCTAGTTCCAGCGGGTTGAGGCACGCCTAAACGTTCGACTGGAAGGACTTTCGGCGCTTCTACTCACACAATCACACGCAGTGCACGGGCTACGCCCGAGAAAGTCACGGCGGTGCGCACCCCGAGGTGGTCGCCGTCGAGCTGAAAGGGGAGCGGCTCCGTGGAACGCAGCGTGAACAGCGCAACGTCGTGGAGTGACAGCGCATGCTTGCCATGCACCCCGCGCTCCGGAGTGGAACGCAGCAGTTGCGTTCCGTACCGGGTCAGGGCCGTCGGGGAAAGACTGGTCAGCCCCATCACATCGAGCGCCGAGTCGAACGACGCCCCCGGAACGGGGTACACGGGCCGATTTCCCAGATAAGTCCACGGATTGGTGTTGCAGACTATCGTCATCACCAGACCGGTTACCGGTTCTTCACCGGGCCGCTCCACGCTGATCGTGCCCCGGGAGCGGCGCCCGCCGCCGAGGAACTGCCGCATCGTCTGCCGCACATACAGCGCATGGGTGGAGCGCTTCCCCCTCGCGCGCTGCGCCTCCACCCGGCCCACCACCCCGGCGTCGAAACCCAGGCCGGCACAGAAAGTGAACCAGCGGCCCGGCACCTCGGCGTCCAGGCTGTCCGCCGGGCCGGAGGCATGGCCCAGGCCGATCAGCCGCTCGCTGCCGGTGCGCAGCGCGTCCAGCAGCGCGCCGGTCGCCTCCACCACATCGTTGGGCATGCCCAGCGCGCGGGCGAAGACATTGGTGGAACCTCCCGGCACCACGGCCAGCCGGGGCAGCCGGTCCGGGTCCGGCCCGTGCTCCAGCAGACCGTTGACCACCTCGTTGACCGTGCCGTCGCCGCCGAGCGCGATCACCGCCTCCACCGAGCCCTGCTCGGCCGCCCGCCGCGCCAGCTCCCGGGCGTGGCCCCGGTACTCGGTGGCGGCCACTTCCAGCTTCAGCTCGCTGGCCAGCGCATGCGTCAGCACTTCACGGGTCCGGACACTGGTGGTTGTCGCCGCCGGATTCACCACGAGAAGTGCGCGCATGCCATGCAGCGTAACCGCCGCCCGCTCACCGCTGCGCGGGCGGAGCGTCCGGGGCCCGCGGCGCGGCGGGCGCCGGCCGGGGGAGCGGCGGGGGTGGCGCTACGCTGGCGGGGTGAGTGAGAAGGCCGCCCCCGAGGGGCCGAGGAGCCCGTCCGCCCCCGCCGCCCGCCCGCCGCGCACCGCCGCCGCGGCCGTGCTGACCGGCCTGCAGGGCCTGGTCACCGCCGGACTCGGGGTGCTCATGCTGGTGCTGGTGGTCACCGGAGAACCGGACGGCGTGGCGCAGGCCGTCACCGGCGCGGTGACCGTGCTGGCGCTGGCCGCGATCCCGCTCTCCGCCGCGCTCGGCCTGTGGCGGCTGCGCCGCTGGGCCCGGGGGCCGGCGGTCCTGGTGCAGATCCTCTGCCTGCCGATCGGTTTCGAACTCGTCGCCCAGGGCGGGCTGCTGCGGCCCGCCGGGCTGGCGCTGATGCTCGCCGCCGCGGCCGCGCTGGTGTGCCTGTTCTCCGCGCAGACCACCGAGGCGCTGGGCACCGCCGCGCCCGGAAGCCGTCCCGTCTGAGCCGTCCCGCCCGAGCCGTCCCGCCCGAGCCGTCCCCGCCGGAGCGTTCCGGCCGGCCGGAACGCTCCGGGGAGGAACGGTGGCTCACTCCTCGACGAGCAGCTTGTCGCGCAGCTGGGCCAGGGTGCGGGCCAGCAGCCGGGAGACATGCATCTGCGAGATGCCGACCTCCTGTGCGATCTGCGACTGCGTCATATTGCCGAAGAAGCGCAGCAGCAGGATCTTCTTCTCGCGCGGCGGCAGTTCCTCCAGCAGCGGCTTGAGCGACTCCCGGTACTCCACGCCCTCCAGGGCGTCGTCCTCCGCGCCCAGGGTGTCGGCCACGGCGGGTGATTCGTCGTCGGTGTCCGGGACGTCCAGGGAGAGAGTGGAGTAGGCGTTGGCCGACTCCAGACCCTCCAGCACGTCGTCCTCGGAGATCTTCAGCCGCTCGGCCAGCTCGTGCACGGTCGGCGCCCGGCCGTGCTGCTGGGACAGCTCGGCGGTGGCGGTGGACAGCGACAGCCGCAGCTCCTGGAGCCGGCGGGGCACCCGCACGGCCCAGCCCTTGTCGCGGAAGTGGCGCTTGATCTCGCCGACCACGGTCGGGGTGGCATAGGTGGAGAACTCCACACCGCGGTCCGGGTCGAAGCGGTCCACCGACTTGATCAGGCCGATGGTGGCCACCTGGGTGAGGTCGTCCAGCGGCTCGCCGCGGTTGCGGAACCGCCGCGCCAGGTGCTCGACCAGCGGCAGATGCATGCGGACCAGGCGGTCGCGCAGCTCCGCCCGCTGCGCCGAGCCCTCGGGAAGGGTGCGCAGCTCGATGAACAGGTCCCGGGCCGCGCCGCGGTCCTGCGCATTCCGGCCGCCGCCGTTGCCTCCGGCGCCGCCCGTGCCACCGCCCGGGAGCGGGCCCGGTGCGTCGGGCGAGGGGTGCGGGACGGCCTCCGGGGGCGCCTCCGGGGGCGGCCCGGCCGGGC
>NZ_WTLH01000108.1 GCF_011421595.1 Streptomyces sp. YIM 98790 | reverse complement strand
CGCACGTGCCGTGCGCCGCGCCGTCTCAGGGGGCGGTGCCGGGGCCGGGCTCCTGGGCGGCGGCGGCCGGAGCCACCTCGCGGGCCCGGTCCACGGCGGCGACCAGGCCGGCCCGCATCATGCGCACCTGCCGCCCCTCGCACGCCGGGCAGCGCAGCCGGACGAGCGGCGAGGGCACCCGCTCGTCCCCGGCGAAGTACAGCACATAGGGCTCCCCCTGCGGGTCGATGTGATGCTCGATGCGGTAGGTCTGCTCCCACCCGTACCCGCAGCTCAGGCAGGCAAAGGAGTAGGACTCGATCACGGTGTCCCGCCGGGTGTCTCTCATGGCTGCTCCCTGGGGCGCACGCCGCGGCCGGGCCCGTCCGGGACGGCGGCCGTCCGGGACGGTGCGGCGCCGTACATCACTCGCGTACGGGCCGGTGGGTTCCGCCCGGGGAGTCCTCCCGGCCGTGTCCGGCGGGCCCGGAGGGCCCCGCGGCCGGGGCGGGGCTCATCCTGCGCCCGATGTTGTTGTGCCGTGTGTGCCGTGCGACGTGGTGCCATTATGCGATGATTTCTTCGCTTTGACCACGGCGTCGAAAATGTCCCGCTTCGGCAGGCCCACCGCGCGTGCCACCTCCGTGATCGCCTCCTTGCGGTGCGTGCCGGCCGCCTCCAGCTCGCTCACCCGGCGCGCCAGCTCCGCCTCGTCCGGCGGCCCGGCCGCCGCCCCGGCCGGGGCCCCGGCCACCACCACCGTGATCTCGCCGCGCACCCCCTCCGCGGCCCAGGCGGCCAGCTCGGCCAGCGGGCCGCGCCGCACCTCCTCGTAGGTCTTGGTCAGCTCCCGGCACACGGCGGCCGGCCGGCTGCCGCCGAAGATCTCGGCCATGGCCGCCAGCGAGGCGGCCAGCCGGTGCGGCGCCTCGAAGTAGACCAGGGTGCGCGGCTCGTCCGCCGCCTCCCGCAGCCGGGCGGTTCGCTCCCCCGCCTTGCGCGGCAGGAAGCCCTCGAAGCAGAACCGGTCCACCGGCAGCCCGGACACCGCCAGCGCGGTCAGCACCGCCGAGGGGCCGGGCACCGCCGTCACCCGCACCCCGCGGTCCACGGCCGCGGCCACCAGCCGGTAGCCGGGATCGGAGACCGACGGCATCCCGGCGTCCGTGACCAGCAGCACCCGGGCGCCGCGGGCGAGCTCTCCGGCCAGTTCGGGGGTGCGCGCGGCCTCGTTGCCCTCGAAGTAGGACACCAGCCGTCCGGGCGGGCGGACGTCCAGTGCCCGGGCCAGGCGGCGCAGCCGGCGGGTGTCCTCGGCCGCGACGATGTCCGCGGCGGCCAGTTCGGCGGCCAGCCGGGGCGGGGCGTCCGCCACGTCGCCGATCGGGCTCCCGGCCAGCACCAGCACCCCGCCCTCCGGGTGCTCCGCGCTCACCCCGCCCGCCGCGCTCTCCGCACCCTCCGGGCCGCCCCCGCCCGCCGGGGCCGGCCCGGGCTCCCGCCCGCCGGCCCGCTCCCGGGGCGTCTCCGCGCCGCCGCGTCCTTCCCCTGCCCCCGCCGCTCGCTCTGTCACCCGGCCATCCTCGCAAGGATCGGCGCCGCCGGATGACAGGATGGGCCCTGCGCACCATCAGCGGCACCAGCCGGCCGACCGGAACCACAGCGAAGGAAGCGAAGGAAAGGACGCGGGGGCACACCGTGAGTGACGCAGGGCTGAGCAGCGGACGGCCGTCCGGTGCGGCCGGGACGGCCGTGCCCCGGCACGGAAGGGCAGTGTGAGCAGCAGCCGGACCATGCCCCAGCAGGCCCCGCCGGACCCGGTCCCCGGACCGCCGGACTGGGCGGCCCGGCTGCGCCGTTTCGGCTACACGCCGCCCGCCCGGCGCGGGGTGCGCGAGCGGCTGGTGCCGCCCTTCCCGGAGCCGGGCACCCGGCTGTGGACCTGGTTCGGGCTGGCGCCGGGCACCGCGCTGCGGCTGGCCCGGCTCACCGCCTGGGGCGGGCCGCTGCTGGTCGCGGCGCTGGCCGGGGTGCTGCGCTTCACCCGGCTCGGCTCGCCCCACGCGGTGGTCTTCGACGAGACCTACTACGCCAAGGACGCCTGGTCGCTGCTGCACCGCGGCTACGAGACGTCCTGGCCGGCCGATGCCAACGAGCGCATCCTCGACGGCGAGGTCCCGCTGGGCGAGACCGCCGCCTATGTGGTGCACCCGCCGGTCGGCAAGTGGATGATCGCGCTGGGCGAATGGGCGTTCGGCATGAACCCGTTCGGCTGGCGCTTCATGGTGGCGCTGCTCGGCACCCTGTCCGTCCTGATGGTGTGCCGGATCGGGCGGCGGCTGTTCCGCTCCACCGCGCTGGGCTGCCTGGCCGGCCTGTTCATGGCGCTGGACGGACTGCACTTCGTGATGAGCCGCACCGCGCTGCTCGACCTGGTGCTGATGTTCTGGATTCTGGCGGCGTTCGGCTGCCTGCTCATCGACCGGGACCGCAACCGGGCGCGCTACGCCGCCGCGCTGGCCGCCGCCCAGCCGCCCGGCACCGCGCCCGGCGTGCTGCGGCCGGTGGTGGAGATCGGTCAGTGGCTGCCGCGGGACTGGCGGCCGTGGCGGGTCGCCGCCGGGGTCTGCCTGGGCCTGGCCTGCTCGGTGAAGTGGAGCGGGCTGTGGGTGCTGGCGGCCTTCGGGGTGCTCACCGTGCTGTGGGACATGGCCTCCCGGCGCACCGCCGGTGCCCCGCGTCCGCTCCGGGCCACGCTCGTGCACGACGCGCCGCCCGCGTTCTTCTCCCTGGTGCCGGTGGCCGCCCTGGTCTATCTGGCGTCCTGGACCGGCTGGCTGGCCACCTCCGGCGGCCACTACCGCAACTGGGCGGCCGAGCACTCGGACACCGGCAACGGCGTGCTCAACGCCCTGGCCAGCCTGGTGCACTACCACTCCGAGGTGTACGGCTTCCACGTCGACCTGGAGAAACCGCACCCCTACGAGTCGAATCCGTGGTCCTGGCTGGTCGTCGGCCGTCCGGTGTCGTACTACTACGTCTCCCGCGATCCGGGCGAGTCGGGCTGCGAGCACGCCGGCGGCTGCGCCCGCGAGGTGCTGGCGCTGGGCACCCCGGTGCTGTGGTGGGCGGCCTGCGCGGCGCTGGCGTATCTGGTCTACCGCTGGTTCTTCCGCCGCGACTGGCGGGCCGGGGCGCTGCTGTGCGCGGTCGCCGCGGGATATCTGCCCTGGCTGGTCTACCAGCACCGCACCATCTTCTCCTTCTACGCCGTGGTGCTGGTGCCGTTCCTGTGCCTGGCGGTGGCGATGCTGGCCGGCGCCCTGCTGGGGCCGCCGGGCTGCTCGGAGTCGCGGCGCGCGGTCGGCATCGTCGCCACCGGTCTGCTGGTGCTTGCCGTCGCCTGGAACTTCATCTACTTCTACCCGCTGTACACCGGGCTGGAGATCCCGCTGGACGCCTGGCGCGCCCGCATGTGGCTGCCCACCTGGGTCTGACGCCGGTGCCGTCCCCCGCGCGGCGGGGCGGGACGCGGCCGGAACGTGCGGATGCCGTGAAGGGCCCGGCACGGCAGGGGCGGTAATGTGCGGGCACCAGAGTCGGGTGGAGGGACGGCGGATGCCCAAGGGACGGCGGACCGCGGTGATGTCCGGTGCCGTGGCACTGGTCGCGCTTGCGGCCGGGGTGGGGGCCTATGCACTGACGGATGCGTTCGGCGGAGCGGATTCCCGGGAGCAGCGCCCGGAGGTGACGGCGGTCGCGGACGGCGAGGAGACCGCGGAGCCGCCGACCGCCGAGGAGGCCGCCGCGGCGGCGAAGACCTTCCTGACCGCGTGGGCGGACGGGGACCCGGTGGCGGCGTCCGCGGTGACCGACGATCCGGCGGCGGCCCAGTCCGCGCTGACGGCGTTCGCCGAGGACCTGAAGATCGAGGAGCTGACCGTCACGCCGGGCGTCGCGGGCGGTGACGGCGCGGTGCCGTTCACCGTGCGGGCGGTGGTCGCCTGGGGCGAGGAGCCGGAGCAGCGCGCCGAGTGGAGCTACGACTCGGCCCTGACCGTGGCGCGCGGCGAGGTCACCGGCGAGGCCCAGGTGGTGTGGCGGCCGGAGTTGCTGCACCCGGCGCTCAAGGACGGGCAGCGGCTGGAGGCCGGCCCGGCCGGCGAGGCGCCGCCGGTGCGGGCCCTGGACCGGGACGGCGGCGAGCTGACCGCCGAGGAGCACCCGGCGCTGGCCGGGATACTGGCCGAACTGGCCACCCGCTACGAGGAGCATTCCGGCGGCACCCGGGGCATGGAGATCCGGATCGTGGACGCGGCGGGTGAGCCGGTGCAGCGGGTGCAGAAGCTGGCCGACCCGGAGCCGGGCGAGGTGCCGACCACCATCGATCCGGAGGTGCAGCGGGCCGCCGAGGAGGCGCTGAAGGACACCGCGCACGGCGCGCTGGTGGCCCTGGAGCCCAGCACCGGCGCCATCCTGGCCGTGGTGAACACCCCGGCCGACGGCTTCGACACCGCGCTCCAGGGCAGCTACGCGCCCGGCTCCACCTGGAAGATCGTCACCGCCGGAATGCTCATCGACGCCGGGCTGGCCTCGCCGGGCGCGGCGCATCCGTGCCCGAAGTTCTTCGAGCACGGCGGCTGGAAGTTCCAGAACATCAACGAGATGGAGATCGCGGGCGGGACGTTCGCGCAGTCCTTCTCGGCCTCCTGCAACACCGCCTTCATCAGCCAGGCCCCGGAGCTGACGGACGAGCAGCTCGGCGAGTACGCCAGGTCGGCCTTCGGCATCGGCCTGACCTGGAACACCGGGGTGCCGTCGATGGACGGCACGGTGCCGGTGGAGTCGGACGCCCAGATGGCCGCCCAGCTGATCGGGCAGGCCGGGGTGCGGGCCAACCCGATGGTGATGGCCTCGGTGGCGGCGACGGCCAGCACCGGGACGTTCCGGCAGCCCCATCTGGTGCCGCCGGACTTCGACGGGCGGCAGCTGGCGCAGGCGCGGGGGCTGTCCGCGGAGACCTCGCAGAGCCTGCGGCAGCTCATGAACCTGACCGCCACCAGCGGCACCGCGGCGGCGGCCATGGCCGGGCTGAGCGGGGACATCGGTGCCAAGACCGGCTCGGCCGAGGTGATGGACCAGGAGAAGCCCAATGCCTGGTTCACCGCCTTCCGGGGGGATCTGGCGGTGGCCGCGGTGGTGCCGGAGTCCGGGCACGGCGGCACCGTGGCCGGGCCCCTGGTGGCCGAGGTGCTGCGCAACGCCGGCTGACCGGCCGGTTCCCGGCGGCACCGGGCTGCCCCGGACGGCTCAGCGGGGCAGGAGCGGTACGGCCGCGGGGTGGAAGCCGAAGGGCAGCTCCAGGCGGTGGGCGCGCAGCAGTTCCGCATCGGCCAGCAGCCCGGCGGTCGGCCCGTCGGCGGCGATCACCCCGTCGCTGAGGATCACCGACCGCGGGCACAGCTCCAGGGCGTAGGGAAGATCGTGGGTGACCATGAGCACCGTGAGGTCCAGCGAGCGAAGGATCTCCGCCAGTTCGCGGCGCGCGGCCGGGTCGAGGTTGGCCGAGGGCTCGTCCAGCACCAGGATCTCCGGCTCCATGGCGAGCACGGTCGCCACGGCGACCCGGCGGCGCTGGCCGAAGGAGAGGTGGTGCGGCGGGCGGTCGGCGTACTCGCCCATGCCGACCCGGTCCAGGGCGTGCCGCACCCGCTCCTGGAGCGCGGCGCCGCGCAGCCCGGCGTTGGCCGGGCCGAAGGCCACGTCCTCGGCCACGGTGGGCATGAACAGCTGGTCGTCCGGGTCCTGGAAGACGATGCCGACGCGGCGCCGGATCTCGGCGATGTGCTGCCGTTCCACGGGCAGCCCGGCGACGTGCACGGTGCCCTCGCCGCCGCCGAGGATGCCGTTCAGATGCAGCACCAGNACGTGCACGGTGCCCTCGCCGCCGCCGAGGATGCCGTTCAGATGCAGCACCAGGGTGGTCTTGCCGGCGCCGTTGGGGCCGAGCAGGGCGACCCGCTCACCGCGCGGCACGGTGAGGTCCACGCCGGCCAGCGCCCGGTGGCCGTCCGGGTAGGCGTAGGCCAGGCCGCGCACCTGGAGCGACGGCGGCGGGACGGAGGAGGAGCCGCGGGGCCCGGACGCGTCCGGGCCGGCCGGGGCGCCGGTTCCGTCCATCGAGCCGGCGGGCCTGCGAGGGCCGGCGGGGTTGCCGGGGCGGCCGGGGCGCTCGGGGCTGTCGGGGCTGTCGGGGCTGTCGGGGCTGTCGGGTGCAGCGGTCACGTGCTCACTTCATCATCACGGGACGGGGCGTTCCCCGCCGGGGCGGCTAGCGGGTGGTCCAGGCGAGCAGGCAGAGCACCAGGGCGGCGGCCGGCAGGGCGGCGGCCCGGGTCCAGGCGGCGGCCCCGGCCCCGGCATGGTGCAGCACCGGCATGGCGCCCCGGTAGCCACGGCTGAGCATGGCCAGGTGCACGCGTTCGCCACGCTCGTAGCAGCGGATGAACAGGGCTCCGGCGGTGCGGGCCAGGACCCCCCAGTGCCGGGGGCCGCGCGCGGTGAAGCCGCGTGACTCCCGGGCGATGCGCATCCGGCGCAGCTCGTCGGCGACCACGTCCAGGTAGCGGATCATGAACGAGGCGATCTGCACCAGCAGCGGGGGCAGGCGCAGCCGCTCCAGGCCGAGCAGCAGCTGCCGGACGTCGGTGGTGGCGGCCAGCAGCACCGAGGCGACCACCCCGAGGGTGGCCTTGGCCAGGATGTTCCAGGCGCTCCACAGTCCGGACTCGCTCAGCGACAGGCCGAACGCGCTGATCCGGGGGCCCTCGGCGAGCAGCGGCAGCAGCAGGGCGAAGGCGACGAACGGCACCTCGACCAGCATCCGGCGCAGCACGAAGCCGGGCGGCACCCGGGCGGCGGCGGCCACCGCGGCGAGCAGCAGGGCGTAGCCGCCGAAGGCCCACATGGCCTCGCGCGGGGTGGCGACGACCAGCAGCACGAAGCCGAGCAGCGCGACGATCTTGCACTGCGCGGGCAGCCGGTGCACCGCCGAGTCCCCGGCGAGGAACAGCTTTTCCGCCGCTCCGCGCCGCCGGGTCCCGGCCCCGGGCGCCGCCGCGCCCGGCTGTGGGGACGCGCCCGGCCGCGGGGGCGACGCGGGCCGGGTGCCGCCGTGGGCGGTGGGCGGCGGGTGGGAGCGAAGCACGGGCGGCGTCTCCTTCCCGGTCAGGCGCCGGCCGCGGCGCGCTCGGCCGGGGCGTCCGTCCGTTCCCGGGCGTTGCGGCGCAGCGCGGTGAAGGCCGCGGTCGCGGCGGTCAGTGTGACGCCCGCGCCGATGATCCCGGCCAGGCCGACCGAGAGGCGCTCGTTGTCGACATTGACCACGCCGTAGTCCTCCAGCCAGGAGCCGGCCAGGGGGTGCTCACGCTCCTCCTCGTCCAGGCCGTGCTCGCCGGCCACCTTCTCCAGGCCGTCCGGCGACGCGGAGGCGAAGCCGCTGACCACCGCGGCGCACAGCAGCGTGGCGGCCAGGCCGCCGATCCAGACCAGGCGGGCCGGCCGCCGCACCGGTGCGGGCCTGCGCATGCCGTGCACCAGGTCCGGCCGGGCGGCCAGCACCGCGCCCACGGTCAGCGCGGTGATGACGCCCTCGCCGACGCCGATCGCCGCGTGCACCCCGACCATGGCGCCGAGCACCGTGCCGACCGGCACGTCCGCGGTGCCGCCGATCGCGTAGAGCAGGGTGAAGACCGCGGCCGCCGCGGGCACCGAGACGAAGGCGGCGGTGAAGGACGCGGCGGTGACCGTCTGCCGCCGCTCGGGCAGCAGCCGCAGCAGCAGCCGGAAGACTCCCCAGGCCACGACGACGGCCACCACGCCGAGCAGGGTGATGTTGATGCCCAGCGCGGACAGTCCGCCGTCCGCGAAGAGCAGGGCCTGGACGGTCAGCACCACGGAGAGCACCAGGATGCCGGTGTGCGGGCCGATGAGTATCGCGGCCAGTGCGCCGCCCATCAGGTGGCCGCTGGTGCCGGCGCCCACCGGGAAGTTGAGCATCTGCACGGCGAAGACGAAGGCGGCGACCAGTCCGGCCAGCGGGGCCAGGCGCTCGGCTCCGCCGCCGGGCGCGCCGCCGGCGGTCCGCTCGGCGAGTTCGCGGCGGGCCCCGCGCAGCGAGACGGCCACCGCGGTCACCGCGATCGCGCCGCCCGCCACGGAGACCGGGGCGTCGAAGAAACCATCGGGTACGTGCATGTCGGTCTCATCTCTCGCGCGGGGCGCGGCAGGCCGGGCGGTTCTCGTGGTGATCAGATGATAGACCCTTCTTGCGAACGAGTTGCAAGAGCATTCACCGTGCGAAAGTGCCCTCGCCTCCGCCGCACGCCCCGCGCACGCCGGAGCCCGGCCCCGCGCCCCGTGACGGGGGCGGGACCGGGCTTCCGCGGGGGGACACCGGGCCGGTACCGGGCCGCCGGCGCGGGGCCGGCGGCCGGCGCGGCCCGGCGGCCGGTCTCTCAGCCGACGCCCACCGGCTCGCGCTCCTTCTCCAGGTGCGTCCGGCCACGGCCGGCCGCGGTCAGGTAGCGCTCCAGAGACGCGCCCTCCACGTCCACGTCCGGCAGCAGCCGGTTCAGCCAGCGCGGCAGCCACCAGGCGCGGTCACCCAGCAGCCCGAGCACGGCCGGCGTCAGGGTCATCCGGACGATGAACGCGTCCAGCAGGATCGCCGCGGCCAGACCGAAGCCGATGCTCTTGACGATCGGGTCACTGGCGGTGACGAAGCCGAGGAACACGCTGGTCATGATGATCGCCGCGGCGGTGACCACCCGGGCGTTGAGGTTGAAGCCGGTGACCACGGCGGTGCGGGCCGGCTCCCCGTGCACATAGCCCTCACGGATGCGGGTGCCCAGGAACACCTGGTAGTCCATGGCCAGGCCGAAGATCACACCGATCATGAAGATCGGCAGGAAGCTGATCACCGGCGCGGTCTCGGAAACCCCGAGCAGCGAGGCGCCCCAGCCCTTCTGGAAGACCGCGATCACCGCGCCCAGCGCGCCGAGCACGGAGAGCAGGAAGCCCAGGGCGGCGGTCAGCGGCACCAGCACCGAGCGGAAGACGATCATCAGCAGCAGGAAGGCCAGACCCACCACCAGGGCCAGGTACGGCACCAGCGCGTCGTTGAGCACGTCGCTGAAGTCGTTGTTGACCGCGGTGGTACCGGTGACCAGCATCTGGGTGCCGGTCTCCGCCTTCAGCTCCGGGGCCAGCCCGCCCCGCAGATCGGACACCAGGGCGTCGGTCTCCGGGTCGTTGGGCCCGGTGGTCGGGAACGCGGTCATGGTGGCGATGGTCTCGTTGTCGTTCCACACCGGCGGGGTGACCGACACGATGCCGTCGTGGCCGGACAGTTCCTCGTTGATCCGGTCGGCGGCGGCGGCCGGGTCCTCGCTGGTGGTGCCGTCCAGCACCATCAGCAGCGGGCCGTTGAAGCCCGGGCCGAAGCTCTCCCCGAGCATGTCGTAGGCGCGCCGCTGGGTGGTCTCCTCCCCCGCGGTGCTGTCGTCCGGCAGGCCCAGCTCCAGCTGGCTGACCGGCACCGCCAGCGCGCCCAGTCCGACCACGGAGGCGACCAGCACCATCGCCGGACGGCGCAGGACGCCCCGGGCCCAGCGGGTGCCGAAGTTCTCGTCCTTCCTGCGGAAGAAGGTGCGGGGCGCCTGCGGCGGGACAAGGGTGTCCGGGTTGGCCTTGCGCACCCGGCGCCCGAAGATCATCTTGCCCGCGATGCCCATCATGGCCGGCACCAGGGTCAGCGCCACCGCGACCGCGATCACCACGGTGGCCGCCGAGGACAGGCCCATCCGGGTCAGGACGGGCACGTTGACCACGGTCAGACCCGCCAGCGCGA
Organism: Streptomyces sp. YIM 98790; assembly: GCF_011421595.1. Taxonomy (GTDB): domain Bacteria; phylum Actinomycetota; class Actinomycetes; order Streptomycetales; family Streptomycetaceae; genus Streptomyces. Next base: position 11,215 of record NZ_WTLH01000108.1, on the reverse strand, counting down.
TGGTGACGGTGGCCCCGGCGAAGACCACCGCGGAACCGGCGGTGCCCGCCGCCCGGCCGATGGCCTCCTCCCGGCTGAAGCCGGCAATCAGTTCGGCCCGGTAGCGGGAGACGATGAACAAGGCGTAGTCGATGCCCAGCGCCATGCCGATCATGGTCGCCAGGACGGTGGTGTTCTCCGAGAGCCCGAACGTCGGGCCGAGCGCCACGATGCCGGAGATGCCGATGAACAGGCCCATCAGGGCGGTCAGCAGCGGCAGGCCGGCGGCGACCAGCGAGCCGAAGGTGATGGTCAGCACGATGGCGGCGACCAGCACGCCCAGCAGCTCGCCCTGGCCCACATCGCCCTCGCCGGCCGCGACCGGGCCGCTCGCCTCCACGGTCAGACCGGCGTCCCGCGCCTCGTCCATGGCGTGGAAGAGCTCGTCGCGCATGTTCTCGGTGATGTCGTCCCAGTTGCCCTGGTAGGTGACGGTCGAGAACACGGCGTCGCCCTCGGGGGACATCGCGCCGTTGTTCTCGTCGAAGGGGTCGGTGACCTCGGTGACGTTCTCGCCGTCCTCCAGGCCGTTCAGCGCCGAGTCGATCACGGCCTGGTGGTCCTCGATCGACTCCCCGTCGGGCGCCTGGAAGACGATCCGGGACTCCAGCCCCTCGTTGGCCGCCTGCGGGAACTCCCGCTCCAGCAGGTCGAAGGCCTCCTGGGACTCGGTGCCGGGCATGGAGAAGTCCTCTTCGGCCTCCCCGCTGACACTGCTCGCCGCGAAGATCGCCGCCACGAGCAGGAGGACCCATACCAGGGCCACCCACCACCGGCGCCGGAAACTGAACCGGCCCAGTTTGTAGAGCAAAGTTGCCACGACCGAGATACCCCCACTCCGGAAAGATCCAGAACTTGCAAAGAACCGAAAAAAGTTTTGGTGAGTTCACGCGGGAAGACGCACCGGCCGATCACAGGGATGAGCCGGACCGCCATCTGTGATGCAGGTCACCCGAAGGCGGGGAACCGCTTCCGCGCGCGGCGCACCCCCGGCTCTCCCGGCCGGACTTGCCGGATGGGCCCGGGCGCCGAAGCATGGAAAGGTGAGCGAGGCGGTTACGGACGATCAGGGCTATCTGCGGTTCCCCCACCTGCACGGCGACCGGCTCTGCTTCGTCACGGAGGACGACCTCTGGCTGGCGGCGCTGCCCGGCCGCGGCGGGCCGCCGGACCGGGCCTGGCGCCTGACGGTGGACCGCACCCGGGTCGCCACCCCCCGGTTCTCCCCGGACGGCAGCCGGATCGCCTTCACCAGCTGGCGCACCCTGGACCCGGAGATCCACCTGGTGCCGGCCGGGGGCGGCCCGGCCCGGCAGCTCAGCTACTGGGTCTCCACCGACACCCGGGTCCGCGGCTGGGCGGACGGCCACCGGGTGCTGGCGGTCAGCTCGCACACCCAGCCGTTCTCCCACCGCACCTGGGCCTATGCCGTGCCGGCGGACGGCGCCCCGGGCGAGAAGCTGCCCTGGGGCCCGGTCGCCGACATCGCGGTCACCGGCGAGGGCGGCGACCGGCGCACCCTGCTGCTCAGCCACAAGGCGCCGCACGAGCCCGCCTCCTGGAAGCGGTACCGGGGCGGGGCCATGGGCCGGCTCTGGCTGCACGGCGAGCGGCTGCTGCCGGACCTGGAGGGGCATCTGGACTGCCCGATGTTCGTGGCCGGCCGGATCGCCTTCCTCTCCGACCACGAGGGCGTCGGCAACCTCTACTCCTGCGCGCCGGACGGCGGCGATCTGCGCCGCCACACCGACCACGACGCCTTCTACGCCCGGCACGCGGCCACCGACGGGCAGCGGGTGGTCTACCAGTGCGCGGGCGAACTGTGGCTGGTGGACGACCTCTCCCCGGACGGGGTGCCGCGCCGGCTGGACGTCCGGCTGGGCGGGGCCCGCTCCGGCCGCCGCCCCTACCAGGTGCCGGTGGCCTCGAACGTGGACGGCGTGGCCGTGGACACCACCGGCCGGGCGAGCGCGGTCTGCGTGCGCGGCGCCCTGTACTGGCTCACCCACCGGGACGGCCCCTCCCGGGTCATCACCGCCACCCCGGGCGTGCGGGTGCGGCTGCCGGTGATGCTGGGCGACACCGGCCGGCTGGCCTATGTCACGGACGCGGCCGGCGAGGACGCCCTGGAGGTCTCCTTCCTGCCCCGGGCCGGCGGCGGCCGGGACCCGGTGCGGCTGGCGGCCGGCCGGCTGGGCCGGGTGCTGGAGCTGGCCGCCGCCCCGGACGGCGAGACCGTGGCCGTGGCCGGCGAGGACGGCCGGCTGCTGGTGATCCCGGTGCCCGCCCCGGACGGCAGCGGCACCGGAGAGATCACCGAGATCATCCGGTCGCTCAACGGCCCGGTGCGGGACGTCGCCTTCTCCCCCGACGGGCAGTGGCTGACCTGGGCGCATCCGGGCGTGGGCCGCTCGCTCACACAGATCAAGATCGCCCGGCTGACCGGGGACGAGGCCACCATCCTGGACGTCACCGACGGCCGCTTCGAGGACCAGGAGCCGTGCTTCACCCTGGACGGCCGCTATCTGGCCTTCCTGTCCTGGCGCGGCTTCGACCCGGTCTACGACGTGCACACCGGCGACCTGTCCTTCCCCATGGGCTGCCGCCCCTACCTGGTGCCGCTGTCCTCGGCCACGCCGTCGCCGTTCGCGCTCACCCCCGAGGGCAGGCCGGCGGCCGGCGGTCTGGACCCGGACCAGGACGCGCCCGGCGACGGCTCGGTGCTGGTGGAGGCCGAGGGCCTGGGCAGCCGGGTGACGCCGTTCCCCGTGCCGGCCTCCAAGTACTCCGGGCTCCGCGCGGTCAGCGGCTGCGGCCTGCTCTGGCTGCGCTGGCCGATCTCCGGCGTGCTGGGCCAGACCTTCGCCAACCCGGAGGACACCTCGCCCGGCCCCACCCTGGTGCACTTCGACATCCCCAGGGGCAAGTCCACCGAGCTGACCCGGGACGTGGACGGGTTCTCGCTCAGCGGGGACGCGACCCGGATGGTGATCGCCGACTCCGGCGACCTGCGGGCCGTGCCGGCCACCGAACTCGCCGACAGCGAGTCCACCGTCCACATCGACCTGCGCCGGATCGTGCACCATGCCGACCCGGCCGCCGAGTGGCGGCAGTCCTTCGAGGAGGCCGGGCGGCTGATCCGGGCCTACTTCTGGGAGCCGGAGATGTGCGGCATCGACTGGAAGGCGGTGCTGGACCAGTACCGGCCGCTGGTGGAGCGGGTGGCCACACCGGACGAGTTCGCCGATCTGCTCCGCGAGACCCTGGGCGAGCTGGGCACCTCGCACGCCTATGTGGTCCCGGCCCGGCGCAACGAGGGCCCGCCGCACTACCAGCGGGCCATGGGGCTGCTGGGCGCCGACCTGCTGCCCGACCGGGAGTCCGGGAGCTGGCGGGTGGCCCGCATCCTGCCCGGCGACTCCTCGGACCCGCGGGCCCGTTCGCCGCTGGCCGGCACCGGGCTGCGCGAGGGCGCGGTGCTGACCCATGTGGACGGCCGCCCGGTCGATCCGGTGGCCGGCCCCTGGCCGCTGCTGGCCGGGACGGGCGGCTCCACCGTGGAGCTCACCTTTCTCGACCCCCCGGCCGCGGCAGGGGAACCGGGCGTCCGGCCCCGGCGGATAGCGGTCAGCCCGCTGATCGACGACCGCCCGCTGCGCTACCAGGACTGGGTGGGTCTCCGCCGCGAGACCGTGCACCGGCTCAGCGGCGGCCGGTGCGGCTATGTGCACATCCCGGACATGGGCGGCTCCGGCTGGGCGCAGTTCACCCGCGACCTGCGCATGGAGTTCTCCCGCCAGGGGCTGATCGTGGACGTGCGCGGCAACGCCGGCGGCAACATCAGCGAGCTGGTGGTGGAGAAGCTGACCCGCACCATCCTGGGCTGGGACCTCACCCGTAACGCCCAGCCCATCAGCTACGCCTCCAACGCGCCGCGCGGTCCGGTCGTGGCGGTCACCGACGAGGCCACCGCCTCCGACGGGGACATGATCACCGCGGCTTTCACACTGCTCGGCCTGGGACCGGTGATCGGCTGCCGGACCTGGGGCGGGGTGGTCGGCATGACCGGCCGGCACCGGCTCGGCGACGGCACCGTGATCACCGTGCCGATGAACGCCGCCTGGTTCGAGGGCTACGGCTGGGAGGTGGAGAACCGCGGCGTGGAACCGGATCTGGAGGCGGTGCGCTCACCGCTGGACTGGGCCGAGGGCCGCAATGTGGTGCTGGAGACCGCGGTGCGGATGGCCCTGGAACTGCTGGCCGACCGGCCGGCCGCCTCCCCGCCGGACTACTCCGGCGTGCCGGACCGCCGCCGCCCGCCGCTGCCGCCCCGCGCCTGAGCCGCGCCGCCCGTCCCGCCCGGGCGCGGTGTGCGGGTCACCCGTTGTGCCGCGCCCGGAGTGCGCGGGGCCCCGGCGGGGGTGACGCTGGTCGCGGACCACACCGTACTGACCAGGCCGACAGGAGTGACGACCATGGGCATGGGCGACAAGTTCAAGGACAAGGCCAACGAGATGATGGACCAGGCCAAGGAGAAGATGAACGAGCGCCAGAAGGGCGAGCGCGGCCGGAATCCGCAGCACGAGCAGCAGGAGCGCTCCTCCCGCGAGGAGACCCGGGAGGCCGGGAAGACCGGGAAGACCCGGGAGTCCAGGGAGTCCAGGGAGCCGGAGGAGTCCGGGGAGTCCGGCCGGCAGGGCATGCGCGACCGCGCCGAGGAGACCTGGGACGACATCCGGCGCGAGCGCTGACCGCCCCGCCGGGCAACGGATACCGGGGCGCACTCCCGTGCGGGAGTGCGCCCCGGCGCTGTGCGGTCCCGGATCGGCTGCGCCCCGCCGCCGGCCCGGTCCCGCACCGGACGCCCCGCCGGGCCCGGCGGCCCGGCGGAACGCCCCGCACCGGCGCGGTCCGTGCAGGGACCGTCAGCCGCCGGTGCGTGCCCTCTCGTCCGCCGCGCCGCCCGCGCCGACCAGGCCCCGGCGCCGCGCCGGGCCGGACAGCCGGGACGCCGCCTTCCGCATCTCGCGCTGGCCGAGGACGCCGATCAGGGTGGGCAGATACGGCCGCACCGGCTGCATGCCGCGAAGCCACCACTGGGCGTAGACGTGGGCGGAACGGCGCTCGATGCCGGCCACCAGCCGCTCCACGGCCGGCTCCAGCGGGTAGGTGCGGCCGACCGGCCAGGGCAGGGTGCGCCGCACATCGCGCAGCGCCTCGTCCTCGTCGGCACCGCGCACCATGTCGGTGTCGGTCCAGCTCAGATAACCGACGCCGACCCGCACCCCGCGGTGGCCGACCTCGGCCCGCAGGCTGTGCACGAACGCCTCCACGCCGGACTTGGAGGCGCAGTAGGCGGTCATCATGGGTGCCGGGGTGATCGCCGCCAGGGAGGCGATCTGCAGGAAGTAGCCGCCGCTGCGGAGCAGTTCCGGCAGGAAGGCGCGGCAGGTGACGGCCCCGCCGATCAGGTTGACCTCGATCACCCGGCGCCAGGTCCGGTCCTCGGAGTCGGCGAACGGGCCGCCGGTCGCGACGCCGGCGTTGGCCACCACGATGTCGACCGCACCGAAATGGGCGGCCACCTCGCCGGCCACCCGGCGCATGGCGTCGTCGTCCGTGACGTCCGCCTCCCAGCAGGCGGATTCGCCGGGCAGGGAGGCGGAGACCTCCTTCAGGCGTTCCGGCTCCAGGCCCACCAGGGCCACCCGGGCGCCGCGTGCCGAGAGCTTTCGGGCGAGCAGTTCGCCGATGCCGCGGGCGGCGCCGGTGACCACCGCCACCTGCCCGGTCAGTGCCTTGCGTCGGCCCGGCATGTTCAGGCCACCTCCTCGTTCCGCTCATCGCGCCCATCGCGCTCGCTGGGCTCGCTGGACTCGCTGGGTTCTTTGCGCTTGGTGCGCCTGGTGCGGGCGTCCCGGCCGGCGGAGGCCGCCGGGGGCAGATGGCGGCCGGCCAGGTCGCGGAGAATCCCGGCTATCCGCTCCGGGTCCTCCAGCGGGGTCATGTGTCCCAGGCCGTCCAGGAGGACCGGACCCTCGCAGTCCGGGAGCCTTCCCGCCATCCGGTGGGCATGCACCGGCGGCGTGAGCCGGTCCCTGGTGCCGTGCACCACGACGGTCGGCACGGTCAGCTGCGGCAGCCGGTCCAGCAGGGACAGCCGGTCCAGCACCCGGCCCCATTCGCCGCGCACCCGGCGCGGGCAGGCGGTGACCATCTCGGCCACGGTGGTCCGGAGTTCCGGCCCGGCGCCCGGCCCCATGGTCACGTAGTGCAGCATGCTGCGGCTGACCGGGGTCACCGGCCCCATGGGCAGCGAGGAGGTGAGGAAGGTCTTCTGCATCAGCCGGCGCACGGACAGCGCCTTGACCGGTGCCACCCGGGCCTCGGTGGTGAGCCCGCCCATGCCGGTGCTGCAGAGCATGGCCGCCGCGGCCCGCTCCCGGAACTCCGGGCGGCCGGCCGCCGCGACGATGGTCATCCCGCCCATGGAGTGCCCGCCGACCACGGCGCGCCGCCCGGCGGGCACGGCCGCCGCCAGCACCGCGCACAGGTCGTCGGCCAGCGCCTCGGTGGAGCAGGCGCGCGGGGTGGCCGGGGAGCGCCCGTGCCCGCGCTGGTCGTAGAGCACCACCCGGTGGCCGTCGGCCAGCCGCCGGACCACCGGCTCCCAGAAGGAGGTGTTGCAGGTCCAGCCGTGCGACAGCACCACCGTGGGCGCGTCCTCGGGGCCGTGGATCTCGGTGTGCAGCCGGGCGCCGCCGGTGGACTCCACGGTGAGCACGGCGGGCGCGGGCCCGGCCGGCGCGGCGGCGGCGGCGGTGCGGCTGCCGCTGCGGCCGGGGCTCATCGGGCGGCTCCCTCGCGGTCGCGGACGTGCAGCACGTCGTACTCGGCCAGGTCCACGCCGCGGGTGATGCGGCGGAACTCTCCCGTGGTGCCGGGCCAGACCGTGGTGTTGCGCCCCTGGTCGTCCAGGTACCAGGAGACGCAGCCGCCGGTGTTCCACACCGAGCGGGCCATCCTGCGCTGCACCCAGGCGTTGTAGCGCTCCACCGCGGACCGCTTGGCGGCCAGCGCGGTGCCCTGGCCGAGCACGGCGAGCTTGGCCAGGTAGTCGGCCAGATAGTTCAGCTGGGACTCGATCATCAGGATCATCGAGCTGTTGCCCAGGCCGGTGTTGGGGCCGATGACGAAGAGCAGGTTGGGGAAGCCGGCCGCGGTGGAGCCGCGCAGCGCCTGCATGCCGTGCTCCTGCCAGGACTCGGCCAGCGTCGTGCCGTCCGCGCCCTTGATCCGCCGGGCGATCGGCATGTCGGTGACGTGGAAGCCGGTGCCGAAGACGATGGCGTCCGCCTCCGCCTCGGTGCCGTCCGCGGCGACCAGGGTGGAGCCGCGCACCTCGCGCAGCCCGGACGGGATGAGATCGACATGGGGCTTGGCCAGCGCCGGATACCAGTCGTTGGACAGCAGGATGCGCTTGCAGCCGATGCGGTAGTCGGGGGTGAGCACCCGGCGCAGCTCCGGGTCCTTGATGGTGCGGCGCAGGTGCCGGGCGGCCATCCGCTCGATCACCTTCAGCTGCCCGGGGTGCTTGGCGAAGGCCCCCACCTGGAGCTCGCGGATGCCCCAGAGGAGCTGGCGGCGGAGCGCCCGGGTCAGCGGCACCTTGCTGTGCAGCCACTGCTCGGCCGGGGTGATCCGGCGGTCGGCGCGCGGCAGCACCCAGGGCGGGGTGCGCTGGAACACCGAGAGCCGGGTGACCTCGCGTTCGATGGCGGGCACGATCTGGATCGCCGAGGCGCCGGTGCCGATCATGGCCACCCGCTTGCCGCGCAGCGGGTAGTCGTGGTCCCAGCGGGCGGAGTGGAACACCCGGCCGGGGAAGGTGTCCAGGCCCGGCACCTCGGGGATGCGGGCGTCGGAGAGCGGGCCGGTGGCAGAGACCAGCACGTCGGCGGTGAGGGTGCCGGTGGCGGTGTCCACCACCCAGCGCAGTTCCTCGTGGTCCCAGCGGGCGGCGGTGACCTCGGAGTCGAACCGGATGTGGGGGCGCAGCCCGAAGGTGTCGGTGACCCACTCCAGATAGGCCCGGATGTGTTCCTGGCCGGAGAAGTTGCGGGGCCAGCGGGGGTTCGGCGCGAAGGAGAAGGAGTACAGATGGGAGGGCACGTCACAGGCGCAGCCCGGGTAGGTGTTGTCCCGCCAGGTGCCGCCGACCGCGCCGGCCCGCTCCAGCAGGACGAAGTCGGTGATGCCCATGCGGCGCAGCCGTACGGCGGCGCCCAGCCCGCCGAATCCGGTGCCGATCACCGCCACTCTGACGTGGTGCCGTTCGTCCATGCCGCCTCCCGGGGTGCCGCGTCGCATGATGTCGCATGCTGCCGCATGCCGCCGCATGCGGTTGCATGATCGCGCCAGTATTTACTGGCACCGTGGGAGCGTAGAGCAGTTTGCTACCGACTGGTAGGGGGCAGTCGCTCCGAATTCCCGCAACCTTCACGGGACCCGGCGACACCGCCACGCCCTGCCCTAAGCTGCCGACCATGGGCGAGGAACAGGGCGAGGCACGGCCGGAGGGGCCCGGGGCGCGGGACGCCGCCGGTCCCGCACCCGGGGGCGGGCAGGGGCGCGAGTACCGCACCGCCGAGCTGGCCGAGGCGGCCGGCATCACCGTGCGCACCCTGCGCTTCTACCGCGAGCGGCGGCTGCTGCCGCCGCCCCGCCGGGAGGGCCGGATCGCCTGGTACAACGACGCTCATCTCGCCCGGTTGCGCACCATCGCGGCACTGCTGGAACGCGGCCACACGCTCAGCGGGGTGGCCGAGCTGATCGCCGCCTTCTCCGGCGGCCGGGACCGCGGGGAGACCGCCGAGTTGCTGGGGCTGGCCGAACGCGCGCCGTGGGCCGAGGAGGAGCCGGTCCGGCTCACCCCCGAGGAGCTGGCCGGCTACTTCGAGGGCGAGGTGAGCGCCGGGAACCTCGCCGCCGCGCTGGACATCGGCTATCTGGCGGTGGACGGCGAGGAACTGGTGCATGTCAGCCGCGGGCTGCTGGAGGCGTCCTCGGAGCTGGTGCGCACAGGGCTGCCGCTGGCCGCCGTGCTGGAGGCGGGCCGGCGGCTGCGCGAGCAGGCGGACGCGCTCGCCGGGCTGTTCACCGGCCTGCTGCGCACCCATCTGCTGCCCACCGCGCTCCCGGGGCACGAGCCCGGCGCGGCGCTGTCCGAGGAGGACGTGAAGAAGGTGACCGAGCTGGTGGAGCGGCTGCGCCCGCTGGCCAAGCAGGTGGTCAACGCGGAGATCTCGCTGGCCGTGGACCGCCGGCTGCGCGCCGAGCTGGACGAGCGCACCCTGCCCGCCGACCACGGCTGAACCCGGACCCGGCAGGACCCCGCGGCCCCCTCCGCTACCGCTCCCCCGCGCCCGCACCCGCCGCCGGTTCCGCACCCGCCCCGGGCGGGGCCATGGCGGTGAGCGCGCGCAGGCCGGACTCCAGCACCGGGAGCTGGGAGACGTCCAGCCGGCCCGGATCGCCCAGCACCGCCATCTGGAGGATGAAGCCCTGCACGGTGGAGACCATGGTGCGGGCCACGTTCACCGGCGGGACGGCGGGGTCGAGCCAGCCCAGCTCCTGGTAGCGCCGCACGATCGCGGTCCAGGCGTCCAGGACCACGGTGAAGCCCTGGCGCAGCCGGTCCGCCAGCTGCGGATTGCGGGTGGTCTCGGCCCACACCTGGACGATCAGTCCGGGGGTGATGCCGCGCTCGGCCAGCAGCCGCCACATCCGCTCGACCACCTGCATCACCATGTCCGCAGGGCGCAGCGGCACGGGATCGCGGGTCCGTTCGGCGAAGGAGGAGCCCAGGGTCTCCAGCACCCCGGTCACGATCGCCGCGATCATCTCGTCCTTGCTGCGGAAGTACCGGTAGACGGCACCGGCGGACAGACCGACCTCCTGCAGCACGTCCTGCATGGACGTGGCGTGGAAGCCGTTGCGGGAGAAGCACGCCGCCGCCCCGTCGAGGATCTGCTGACGACGTGCGTCGAGGTGTTCCTGGGATACGCGGGCCATGCCCCGGAGCCTAAAACGAACGTTCATTCTTGACAAGCGACCGCCCGCGGCACCACGCTGGGAGCCAAGAAAAACGAACGATCATTCTCTGGCAGGTCCGGAGTCCGGAGGTCCCGATGCCCACGTCCCCGTCCGCAGCCGCGGAGCCCCCCGCCCGGAGCGGTCCGCCGCCCGCCCGCGCACTGGCCGCCGTGCTCGTCCTGGTCCCGGTGCTGGTCGCCACCGCCCTGTGGGCCTTCGCCTGGCCGACCGCCCGCACCGCGCCCAACGATCTCCCGATCGGCCTGGCCGGACCGGAGCAGGCCACCGCCCCGCTCGCCGAGCGGCTCGGGGAGCACGACGGCGCCTTCGACATCGAGTTCTACGAAAGCCGGGAACAGGCCGCGGCGGCCCTGGAGGACCGGGAGATCTATGCGGCGCTGGTCCCCGGCCCGCAGCCGGAGCTGCTCACCGCCTCGGCCGGCGGCCCCGCCGTCGCCCAGATGCTCCAGGAGTCCCTCGCCGCGCAGCTGCCCGAGGGCACCGAGCCGGCCGTCACCGATGTGGTGCCCGCCCCGGCCGCCGACCCGCGCGGCGGCGCCTTCTCCGCCAGCGTGCTGCCGATCGCCATCGCCGGCATCGCCACCGGCGCCATGGTCACCGCACTCGGGCTGCGCGGCGGCCGGGCGGCGGCCGCGCTGTTCGGGGCCACCGCGCTGGCCGGAATGGCCGGCGCCGCGATGCTGCACAGCTGGCTCGGCGTGCTGGACGGCAACTGGTGGGCGGCGGCCGGAGTGCTCATGCTCGGCGCGCTGGCCGTGGCGGCCACGGTGAGCGGGCTGGCCGCACTGCTCGGCCCGCCCGGAATCGGGGTGGCCGCACTGGTGGTCGTCTTCCTCGGCAACCCGTTCTCCGGGGCCGCCGCCGCACCCGAGATGCTGCCGGACCCGGTCGGCCTGCTCGGCCGGCTGCTGCCGCCCGGTGCCACCGCGGCCTCGCTGCGCTCGGTCGCCTTCTTCGACGGCAGCGCGGCCGGGTTCCCGCTGACGGTGCTGGCCTGCTGGGCGGCGGCCGGGCTGGCCCTGCTGCTCCTCGGCGGCCGGCACGGGCGCGGGGCCCGCGG
>NZ_WTLH01000107.1 GCF_011421595.1 Streptomyces sp. YIM 98790 | reverse complement strand
CCCCGTTCGGCTGGAGGACGGGACACTACTTTGCGACTGAGTAATAGAGGAAACGGGCATTGAGCCTCTCCAGTAGAGCTGTCCTGCTGACCATGCCTGATGGCTAACGTTGCCTTTGGCCATGGTCACGGTCGTACCATTTTCGTAGGGTCACGGAATCCGACCGTGGACGCTGGTCAGTGCCTGACGGTCATAAACGCCATGTTCGGAATACGGCCCGGTTTGGCCAACCGGCGATGATCCGCTATATTCCCGACCTCTCTTTGGCGGGCCGCGAGTGAGGGCGGCGCACGCTGCGCCGATGTGCACGGCGGAGACCGCGTCCCGCCGGATCCGCGGCGCGGTCGTGTCGGCCCGCGCGCCGGGGGTGAGAGCGGTGCGACTGCGGGTGGAGGTGGCCCCAGGTATGGGGCAGGGGGCGATTGCGTACCCTGGGGGCGTCGTCACGGCAGGGGCCGGAGTGCCGGCGCAAGCCTTCCGTCGCTGCGTGACGATGTGTCAGGAAAGTCAGCAATCGGTCAGCAAGAGTCCTGCAAAACCTGGTGAAAGCCGGCCGGACGCGCGACTTGCCCCAGGGTACGGAAACCGCCCTTGACCTGCGCATATGCAGGCAGGGAGCCAACATCCAGGAGTGCCGCAATGCTGCGTACCATGTTCAAGTCGAAGATCCACCGTGCCACGGTGACCCATGCCGACCTGCACTATGTGGGATCGGTCACCATCGACGCCGAGCTCATGGAGGCCGCCGATCTGCTGCCCGGCGAGCTGGTGCACATCGTCGACATCGACAACGGCAGCCGGCTGGAGACCTATGTCATCGAGGGGGAGCGCGGTTCCGGAGTGATCGGCATCAACGGCGCGGCGGCCCATCTGGTCAGGCCCGGCGATCTGGTCATCCTGATCAGCTATGCGCAGGTGGACGACGCCGAGGCACGCGCGCTGCGGCCCCGGGTGGTGCACGTGGACCGGGACAACCGGATCGTGGAACTGGGTGCCGACCCGGGCGCCCCCGTGCCGGGCAGCGGCACCCTGCGCAGCCCGCTCGCCGTCGCCCGCGGCTGAGCGCGTCTCCGCGAGCGCAGCGACCGCACGCGGCCGGGCCCGCCTCCTCGTCCGAGGAGGCGGGCCCGGCCTGCTGCTGTGCCGCTCCTGCCGCGCCCCGCGGCGGGGAGCCGTGGGTCAGCTGGTGCGGACCGTGTCGAAGACCTCTTCGCAGTCGGCCTCCAGCCGCGGGCCGGCCAGCCAGGTGGAGTCGTAGGGGCCGATCGAGGTGACCGAGATCAGCGCGCCGTCGTGAATCCAGGGGCCGCCCGAGGAACCGGCGGTCATGGTGCAGCCCACCCGGTACATCACCGGCTGGGCGGGGTCCAGCGACAGCCGGGTCGGCTGGTCGGTGCAGCTGTACATCTGCTCGCCGTCGAACGGCTCCGCCGCCGGGTAGCCGATCACCTTGAAGGGGCTGAGCTGCGACACGGCCGGCGCGTCGAAGGTGATGTCGTAGGCCGCGCCGGTCATCTCCTCCAGGGACTGGGTGGTGCCCTCCTCCGGGACGACCTTCATCACCGCGAAGTCCTGGTGCGCGCCGTCACCGCCGACCGCGGTGCCGTTCTGCACCCAGTAGTCCGTGGTGCCCACGTACTCGGCCCACCAGATGCCCAGCGGGGCGATCTCCTCGAACGGCAGGTTGACCGACTCCTCCAGCGGCACACCGCTGGAGTTGTACGCCGGCACGAAGGCCACGTTGCGGAACCAGCCGCCCTCGGCGCCCGCGTGCACGCAGTGGCCCGCGGTGGCGACCAGGTTGGACTTGCCCGGGTTATCCGGGTCCTTCACCACCGAGCCGGAGCACACCATGGTGCCCTCCGGAGTCTCCATGAAGATCTTCCCCACGGCCGGGTTGTTCCCGGTGTACGGCGCCGGCTCGGCCACCGCCTCGACCGGGACCGGGTCGGGGTCGGTGACGCCGCGGTCGTCGTCCGGGTCGTCCGCGGGCGGCTCCTCCTCGCCCGGGTCCACGTCCTCGATCTCTTCCTCGTCGACGCCCCGGTCCATGTCGAGGGCGTCCCGCATGCGGTCCGCGTCCCAGAAGTCCTCGATGATGATGCCGATGTACTCACCGGCCTCGCGCAGCCACTGGTCCTGGTCCCAGTTCTTCCACTCGCCGTCCTTCCACTTGTCGACATCGATGTCGACCGGCAGGGCGTCGAGCAGGTCGTTGAGCCGGTCCTCCTGGCTGTCCGGCTTCTCGACGGGCTGGTTGTCCTCCTTGCCGCCAGAGCCCGCTTCGTCCTCGCCGGGGCCGCAGGCGGTGGCGGTGAGGGCGAGAGCAGCGGCCACGGCTCCGGCCGCGAGGGCGGCTCGGTGGCGCCTGCGCATCAAAGACATGGGTGAATTCCCCCTGAGCGGTTCTGTTCTGACGTGGGCCTCGTGACCCGCGGGCCGCAAGACGGTTGCTGCCCCGGCATCGGGACGGCCCCCCAACTATGCCGGTGTCGTGGTGGACGGAGAAATCCGGGTGGCCGGTTCCGGGTACGTGTAGCGGGGGCGTCCCGGCCGTGTCGTGGAATCGTCTCCGGGCCGCCGCGCGATCCGGGAACTGACAGCAGGTCGGAGCAGGAGGGGCCCAGCCGGCCGTGATCGGTGCGCGGCCCGCTCGTTGCCCTTCCGGGGACCGCGCACCGGCGGGCCCCGGGAGCCGCCGAGGAGGACCCGACCATGCACACCGGCAGCGGCAGCGGCACCGGCACCGGCGGTGCCACCGGGGACGAGCGCGTGCCCGGAGATCCGAGCGAGCAGGAGACCGTGGAACTGCCCGCGCCGCCCGCCCCACCGGGCCGGCCGCCGCGTGATCTGCTGGACACGGTGGCCGCCTGGGAACCGGCGGTGGTGACGACGGACGACGGGGCGCGGCACAGCCTGCGGCTGCGGCCGGTCCGGCCGGAGACCGATCTGCCGCTGCTCACCGGCTGGCTCGGCGACCCGGCCGCGGCCGAGTTCTGGGAGCCGCCCCGGGACCCGGCCGAGCGCCTGGCCGCCCAGCTCCGCGGCGACGGCCGCAGCGTGCCCTGTCTCGGCCTGCTGGACGGCACACCGGCCGGCTACTGGGAGATCTACCGCGCCGATCTCTCCGCCCTGGCCCGGTGCTTCCCCTGCCTGCCGCACGACACCGGGATGCGGACGCTGCTGGCGCCGGCCGCCGCGCAGCAGCCCGGGCTGGGCGCGCGGCTGCTGGCCGCGGCCGGCGAGCTCATCCTGCGCAGCCGGCCGGCCTGCGGCCGGGTGCTGGCCGCTCCGGACGTGCGGGACGGAGCGGCCGTGGCCGCCCTGCACCGCGCCGGTTTCCGCAGCGTGACCGAGGTGCCGCTGCCCGGACGCCGGGCCGCCGTGCTGGTCAGGGCACGCTGAGCCCTCTCGCGACCGCGCGGCGCCCGTCACCCGCAGCGGTCGTCGTCCGCGGCCGTCGTCCGCAGCCGTCGTCGTCCGGTGCTCGGCGGGCGGCGGCCGCTGCGGTGCGCCGCCCGGGGCGGGCGGGTGCGGGAACCGGCCCGCGGTGTCAGTGCGGCGGCGTAGGGTTACCGGTCTATGAGCGCAACGACCGGCGACTCCGCCCCGCACCCCGCACCGTCCGCCCCGCCCGAAGCGTCCGGTCCGGACCGGGCCGCTCCCGCGGCGGCCGGGCAGCCCGATCTGGCGGCGCTGCTGGGCGCCGCGGTGGCCGCCGTCTCCGGCTCGCCGCGGCCCGGCCAGGCGGCCATGGCCGAGGCGGTCGCCGAGGCCGTGGCGGACGGCAGCCATCTGCTGGTCCAGGCGGGCACCGGCACCGGCAAATCACTGGGGTATCTGGTGCCGGCGCTGGCGCAGGGCGAGCGGGTGATCGTCGCCACCGCCACACTCGCCCTCCAGCGGCAGCTCATCGAGCGGGATCTGCCGCGCACGGTGGAGGCCCTGCACCCGCTGCTGCGCCGCCGTCCCGAGTTCGCCACCCTCAAGGGCCGCTCCAACTATCTCTGTCTGCACCGGCTGCACGAGGGCGTGCCGCAGGACGAGGAGGAGGGCCTGTTCGACCCCTTCGAGGCGGCGCAGGCCGCCGTTGCCGCGGGCGGCGGGGCCAGCAGCCGGCTGGGCCGGGATCTGCTGCGCCTGCGGGACTGGGCGGACGAGACCGAGACGGGGGACCGCGACGCCCTCTCCCCGGGCGTCTCGGACCGGGCCTGGTCCCAGGTGTCGGTCTCGGCGCGGGAGTGCCTGGGCGCGGCCAAGTGCCCCTACGGCACCGAGTGCTTCGCCGAGGCGGCCCGGGAGCGGGCCAAGCTCGCCGAGGTCATCGTCACCAATCACGCGCTGCTGGCCATCGACGCGCTGGAGGGCGCGCCGGTGCTGCCCGAGCACGAGGTCCTGATCATCGACGAGGCCCACGAGCTGGTCTCCCGGGTCACCGGGGTGGCCACCGGGGAGCTGACCCCGGGCGGGGTGAACCGCGCGGTGCGGCGCGCGGCCAAGCTGGTCGACGAAAAGGCCGCCGACCGGCTGCAGACGGCCGCGGAGAGCTTCGAGCGGCTGATGGAGCTGGCCCTGCCCGGCCGGCTGGAGGAGATTCCCGAGGATCTGGGCTATGCGCTGGCGGCACTGCGCGATGCGGCCCGGACCGTGATCACCGCCATCGGCACCACCCGGGATGCCTCGCTGAGCGACGAGGAGGCCGTCCGCCGCCAGGCGCTGGCCTCCGTCGAGAACGTCCAGGAGGTGTGCGACCGGATCCTGGAGGGCTCGGAGTACGACGTCCTGTGGTACGAGCGGCACGACCGCTACGGTGCCTCGCTGCGCGTGGCGCCGCTGACGGTTTCCGGTCTGCTGCGGGAGAAGCTGTTCACCGAGCGCTCGGTGATCCTGACGTCCGCGACCCTGAAGCTGGGCGGGGATTTCCACGGCATCGCCGCCTCGCTGGGCCTCGGCCCGGAGGGCGGTTCCGGCACAGCCGGAGCAGCCGGAGCAGAGGGGAAGGAAGAGGCCGGGGACGAGGAGACGGGGGACGAGGCGCCGGTGTGGCGCGGCCTGGATGTGGGCTCGCCGTTCACCTACCGCAAGCAGGGCATCCTCTATGTGGCCCGGCACCTCTCACCGCCCGGGCGGGAGGGCGGCCGGGCCGACATGCTGGACGAACTGGCCGAGCTGATGGAGGCGGCCGGGGGCCGGACGCTGGGCCTGTTCTCCTCCATGCGCGCCGCGCAGCACGCCGCCGAGGAACTGCGCGGCCGGCTGGATCTGCCGATCCTGCTGCAGGGCGAGGAGACCCTGGGCGAGCTGATCCGGACCTTCGCCGCCGATGCCCGCACCTGTCTGTTCGGCACGCTGTCGCTGTGGCAGGGCGTGGATGTGCCCGGACCGAACTGCCAGCTGGTGGTGATGGACCGGATTCCGTTCCCCCGGCCCGATGATCCGCTGATGAGCGCCCGCCAGCGAGCGGTGGAGAGCGCCGGCGGCAATGGCTTCATGGCCGTGGCCGCCACCCATGCCGCGCTGCTGATGGCGCAGGGCGCCGGCCGGCTGGTGCGGGCCGTGGACGACCGCGGGGTGGTCGCGGTGCTCGATCCCCGGCTGGCCACTGCCCGGTACGGCGGCTTTCTGCGCGCCTCGATGCCGGACTTCTGGTACACCAACGACCGCAACCAGGTGCGCCGCTCACTGGCCGCCATCGACGCCGCGGCCCGGGCGGCTCAGCCCTGAGGGGACTCCTCGCCGGGCCCGCGGGCCTTCGGCGCGGGTGTGCCCGCGCGGGCGTGCCGGTACCGGGGGTGACCCGGCCGGTGCTGCGGGGAGGGCGGCCGGTCCGCCGGCCGGCGGTGGCGGGATCAGCAGGGAGGTGCGGCCGGAGCCACGAGGGGCCGGCCCGGTGCAGAGGCGGGCGCCCTTCTGGGGCGCCCGGCCCGCCGCCATGCCGCCTGGGCGGTGCCGGACAGCGGCTCGCTCAGAGCCGCCGCATGACCGCGACGACCTTGCCCAGGATGGTGGCGTGGTCGCCCGGAATGGGCTGGTAGGCCGCGTTGTGCGGGAGCAGCCAGACCTGGCCGTCCTCCCGCTTGAAGCGCTTGACGGTCGCCTCGCCGTCCAGCATGGCGGCGACGATGTCGCCGTTCTCCGCGACGGGCTGCCGCCGGACGGTGACCCAGTCCCCGTCGCAGATGGCCGCGTCGACCATGGAATCGCCGACCACCTTGAGCACGAACAGCTCGCCGTCCCCGACGAGCTGGCGGGGGAGGGGGAAGACGTCCTCCACGGATTCCTCGGCCAGGATGGGGCCGCCGGCCGCGATCCGTCCGAGGAGCGGGACATAGGAGGCGGCGGGCTTGCCCGAGGTGTCCGCGGGGGGCGGGGCGGGGGTGTCCGCGCCGCGCACCTCATAGGCCCGGGGCCGGTGCGGGTCCCGGCGCAGGAAGCCCTTGCGCTCCAGTGCCATGAGCTGGTGCGCGACCGAGGAGGTGGAGGACAGGCCGACCGCCTGGCCGATCTCCCGCATGGACGGGGGATAGCCGCGGCGCTGCACCGAGTCACGGATCACCTCGATCACCCGGCGCTGCCGGTCGGTCAGCCCGGAGCTGTCCGCCCGGATGCCGGGTGGCCTGCCGGGGGCCGAGCGCTGCGCGGCCGGTTCCGGGGCAATCGGGCCGTGGCCGGGGTGTGTTGCGGCGTGGCCCGGGGTCGCCGTGATGGTGTGTTCTGCTGCGGTGGTCATCCTCGCCCCTCTCGCAGGTGGGTTTTCCTGGCCTGACAACGGTAGTTGCTATCGAAAGGTTGCGCCAAACACACGTTCGAGTGAAATATGACCGATCGCCTGACCTGATCATGCCCTGCGGTGTATGAGGCGGACTCCGCGACCCCTGCGTTCCGCCCCCTCCGCGCACTGCTCCGGTGCTCCCCCCGGTCCCCTCCCGGCCTCTCCCTGCCCTGTCCGTGGCGACTCCCCGCGCGCTGCCCCGGTCCTTCCCGGTCCTTCCCGGTCCTTCCCGGTCCTCTCCGGCGGGCCGTCCGGCGGCTCCGTGCGGTGTCCCGGCGGCTCCGGGGCCCGTCCCGGAAGACCCTCCCGGGTGCCGCGGCGGCCGTCCCGGGGTGCCGCCCACAGTACGCGGCGGGTACCCCGTATGCTCGCGGGGGCCCGCCGCCCACGGTGCCCGCGGCGCGATGCGCGCGTCCATCGGATCTGACACCCCGACACCAGATCTAGTGGTTGTATGTGCGGCGGCCACCAGAAATTGTGGTTATGCTGGTGCCACCTCGCAGGGGCCAAGGGCACGGACCAAGGTCCCGCACGGGGTGATCGGTGGTGTCCGCGGCGGCTTGCTGGAGGGTGTGGGAATCATGCACTGCCCCTTCTGCCGCCACCCCGACAGCCGGGTCGTCGACAGCCGCACGGCGGACGACGGCACCACCATCCGGCGGCGCCGGCAGTGCCAGGAGTGCAGCCGGAGATTCACCACACTGGAGACCGCCGCCCTGATGGTGATCAAGCGGAGCGGCGTCACCGAGCCCTTCAGCCGCGACAAGGTGATCGCCGGGGTGCGCAAGGCGTGCCAGGGGCGGCCGGTCACCGAGGACGCGCTCGCCCGGCTCGGCCAGCGCGTGGAAGAGGCCGTGCGGGCCACCGGCAGCGCGGAGCTCTCCACCCACGATGTCGGCCTGGCGATACTCGGGCCCCTCAGAGAGCTCGACGTGGTGGCGTACCTGCGGTTCGCCTCCGTGTACCGGGCATTCGACTCACTGGCGGACTTCGAGGCCGCCATCGCGGAGCTTCGCGCCGGACCACCCGGTCCCGGCGGCGGCCGGTAGCGCCGGCCGCCGGGGCGGCCGGAGGAGGTTTCCGGAGCGCCGGTGCGCGCCGTGACAGTGCGGCCACGGAGCGGAACGGCGGCAGCCGGAGCGTCAGTCAGCAGCACAAGCAGCAGCACAACGGCAAGGCGCACCGGGAAGATCCGGTGGGCGACCGGGCGTTATGCCCATACAGGGAGGCGGAATGACAGAGACGACGAGTGGCTCAGCACGCGGCTCCCGCGCCAGGACGGCCAAGGGCGGCAGGACCGCGGGCAAGGGCCTGCGCTTCGAGCGCATCCACACCACCCCGGGGGTGCACCCCTACGACGAGGTGGTCTGGGAGCGGCGTGACGTCGTCATGACCAACTGGCGCGACGGCTCGGTCAATTTCGAGCAGCGCGGCGTCGAGTTCCCCGACTTCTGGTCGGTGAACGCGGTCAACATCGTCACCAGCAAGTACTTCCGCGGAGCCGTGGGCACGCCCCAGCGCGAGACCAGCCTGAAGCAGCTCATCGACCGGGTGGTGAAGACCTACCGGGCGGCCGGTGAGGAGCACGGCTACTTCGCCTCCCCGGCCGATGCCGAGATCTTCGAGCACGAGCTCGCCCACGCGGTGCTGCACCAGGTCTTCAGCTTCAACTCGCCGGTCTGGTTCAACGTCGGCACCAAGCAGCCGCAGCAGGTCAGCGCCTGTTTCATCCTCGCGGTCGAGGACTCCATGGAGTCCATCCTCGACTGGTACAAGGAGGAGGGCATGATCTTCAAGGGGGGTTCCGGCGCCGGTCTGAACCTGTCCCGGATCCGCTCCTCCAAGGAACTGCTGTCCTCCGGCGGCAACGCCTCCGGCCCGGTCTCCTTCATGCGCGGCGCGGACGCCTCGGCCGGCACCATCAAGTCGGGCGGCGCCACCCGCCGGGCCGCCAAGATGGTGGTGCTGGACGTGGACCACCCGGACATCGAGGCGTTCATCGAGACCAAGGTCCGCGAGGAGGAGAAGATCCGGGTCCTGCGGGACGCCGGCTTCGACATGGACCTGGGCGGGGACGACATCGCCTCCGTCCAGTACCAGAACGCCAACAACTCGGTGCGGGTGACGGACGCCTTCATGCGGGCCGTGGAGAGCGGCTCCGACTTCGGCCTGCGCGCCCGGATGACCGGCGAGGTGATCGAGCGGGTCGACGCCAGAGGGCTGCTGCGCCGGATGGCCGAGGCCGCCTGGGCCTGCGCCGACCCCGGCATCCAGTACGACGACACCATCAACCACTGGCACACCTGCCCGGAGTCCGGCCGGATCACCGCCTCCAACCCGTGCAGCGAGTACATGCACCTGGACAACACCTCGTGCAACCTGGCCTCGCTGAACCTGATGAAGTTCCTCAAGGACGACGGCGAGGGCCACCAGGCGTTCGACATCGAGCGCTTCACCAAGGTGACCGAGCTGGTCATCACGGCGATGGACATCTCCATCTGCTTCGCCGACTTCCCGACGCAGAAGATCGCCGAGAACACCCGGGCGTTCCGCCAGCTCGGCATCGGCTACGCCAACCTGGGCGCGCTGCTGATGGCCACCGGGCACGCCTACGACTCGGACGGCGGCCGGGCGCTGGCCGGGGCCGTCACCTCGCTGATGACCGGCACCGCCTACCGGCGCTCGGCGGAACTGGCCGCCGCCGTCGGCCCGTACGAGGGCTACGCCCGGAACGCCGGCGCGCACCGGCGGGTGATGCGGCAGCACGCCGAGGCGAACGCCGGGGCCAAGCGGATGGACGAGCTGGACACCCCGGTGTGGGCGGCGGCGACCGAGGCCTGGCAGGACGTGCTGCGGCTGGGCGAGAAGAACGGTTTCCGCAACGCCCAGGCCAGCGTGCTCGCCCCGACCGGCACCATCGGCCTGATGATGGACTGCGACACCACCGGCATCGAGCCCGACCTGGCCCTGGTCAAGTTCAAGAAGCTGGTCGGCGGCGGCTCCATGCAGATCGTCAACACCACGGTGCCCAAGGCGCTGAAGCGGCTCGGCTACCAGGACGAGCAGAGCGAGGCGATCGTCGCCCACATCGCCGAGCACGGCAACGTGGTCGACGCCCCGGGCCTGAAGCCGGAGCACTACGAGGTCTTCGACTGCGCCATGGGCGAGCGGTCGATCGCCCCGATGGGCCATGTGCGGATGATGGCGGCCACCCAGCCGTTCCTCTCCGGTGCCATCTCCAAGACCGTGAACATGCCCGGCACCAGCACGGTCGAGGATGTGGAGCAGATCTATCTGGAGGGCTGGAAGCTCGGCCTGAAGGCGCTGGCGGTCTACGTCGAGGGCAGCAAGGTCGGCCAGCCGCTCTCCGCCGCCAAGAAGCAGAAGAAGCAGAAGGAGCAGAAGGACGAGTCCGGGGCGGCCGGGAGCGAGTCCGGGGCCGGGGCCCCGGCCCCGGAGACCAAGCCGGCCGAGCACCGGCCGGTGCGGCGCCGGCTGCCCAAGGGGCGGCCCGGCATCACCACCTCGTTCACGGTCGGCGGTGCCGAGGGCTACATGACCGCCAACAGCTACCCGGACGACGGGCTGGGCGAGGTCTTCCTGAAGATGTCCAAGCAGGGCTCCACCCTGGCGGGCATGATGGACGCCTTCTCCATCGCCGTCTCGGTGGGCCTGCAGTACGGCGTGCCGCTGGAGACCTATGTCTCGAAGTTCACCAACATGCGCTTCGAGCCGGCCGGCATGACGGACGACCCGGACGTGCGGATGGCGCAGTCGATCGTCGACTACATCTTCCGCCGACTGGCGCTGGACTTCCTGCCCTTCGAGACCCGCTCGGCGCTGGGCATCCACACGGTGGAGGAGCGCCAGCGCCACCTGGAGACGGGTTCCTACGAGGCGTCCGCCGAGGACGAGGACATGGACGTGGAGGGCCTGGCCCAGTCCGCGCCCCGCCGGCCGGCGGCCCCGGAGCCGGCCGCCGTCTCCGCCCCGGCGCCCCAGGGGGCGCACAACTCGACGGAGCTGGCCGAGATCCAGCTCGGCATGAACGCCGACGCACCGCTGTGCTTCTCCTGCGGCACCAAGATGCGCCGTGCCGGAAGCTGCTACGTCTGCGAGGGCTGCGGCTCCACCAGCGGCTGCAGCTGACGGCGGAGCCCGGTACGGGGGAAGGGGGCGCCGGCCGGTGGCCGGCGCCCCCTTCTGGGCCGCCGGGGTCAGGCGCCGATCCGGGCGGTCGGTTCCCGCGGTCCGGCCGCAGCGGCCGTGGCCCCGCCGGCGGCCGGGCCGGGGGCCGGGCCGGTTGCCCCGGCCGGGCGGTCGCGGAGCAGGAACAGGGCGGTCAGGAAGGCGGCGGCGAGCAGCGCCGCGCCCAGGCCGAAGCCGAGGCGGAAGCCGGCGCTGAGGGCCTCGGCCGGGTCCGTGCCGCGTCCGCGCAGCACCTCGGCGCGGGACGTCGCCGGGGTGGTGAGCACCGCCACGCCCAGGGCGCCGCCGATCTGCTGGGTGGTGTTGAACAGCCCGGAGGCCACCCCGGCGTCCTCGGGCCCGGCCTCGGCCATGGCGAGCGCCGTCAGCGCGGCGATGGCCAGTCCGAAGCCGCCCGCCAGCAGCATGGTCGGCAGCAGATGGACGGCGTAGTGCGGGGCGGCCGGCAGCCGGGTCAGCAGGCCGAGCGCGGCGGTGAGCAGGAGCAGCCCGGCGAGCAGTACCCGCCGCTCGCCCCAGCGGCCGATCAGCCGGGCGGAGAGCAGCAGCGAGACGGCGCCGATGGCGACGGCGGCGGGCAGCATGGCCAGGCCGGTCAGCGCCGCCCCGTAGCCGGCCGCATTCTGCAGGTAGAGGGCGGTCATCACCTGGAAGCCGAAGCAGGCGGAGACGGTCAGCACCTGGATCAGGTTGGCGCCGCCGGCGCTGCGGGAGCGAAGCACGCGCAGTGGCAGCAGCGGACGGGCGGTGGTGGCCTGGCGGCGCAGGAACGCGGCGAGCAGCAGGGCGGCGCCGGCGGACAGGGCGAGGGTGTGCATCGAGGCCCAGCCGTGGCGTTCGGTCGCGGTGATGGCGTAGATGCCGGTCATCAGGGCGGCGGTGACCAGGGCGGCGCCCGGGGCGTCGGCCCCGGCCCGCAGGCCGGGGCCGCGGTCGGCGGGCAGTACCCGGGCGGCCAGCGCCATGGCGGCGATGCCGAGGGGCAGGTTGATGAGGAAGATCCAGTGCCAGCTCAGCGCCTCGGTGAGGACGCCGCCGGCCACCTGGCCGAGGGAGGCGCCGGCCGCGCCGGTGAAGCTGAAGACGGCGATCGCCCGGCCGCGTTCCCGGGGTGCGGGGAAGAGGGTGACCAGCATGCCCAGGCTGACGGCGGAGGTGAGCGCCCCGCCGGCACCCTGGAGGAAGCGGGCGGCGATCAGTACGGCCTGGCCGGTGGCGAGGGCGCAGAGCACCGAGGCGGCGGTGAACAGGCCCAGCCCCAGCAGGAACACCCGCTTGCGGCCGATCAGGTCGCCCAGCCGCCCGGCGAGCAGCAGCAGCCCGCCGAAGGCGATCAGATAGGCGTTGACGGTCCAGGTCAGGTTGGCGGAGGAGAAGCCGAGGTCCTGCTGGACGGCGGGGAGGGCGACAGTGACGATGCTGCCGTCCAGGATGATCATGAGCATGCCCGCGCAGAGCACGGCCAGGGCGAGCCGCGGGCTGGGCGGTGAGGGGGCGCGGTGCGCGGAGGGCGGTGCGGAGTTCGGCATGGAGTGTCTCCCCGGTCGGTGCGAACGGGTGAGACACTAGCAGATAGTCTGCTTCGAAACTATCTGTTGTCTGATGAGATTGGCGCGGGCTCCGGCCGGTGCGGTCAGCCGCGTGGCCGGCGGGCCCGGCGGACCGGCGCCGGACTCTCCGCGGGGGCCGCGAGGAGGCCGCCGGTCAGCGTGGTCAGCGCGCGCAGGAAGGGCTCGCGGTCGCCGGGCTCCAGCGCCTGGAGGACCTCGCCGTGCACCCGGTCGGCGATCCTGGTGCCCTCGGCGACGGCCCGTTCACCCGCCGGGGTGACCCGGATGATCCGCGCCCGCCGGTCTGTGCGGGACGGCTGCCGCTCGGCCAGGCCCGCCCGCTCCAGTTCGTCCACGGTGGTCACCATGGTCGTCTTGTCCAGATCGGCGATCTCGGCGAGCTGGATCTGCGTCCGCTCCGCCTCCATGGCGTGGAACAGCACGCAGAAGGCGCGGGGCGTGATGCCCAGTTCGCCGAAGGCCGCCGCCATCCGGGTGGCCAGCACGCGGCTGGTGTGCGACAGCATCCAGGAGACGTCGGCAACGGTCCGGGCGGGGGGAGTGACGGTGGTCATGGAACGAGCGTAACAATTGCTCCCGCACGGGGATTATCCCGTGACGGATCACGTGGGTGCCGGCCGGGCAGCGGCCCGGACGCCGGCTCATGAGACCGGTGCGTTCGGATGCTGAACTGGCCGTACGATAGCGCGGTGCTGGTCAAGTGGATGCGGTGCACCGTGGTCGACCGAGGCGGCTTCGAGCGAGGGCAGCGGAAGTGGGCGGGGCTGCTGGGCGAGCCCGGATTCCGAGGTCAGGGCGGTGGCTGGAGCCGCTCACGGCCCGGGGTCGTGCACCTGTTCGCGTTCTGGGAGAGCCGGGCACTCTACGACTCCTTCATGGCCCGCTCCCACGACCGGCTGGCCGCCTCCCAGTCCGGCACCTACCGCGACGGCCAGGTGCGGCTCTTCGACTACCGCTTCGACGTGAAGACCGGCTTCGAACCGCGGTTCGGCGACGCCGATGTGGTGCGGGTGGCGCACTGCAGGGTGCACCAGGACCGCGCCGAGCACTTCGCGCTGATGCAGGAGAAGGTGTGGAATCCGGCCATGGCCGGATCGCCGGGCATGCTGCGCGGGGTCTTCGCCGAGGCGGACGCCGAGCGGGAGTTCCTGGTGCTGTCCATGTGGAACTCCGCCGCGGAGCGCGCCAAATACCGCACCGAGCGGGTGGAACGGCTCGCGCTGCGCGCCCAGACCGGCGCGGACGTCGCCGCCGTCGACGGCGACGTGGTGGAACTGGAACCCTCCTGGACGGTGTGACCGGTTCCCGGCGTGAGGGCCGGCACAGAACCGGCGTCCGCCGCCCCCGGGACGGCTAGAGTCGCGCCCACCATGACAGCTGAACCCGCAGACCCCGCCCCCGCCGACGAGCCCCGGAACACCACCGACGCCGCCTCCGCGCGCGCCCGGCGCGCCCTGGCCGCCCTGCACGGGCTCCGCGTCGGCGACGCACTGGGCGCCCAGTTCTTCGTCCCCGCACACCTGTCCCTGCTGCGCCGCGCCGAGGTGCCGCCCCCGCCCTGGAGCTGGACGGACGACACCGAGATGGCCTGCTCGGTGCTGGCCGGGCTGCTCACCCGCGGTGCCGTCGACCAGGACGACCTGGCCCGCTCCTTCGCCGCGCACCACGACTTCGACCGGGGCTACGGCCCGGCGGCCGGCCGCATGCTCCGCCTGATCCGCCAGGAGGGCGGCGACTGGCGGGAGCTCTCCGCCGGCCTGTTCCACGGCAGCGGCTCCTACGGCAACGGCGCCGCCATGCGGGTCGCCCCGCTGGGCGCCTGGTACGCCGGCGACCCGGAGCGGGCCGCGGCCGAGGCGGCACGCTCCGCCGAGGTCACCCACCGGCACCCCGAGGGGGTGGCCGGCGCCGTGGCCGTGGCGCTGGCGGCGGCCGCCGTCGCCGGCGGCGAGCGCGATCCGCGGGCACTGCTCGGCGCCGTGCTGAAGGGCACCCCGGACAGCGCGGTGCGGGCCGGGGTGCGCCGCGCCGCCGGACTCCTGGACTACCGGGACGTGGGCACGGTGGCCGCCGTCCTGGGCAACGGACGGAACGTCACCGCCCAGGACACCGTGCCGTTCGCCGTGTGGGCGGCGGCCCGGCACCGGGGAGACTTCCCCGGCACGGTGTGGGCCTGCGTCCGCGCCGGCGGCGACATCGACACCACCTGCGCCATCGCCGGCGGCATCGTGGCCTCCGCCCCGGAGGGCGCACCGCCCCCGGACTGGCTCGCCGCCACCGAGCCGCTGCCCGACTGGCTCCCGCCGCTTCCCTGACCGCGGCGGCGGCGTAGGGTGGGCCGCATCATGCCAGTACCCTCCGCCGGCCGGTCCCGGCCTCCCCTGCCCACCCACACCGTCGAACGTTCGCTGCGCGCCACCACCGGGGCGCGCCTGGTCGCCGGTGTGGACGAGGTGGGCCGCGGAGCCTGGGCCGGGCCCGTGACGGTCTGCGCGGCCGTCACCGGGCTGCGCCGTCCGCCCGAGGGGCTCACCGACTCCAAACTGCTCGCCCCGCCCCGCCGCACCGAACTCGCCGAGGTGCTGGCCGGCTGGGTGACCGCCCACGCCATGGGGCACGCCTCGCCCGGGGAGATCGACGACCTGGGGATGACCGCCGCGCTGCGGCTCGCCGCCTGCCGGGCCCTGGAGGCCCTTCCGGTGCGGCCGGACGCGGTGATCCTGGACGGCAAGCACGACTATCTGGGGGCGCCCTGGCGGGTCCGCACGGTCATCAAGGGCGACCAGTCCTGCGTGCCGGTCGCCGCGGCCTCGGTGCTGGCCAAGGTGCACCGCGACGCCCACCTGTGCGAACTGGGCATGGAACACCCGGACTTCGGATTCGACAGCAATGCCGGATATCCCTCACCCGTGCACCGCGCGGCGCTGGAACGTCTGGGCCCCACCCCCCATCACCGGCTGAGCTGGGCCTACATGGACACCCTGGAGCACTGGCGCCACCTGCGGAAGCCGAGCGTGCGCGAGCGTGCCGAGGCGGAGGCGGCGGCCGCCGAACTGGAGGAGGCCGGCCAGCTCGGCATGTTCTGACCGCCCGCCGCCCGCCGCCCGCCGCCCGCCGCCCGCCGCCCGCCTGGTGCGGCCCGGTGGGCGGCCGCCCCGGCCGGCCTCATCCGTCCACCGCCAGAACCAGGGGGAGCACGGCGGTGGCCCCCGCGCGGCGCAGCAGCCGGGCGGCCACGGCCAGCGTCCAGCCGGACCCGGTGAAGTCGTCCACCAGCAGCACCGGGGCCCGGGCCGCGGCCACCGCGTCCGCCAGCCCCGGCTCCAGGGACAGGGTGTCCCGCAGCCCCAGCAGCCGCTGCGCGCTGTTGCTCCGGGCCGCCCACGGGCCCCGCACCGTGACCGTGCCCAGCAGCGGCATCCGGCCGATCTCCGCCAGCCGGGCGCCCAGCGAGCCGACCAGCCGCGGCCGGGTGCGCGAACCCACGGTCACCACCCCGGCGGGCCGCTGCGGCGCGCCCGGCCCGCCCGATGCCCAGCCGCCCGGCCCGCGCGCCCAGTCGGACAGCACCGTGACCACCGCGTCCACCACCTCGCCGGGCACCGGGCCGTCCTCCGCGCCGGGACCGAGCAGCGGACGCAGCCGGTTGCCCCAGCCGATGTCGGAGAGCCGGCCGAGCGCGCGGCCGGTCTCGGCGGTCTCCTCCGCCGCGATCTTGCCCTTCAGCTCCAGCCCGGCGGCCGGGAGCCCGGTCGGCCACAGCCGGCGGGGCTCCACCGGCACCCCGGGCCGCCCCAGCGCGGCCTGCGCCGCGGCCAGCGCCTCCGGGGCGATCCGGCCGGTCAGCCGCGGACCGGCGCAGACATCGCACCGGCCGCAGGGCGCGGCCTCCTCGTCGTCCAGCTGGCGGCGCAGGAACTCCATGCGGCACCGGCCGCCGGCGGCGTACTCCCGCATCGCCTGCCGCTCGGCCTCCCGCTGCCGGGCCACCCGGGCATAGCGCTCGGCGTCGTAGGACCAGGGCCGCCCGGTGGCCTCCCAGCCACCGGTGGTGCGGCGCACCGCGCCGTCCACGTCGAGCACCTTGAGCATCATCTCCAGCCGGGAGCGGCGCAGGTCCACCCGCGGCTCCAGGGCGGGCAGCGACAGCGGGCGGCCCGCCTCGGCCAGCGCCGCCAGGGTGGCCCGCACCTGCTCCTCGGGCGGAAAGGCCAGGGAGGCGAAGTACCGCCAGACGGCTTCGTCCTCCGCGCCGGGCAGCAGCACCACCTCGGCGTGGTCCACCCCGCGCCCGGCGCGGCCGATCTGCTGGTAGTAGGCGATGGGGGAGGAGGGCGACCCCAGATGGATCACAAAGCCGAGATCGGGCTTGTCGAACCCCATCCCCAGCGCCGAGGTGGCCACCAGGGCCTTGACCCGGTTGGCCAGCAGGTCCGCCTCGGCCGCCGCCCGGTCGGCGCTCTCGGTGCGGCCGGAGTAGGAGGCGACCCGGTGTCCGCGCCCGCGCAGATGGGCGGCCACCTCCTCGGCCGCGGCCACGGTCAGGGTGTAGACGATGCCGGACCCCGGCAGCCGGGAGAGCTGTCCGTCCAGCCAGGCCAGCCGGTGGGCGGCGTCCGGCAGCCGCAGCACGGACAGGCTCAGGCTCTCCCGGTCCAGCGGCCCGCGGAGCACCAGGGCACCGCCGGACCGCGGATCGGTGCCCAGCTGTTCCGCGATGTCCGTGCTCGCCCGGGCATTGGCGGTCGCCGTGGTGGCCAGCACCGGCACTCCGGCGGGCAGCCCGGCCAGCATGGCGCGCAGCCGGCGGTAGTCGGGGCGGAAGTCGTGGCCCCAGTCGGAGATGCAGTGCGCCTCGTCCACCACCAGCAGCCCGGTGGTGGCGGTCAGCTCGGGCAGCACCTCGTCCCGGAAGGCGGGGTTGTTCAGCCGCTCCGGGCTGACCAGCAGGACATCCACCCGGCCGGCGGTGATCTCCTCCCGTACCGACTGCCACTCCTCCGGATTGGCGGAGTTGATGGTGCGGGCGGCGATGCCGGCCCGGGCGGCGGCCTCGACCTGGTTGCGCATCAGCGCCAGCAGCGGGGAGACCAGCAGCGTGGGGCCGCTGCCGCGCTCCCGCAGCAGGGCGGTGGCCACGAAGTAGACCGCGGACTTGCCCCACCCGGTGCGCTGCACCACCAGGGTCCGCCGCCGGTGGGCGACCAGCGCCTCCACGGCGCGCCACTGGTCCTCGCGCAGCCGCGGCGGCTCGGTGCCCGGCCCGGCCGGTGCACCGACCAGCCGGGCCAGCAGGGCGTCGGCCGCGGCCCGCAGACCCGGGTCTGCGGCGTCCGGGCTTCCGGCTCGGGTGGGCGGGGCGCTCCCCGCGGGTGACTGCTGCATGGGCACCATGCAAACCCACTGCCCGGCCGGGAGGCCAACCCGGGCTGTGGAAAACCCGGGAACACTCTGACAATCGGATCGTCCGTCCATCGGTGGAATGGGCGGGTCTGTGGACAACGCGGTCGCGGCCGGCCCGCGCACCGGGCACCTTCGTCGGCATGACCACCCACAGCGAGCCCGCACCGCGGCTCACCCCTGACAAGCACGACCACACCGACCGCCGGGTGACCCTGCGCGGTCCCGCCGACCTGGCCGACGCCCTGCCGTACCTGCTGGGCTACCGTCCCGACGACTCGGTCGTGCTGATCGGCCTGCACGGCCCGCACAGCCGGATCGGCGGCCGGGTCCGCATCGGCATCCCCGAGGACGCCGCCGACTGGCCGGAGACCGCCCGGGAACTCGCCGCCTGCCTGGCCGAGGGCGGCGCGGGGCACGGCCCCGGGCCGGACGCCGCCGTGGTCTACCTGTGCCGCGACCCGGCTCCCGGCCAGACCGCCGTCCAGGTGCGCGACCGGCTCGCGCCGCTGGCCGGGCAGCTCCGCACCGCCTGCGGCTCCCGCGACCTGCCCGTGGTCGAGGCGCTGTGCCTGTCCGGCGGACGCTGGTGGTCCTACTGCTGCCCGGACCCGGAGTGCTGCGGCACCGAGGGCACCGAACTGCCCGGCGGCACCTCGCCCATGGCGGCGGCCGCCACCTATGCGGGCCTCCGGGTGCGGGGCTCGCTGCAGGAGCTCGAACGCCGTCTCGACCCGCTCGACGGGCCCGCCGCCGCCCGCCAGGCACACGCCTTCGAGACCGTGGCCCGCGGTCTCGTCCCCCGCATCCTGGACGAACGGCGCGACGCCGACGCGGTGCGCACCGGCACCCTGCACCTTGCCGGAGAGCTGATCGCCCGCTTCCGGCACGCCTGTGCCGACCGCCCGGAGACCGGCTCCGCCGACCGGGCCGCCGACGCCCGGGACGACGCCCTGCTCACCTCCGAGGAGGCGGCGACCCTGGTGATCGGCCTCCAGGACCGCCTCGCCCGGGACCGCGCGGCCGAGTGGATGGAGGGCCCGGACGCCCCGGCGGCACTGCGCCTGTGGCGGGCGCTGGCCCGCCGCTGCGTCGGCCCCTGGGCCGGCCATGCCGCCGCGGTGCTCACCCTCGCCGGCTGGGTGTCGTGGTCCACCGGGGACCACACGGCCGCCCGCGTCGCACTCGGCCGTGCGGTGCGGGCCGACCCCGAGTACGTCTTCGGCCGGCTGCTGCTGCAGGCCGTGCGGGAAGGGCTGGACGCCGAGCCGCTGCGCCGGTGCATGCGCCGCGAGCGGGCTTCCCGGGCGGTTGATCGCAACCCCTGAGCGAGGGCCCTCCGGAGAACTATGATCACCGCATGCCCTATGACCCCTCGGCCTTCCCGGCGTTCGCCGTCACCGTGGACCTGGTTGTGCTCACCGTCCGGCGGGACGCCTTCTGCGCGCTGGTGGTCCGCCGGGCCGAGGAGCCCTTCCGGGGCTGGTGGGCGCTGCCCGGCGGCTTCGTGCGGACGGACGAGGACCTGGTCACCGCCGCCGCGCGGGAACTCGCCGAGGAGACCGGGCTGCACACCCAGGACCCGGGCAGCCCGCCGGCCGGAGCGCATCTGGAGCAGCTCGCCACCTACGGCGACCCCGGGCGCGACCCCAGGATGCGGGTGGTCAGCGTGGCGCATCTGGTGCTGGCGCCCGATCTGCCGGCCCCCACCCCGGGCGGGGACGCGGGCGGGGCCCGCTGGATGCCGGTGGACCAGCTGCTCGGCGGGCCCGGTGCCGGCGCCCCCAGCGTGGAGCTGGCCTTCGACCACGACCGCATCCTGGCCGACGGCGTGGAGCGGGCCCGCTCCAAGCTGGAGTACTCCTCGCTGGCCGCCGCCTTCTGCCCGCCGGAGTTCACCGTCGGCGAGCTGCGCCGGGTCTACGAGGCGGTGTGGGGGGTCAGCCTGGATCCGCGGAACTTCCACCGCAAGGTCACCGGCACCCCCGGCTTCCTGGTCCCGGCGGGCGGCACCACCACCCGGCAGGGCGGCCGGCCGGCCCAGCTGTTCCGGGCCGGCGGCGCCTCCCTGCTCAACCCCCCGATGCTGCGCCCGGAGGTCTGAGCCCGCGGCCCGGACGCCGGCCGCCGGACGGCGGGCCCCGTCTCCCGAAGCCCGTCGACCGCGCCGGCGGGCCGTGCACGGCCGGATGCCGTCCTGCCCCGGGACGGGGACTCCGGCCGGTCCCCGGCGACAGACCCCCGGCGATCTGTCCGATATGACACATATGTCAGATGTGTCTGGTTATGGTGCTGGGGTCGTCGTGCCGGGATCACCGTCAGCGGGAGACTCGATGATCCAGACCATCGGACTCACCGGCCTGCCCCGCGGGGGCAGGCCCCCGGCCGTGGAGGATCTCTCCTTCGAGGCGGAGCCGGGCGGGATCACCGTGCTGCACGGCCCGCCCGGGGCCGGGAAGTCCACGGCGCTGCGCCTGATGCTGCAGCTCCGGCCGGGCCGGGGCATCGCGCTGTTCCACGGCCGGCCGGTGCGCCGGATGCGGCATCCGGCGCGAGAGCTCGGCGTGCTCCTCGGGGACGTCCCCGGCCATCCCGGCCGCACCGGGCGCGGCCATCTGCGGATGCTGGCCGCGGCCGCCGGACTCCCGGCCGCCCGCGCCGAGGAGGTGCTCGACCTGGCCGGCCTCACCGGTGTGGCGGGGCGGCGGCTGGCCACCTACTCCCGTGGGATGGACCGCCGGCTCGGCATCGCCGCCGCCCTGCTCGGCGATCCGCACACCCTGGTGCTGGACGAACCCGCGGACGGCCTCTCCCCGCGCGAGACCGCCTGGCTCCACGGCCTGCTGCGGCGGCACGCGGAGCGCGGCGGCACAGTGCTGATGACCTGTCGCGAGCCGCAGGACGCGGCCCGCCTCGGCGACCATGTGGTGACCCTGGCCGACGGCCGGACGGTCGCGGACCAGACCGGTGCGGACTTCGCCCGCACCCGGCTGCGGCCCCGGGTGGTGGTCCGCACCCCGCACGCCGAACGGCTCACCGCGGTCCTCCGCCACGAGCTGCGCGCGGGCGGCCCGCTGCCGGGCACCGGCGAGGACTGCGCCGCCGGCGAGGCGCTGCTGGAGGACGGCGGCCGGGTGGTGGTCTTCGGCGTCAGCCGGGCCGCGGTGGGTGAGCTCGCCTACCGCCACCGCATCCTGGTCCACCAGCTCGCCGACGAGAACGGGACCGACGGCGACCGCGGCGCACCGGCCCCCCTGACCCGCGCCGACGGCCGCGGCCCGGGGCCCGCCGCCG
>NZ_WTLH01000106.1 GCF_011421595.1 Streptomyces sp. YIM 98790 | reverse complement strand
CGAGGCGGCCCGTCGCGACATCACCCGATATATCGAACACTGGTACAATCACAGACGACTTCACTCGGCCATCGGCTATCGACCTCCACGCGAGGCGCACGCCGACCACCAGCGCCTCCAACTCGCCTCATGAAATAACCCGGTTACATCCCTGTCCGGAAAACGCGAGACCCCTCAGAGACCTTCCTGGCATACAAGCGACACAAGGATGGCGTGGCGTACAGCTCGCTGCGCCGCACCCATCGCGCCGATGAGTATCTGTGTTGCCTGTGCTGTGCGAGCCGGGCATCCGTCTGGGACCACTGCCACGAGCACGGCTACGTCAGGGGCCCAGTCTGCGCGAGCTGCAACACCTTCGAGGGCAAGGGCGTGGACTTTCTCCGTCGGTATGGCAGCGTCCAGCACCTGCTCGAATGCCGGGGATGCCGGGAGACGGGCACCTTGCCGAACCGCTTCCATGTTGATGTCGTCCTCGGTCACCTTGGAGACGTGGAGCGGCACGGCCGCTGCCGGTACCGGCCGCACGCCTACCGCAGCGAGTACTTCCACGGCGTGCACCGCATCACCTTGTACTGCCCTGCCCACGCCGCGACGCCGAGCTGGACGAAGGACGTGACCGTAGCCGAGGCCGCCGACCTCGTCCGCGCTTTCGTGAAGAGCGTTCTGTCCAGCGCATCGATCGGCTGACGGCCGTCACGGACCGGGCATACCCTTGCTCGAATCGCCGTCCGCAACAGCTCGCAAAACAAGGCGAAGCCAATCCTGTTGACCCGGACGTGGCGGGTAGAGGCTGAGCATTCACAGCCGTCGCAGCCTCACTCGCCGGTCTGGTCATGCGGCAAGGGGGCTTCGGGGCGTGGCTACCCGCGCAGGTCCCGCCAGAGGTGCCAAGGGTACCGCCGCGCCTCTTGCCGGCCCGAGTTCGTGCGGGTCGGAGGGACGCGGCGGCACCTTGCGGAGCTGGCTCAGATGCCGCGGACGAGACCAGCCGGACTTGCGACCTGCCTTGATGGCCCCTCCGCGTTGGCCAGGGCAAATGTTCTTTAAGCTCTTTCAGGTCCATGCCGGTTGATGCAGCCGAAGTCCCAGAGAAGTCCCGGACGACTCCCACACCGGGCCGCCATACTTTCGGCTCAATGCACGAGCATTGTCTCGATGTGCGGAGCCTGACGCCTGCCCGGTGCGACGAATCACGCCGCTATGCTTCTGTTCGTGCTGTTGCCAGGGGGCGTCGGCGGCAGGACCGAGTCAGCCAATCGATCCGCAGCACGTCGACGCTCGGCGACTCCGCCTCTGCGTCGACGAACACCTCAATGGTGACCGAGGACGCCAACACCAGGGTGGTGGGCGGAGGAACTCGCCGCCGTCGGATCACCTTGACTGCCCATGCGCCGAGCTTTACCAGCCCGGTGGCGGCCAAGGCGCCGAGGCATTCGACGCTGGCCGAGGTCAGAAACTCTGTCACTGGAATCCGCCGCCCTGGGCTGGGGTCCACATACCGGTGGGTCCGTCGGTGCGCTGTCCGTCGCGGCGGCGGAATTCGTCGACGGCGCGGCGGACAGCGCGGCGCACTCGTTGGCCGTCCTTTTCGGGATGCTCACTGCCGGTCAGCGCGGCGGCGTCGGCCCATGTTGCCACACCACTGTGGCCGCGGGCGATAAAGACAGCCCGGTCGGCAGGGTTCAGCGCGGCCAGGATGGCGGCCAGGCGGCGGTCGCCGGGTACCTGGTCGAGCACCGGGTCGTCGGGCAGGGACCGGTCTGCGAGCAGGTCTCGCAGCGTGGCGCCGTTGCAGACGGGCGTCTCCAGGGGGAGAACCCTGTTCTTGCCGGGGCGCCGCTTCCACAGCGGCACCAACTGGGCGTGAAGCGTCCGGGCCTCTGAGCGCAGGTGGCCGAGCGCGGGCCAGCCGAGACCAGTGCCGTCGTACAGCGGGACGATCCAGTCGCCGAGCAGCGCGGAGGAAAGCGCCTCAGTCCAGCGGTCACTGCGGTTCAGACCCAACGCGATCCGGCCGAACATAGCCAGGTCGGGGCTCCCCCCGGTACGAATCGCCTCCGTACGGGCGGCGATGGCGGCCCGGAGCTGACTGATTCGGTGGTCGGGCCACTCCGGCGTCATGAGGGGCAGCCACCGGCTCAGGCCCACGCCTCCGACAAAGTTGTTCACCTGGTAGTTCTCTCGGCCCTTGGGAGTGCTGACAGTGAACATTTCTCGGCCGTCCCGCAGATGCAAGCGGCCCGACGTCGGGTCAGCCGCAGGGGAGAGAAAGGGGTGCTGGCCGTACGAGCTGTTGGGGGGCAAGGGGCGCGAGCCGATCATCAGGTGTCCTCCGTGGCAGTAGGTTCACCCTCTGGGCGCGGGACAGCCGGGAAGCGGCACAATATTCTGCCGATCCGATTGTGATGTGCATCACGCTTCCATGCTGCTGCATACCTCTCCGCGATGGCTCCGGGTCTGCGGCGAGCAGCAGCCGACACCGAACCGCAGCGCGGCGGTGATGCCCCTTCAGCTGCCAGGCCCGTGTTTTGTCGATTGCTGGTGATCTCCGCACGCGTCAACTTCCCCACCACCGACCGTGATCAACTATCCAGACCCGGACGTCTAACTGCCAACCTGCCCGCGCTTGTTGAACTCTCGCGCTGGAGTTGGATATCAAGGCCACAGCAGGTAGGAGAAGCGCAGTGCCCCGCCCTCCTCTCGGTAGCGGCCCCGGCCGCGCTTTGCGTAGGGGTTGGGGAGCATCTGGATGGCCACCTTGTGCGGGGTGAGGGCGTGGGTGACCACCAGGAGGCGCCAGCGGTCGTTGCCCGCGTGCTGGCGGGCTGCGCGCACCTCGCTTTCTCCCAGTTCGAAGCGGCCGCCTTCGCCTGCGGTCGCCTTCACCTCGTACAGGTAGGGCCGACTGCCGGAGCCGACCCGGAAGTCGAAGCCGAGGCCGTCGTCGCCGGACGGGCCGGGGAAGGCCTTGTGGCGGTTGCCCGACACCCAGCTGGTCTCATCCATGCGATCCGGGTAGCGCGCACACAGCCACTGGTACGCGTACCACTCACCCACGTACCCGATGGCCTCCCGCTGGGCTGTGGTCAGCTTGCTGTCCGTGCCGCCCCCGTACCGCCGCCCGCGTGTGCGACCGGTGGCCGGGGTGTGCCCGGTGCGGGGACGGGGGTCGGTGAAGCGGAGCGGTCCGGCGGCGGTGATGCCCGGCGCCGAGCCGCTCTGCAGGACCCGCTCGAGTTCGCGGGTGAGGGCGGTGAAGTCGCCTGAGCACACGTCGAAGTCGCGGCCGCCGACGGAGACCGAGCGCCGTTTGCGGTCCCGTTCGCGGCGCTCGTGTTCCGCCGCGTTGCGCACCCGGTCCAGGTCGGCCTTGGACAGCCCGTGCCGTTCGGGATCCGTCGCCACCGCCATCCCGTCGGGCCACTGGCCGAGGGCCGCCAGCCAGCCGACGACGTCGGTGGGGGACAGGGGCCGGAAGTCCAGCGCGCCTGCGGCCTCCAGCCGCGCGGTGACCTCCTCGACGGGCTCGGCTCCGGCCAGGGCCGCGGGCACTGGGTGTCCTGCCGCCCTGACTAGGACCGCGAGGTCAGCGGCCTGGCCGGTGATCGTACGGAGGTTCGCGCCGCGTACCTGGTCGAGGGTGGGCAGGCGTTCGCCCGA
This sequence comes from Streptomyces sp. YIM 98790, assembly GCF_011421595.1. GTDB lineage: Bacteria > Actinomycetota > Actinomycetes > Streptomycetales > Streptomycetaceae > Streptomyces. Next base: position 17,964 of record NZ_WTLH01000106.1, on the reverse strand, counting down.
CCGGGGCAACGGCACCGGGCGGCCCAGGCGCAGCGCCAGCTGCTCCTCCACGTGGTTCTCCAGGATCTCCGTGTCGGCCGTGTCCACGGTGTACTCCCATGCCTCCGGCGCGGTGATCCAGTCCAGGGCCCGGACCGAGGGCCAGTCGGGTATCGGACGACGCGCGTCGAAATCCTCCAGCACTGCCCAGCGCAGCTGGTTGACAAGCTCCTTCCTGCGCAGGTCGAGGTAGGTGCGGAGTGCCTCCTCGTGTTCGGCGGCGTGGCTGACCGGCTCCAGGGGCGGGCTCATCGCGCGCAGGGTGTCGTTCAGCTCGGCGAATCCGATGCCCAGGTCACGCCGCAGTTCGTCCGTACCGCGGGCCGCGCGGGCCCTGGCGATGAACTCGGATACGGGGACCGGGAGCTCGGCGGCGTACTCCTGGAGGCGAGCCTGGAGCTCCCCGGTGTCGCCCGGCGGCGGCAGGAAAAGCGAGTTCGCCGCCTCCGTGCCGAGCAGGTGGACGAGGAAGGGCCGGCAGCGCTCCAGGACCACGCCGATGGCCCCGTCGATCCGGCGGCTCGTCTCCTCGATCTGGTGGACCGTGACTTCCAGGGCTTCGGCGAGCTCCTCCTGGCCCGGGTCGCGCAGGTCGGCGTGGACGGAGGCGAGCTGGTGGGCGGCGAGGCGCAGCCGGTCGCCGAGCTGCCGCCGTCCGAGCAGTTCGGCGACTGCCACCACGATGCGGGTGGTCTCGGGCCAGCCCGGTTCGCCTGCCGGGGCGAGGACGAGGGGATGCTTCGTGTCGGGCAGCGGCAGCACCCCGCCGAGGCGGCCCGGCAACGTTACGGGCCGTCCGTCGAGTTCGATGTTCCAGGAGCGGTAGCGGTGCAGACGTACGCTCCGGACCAGGGACGTCAGCTCGCTCAGCTCGGCCTCGCTCACCCGCGGGCCGCGCGCCAGGTGGTCGCAGAGGACGCCCACGGCCAGCGGAAGCCAGGGCAGCTGCTGGACCAGCGGCTCTCCCATGGCCGCGGGGTCCACCCGTGCGCCGTCCACGGCCACCGTGAACATCAGGTCGTCGGTGTGCCGGACCCTGGCGGGGTATTCGGCCGCCAGCAGTTCGGCGGCCTCCTTCGAGACACCGGGAAGGGTGAGCAGGGGGCGCGCCATCTCCCGTACCAGCAGGGCCGTCAGGCCCTCGCGTTCACCGCTGACGTAGAGCACGTTCCCGCCATCACCGTCGCCATCGCTCTTCCCGCCGTCCGTGGCGGTCAGCGGTACGCTGATCAGCCGGTCCGCGGACTCAGCGAGCAGACTGGCACCCACGGGCAGTGCGGGACGGGGCCGCCCTACGAGGTGCCTCCAGGCGCGTTCGTTGGCGCGCTGCGCGGCGGGCCGATCCTCGGCCCCCAGCGCGCCCTCCGCCGCGAGCCGTCCCAGCGCGGCGATAAGGCGGTCGCTGTCCCGGGGGTCGTCCCAGGTCGGCAGCCCCATCTCCCGCAGGCGGTCGCCCGCCTTCCCGCGTTCTAGGAGGTGGCGCAGCCGATGGTCGACGGTCGGCGCGTACGAGGGCTCCTCCTCCAGTCCGGGCGGACAGTGCCAGGCGTCGGCCGGCCGGACGAACCGGACAGCCCGGTCGCGGCCCCTCACCGGGACCCACGGCTGCTCCCGGACGAAGGCGCCCAGCGGGGTCGGGACCCGTTCCCTGTCCGGGTAACTCTGGCTACCGGCACTGGTCCAGACGCTGCTGAACCTCGTGTCGTCCCAGCCGGCCAGGCCGTGCAGGACGAGCCGTGCGTACGCCAGCCGGGCCTCCTTGCCGAGGCGTCCGACGACGTCCTGGCCGGGGAGCAGCCAGGCGGGGGTCCCCCGGTACGGCGTCCGGGGGTAGTAGACGCCGGGCCAGTGGACGTACGGCTCCCACTGCTCGCGCACCTCGGCAGACACCTTCGCCATGCGGACCAGCTGCCCAGCGGTGAGCTTCCGGCCTTGGTCTACCCGGCTCAAGGCGTCGGAGGAACTGACCGGGACCAGCCCGTCGGCCACCCCGGCCTCCATCAGGAACGCCCGCCACTCCTCAGATGTCTCGCCCCGCTTGGCGAACTCCTTGGGCCCGGCGAGGAGGCGGCCGGCGATCACCTTGAGGCTTTTCGACACGTCCTGCCCGGCGGCGACCACCGCCGCAAGGTCCTCACCAACGGACGAGCGGTTCCAGCCCCGGCCGAAGACGGCGCCGCTCGCCCTGATCAGCGGGCCGTCCGCCGACGGTACGTACAGTCCGAACGAAGAGATCTCCGTCCCGCCCAGCGAACGCCGCGGCTGCCACAGCCGGAAGACGAACCGCAGCGCCTGGAGCCGCAGCCGGAGATCGGTGCTCGCGCTGAGTGCCTGCCGTACGTGGTCCAGCAGGCCCCTCGTGTCGTACGGCCGGACGAGCCCCTCCTGCTCGAGGAAGGCGCGGGCGGCCCGCCCGCCAGTACGCTCGCCGCGGTCCTTCCAGACCAGCCCCGGGTGCAGGGAGAACAACCGCTTGCCGAGCAGGGCAGGGACGGATGGGGCCTGGGGCAGGTTCGACTCCGTACGCACCGGCTGGAAGAACGCCTCGCGGTGGGCACCCTGACCGCTCGGCTTGCCCTGTGTACGTGAGCCCGTACCCGCCCTGTCGAGTGGACGGTTGGTGTGCCGCAGCGTGCAGTCCTCCGCGAGCAGCAACCGCCTGCCGTGCAGTACGTGCCCGTCGTCCTCGAAGAGCGCAGCCAGATCCTCGTACAGCGCGCTCCACTGCTCGGGAGGCTCACCGGACCGGGGGAGGGGAAGGCCCTCGACGATCTGTTCCACGTACTCGGCGAGGATCTCCGGGCCCGGCTCCCACGGGCACGCAAGGGCCTTACACAGGGTGGCCAGCCGTTTCAGCCGGTCGCCGCCGATCTGGGGGTCCGCCACCACGATCCCGGCCTCGTGCGCGCGGTGTGCCGTGAGGACGGTCAGGTCCAGGTCCGGCCACAGGACCGCGCCCCGGGGCGGGGCCCAGCCCGCCTCTGGCGGGGCACCGTCCGCAGTGAGGACCGGCACGAGCGGTACGTCAGCGAGTTCGCTCCCGTGCACGCGCAGAGCCGCCGTGCGGAGCCGCCCCGCCGAGCCCTTCTCACTGTCCCAGCTCACCAGGTCCACGGCCAGCTGCCGCAGGCAGGGCTCGGGCAGGGTTCGCAGTACCGCGGCGGCCGCCAGACAGGTCTCGGCGACCGCGTCGAGCAGCAGGACGTTGAGGGGGTTGTCGGAGGGAAACCCGGTGCGGTCGAGCTTGGTGAAGAACGGGGCGTTCACGTGCCCCGGGAACGGTGCGGTCTGGTCCTCGGCCATCGGCAGGAAGGTGTAGATCTGCCCGCGTCGCGGTCGGCGCTGGGCCGGCAGCGGGAGCGCGACCTCCACGACGGCGGACCGCTTCCACTCCTGCCAGGTGTCGTCGAGGAGCCCGGAACCCACGGCCGTGGCCAGCGTGCTGTTCAGCCGCTCTTTCTCCACGGTGCCCCGCGCTACGAGAAAGGTGCCGGACGGTCCCAGGTCAACGGTCGCGCAGGAGACGGGCAGCCTGTGCGCGGTGCCGTCCTGCGCCACCGCGAAGCACTCCTCGGAGCGGGTCAGCTCGTGCCGCTCGAGCTGCTCTTGGCGGTCGTCCAATTCGCCCGCCTTGTCACCGGCGGCCCACCGTTCCAGCGTCAGGCAAGCGAGCCGGTCGAGGAACAGCATCACGGGTACCTTCGCCCCCGCGAGCTCCCTCATCCGCAGCCGGACCTCTGCTTGGGCAGCCTCGCTCAGCAAGGGCAGCCGGACGACGGTTACGTACCCCTGGGCGGCGAGCTGCCGACAGGTGGCGGGCACATCGTCCAACGGCAGGGGGGCCTGAAGCGGCGGATACGTAGCGGCCACCTCACGGGCGTTGTCCTCACCGGCGAGGAACTCCTCAACGTCGGCCGCCTGCGCGAAGCGAAAGCAGTACCCGTCCAATTCCGGGCCGAGCGGGCTGTCGGGGTCTGCGCTGTAGATCTCGGGCGCGTCGCAGATCAGCAGGATGCTGCGGAACCCGACACCCTTGTTCCCGATGCCCTCGCCGACCTCCTTCGAGCTCTGCGCGAGCTCGCAGACCCGCTCAACGTCCCGCCATGTGAAGGGCGTGCCGCCGTTGGCGACGTACAACGTCCCCCACTCGCCCTCCGCCTCATCCAGCAGCACGTGGACCCGTCCGTCGCGGCGGTCCCTCGGATGCGCGTCGTAGCCGTTCTGCAGTAACTCGAAGAGCGAGCGGCCGGCGTATTCCCGTGCGCTCGTGTACGACACGGCGTTCACCTGCCGTGCCATGCGCAGGACTTGCTCCGACCGGACTCCCTCCAGCACGGACAGGCCGTACTCCTGCACCTGCTCGGCCCGGGCGTTCCTCGCCATGGTCCTCCCCTCACCTCGGCGTGAAGAGGACCGTATCCCGTCGCACTGACTTCGGAGGGCGCAAGGAACCACAGCGTACAGCGCGGCTCGGACCTGAGCTTGACGTTTCGTCCATCGTCGAAAAGAGCTCGAACTTGTTCAGAATTTCTCCGATTCACGGCGTGTCCGTGAGGCCGGGGGTCTTAAAATGAGTGGCTCTGGCCCGTAGCCGGTGGTGACGCCGGGGGTCCGTCAGGGCAGGAGGATGCGGTGCCGGAGGAGGTCGAATTCGGCACGTCCGTGCATCTGCCGCATGATTCTCTTGGTGTGGGTGTTGACGCCTTCGGTGCGGCCGTTGTGGTAGGGCAAGGTGAGGCCGGCGTTCACGGCGGGCCGGTCCATTTCGAGCCCGTTGGTGAGACTGCGCAGGTGGGGCAGGGCGACGGCGCGGGCGGCCGTGATCCAATCGGTGAGTTTCGTGTCGTTGCCCTCGGCTGGTTTCAGCAGAGCGGCGAAATCGCGTATGAGGTCGGCGAGTGCGGTCATCTCCGGACAGGCCGCGGCGATCTTCTCCAACAGGGCCGTTTCCTTCGGGCGCAGGTTCTCGGGGTCGGTGAGCAGGAGGCGGCTGGCGTGGCGGGGGGTGGTGACGGGGCGGTCGCCTTCGGCGCGGCCCTGGTTGAGGTAGCGGACCAGCAGGTGTGCGCTGCCGGTGTAGCCCAGTTCCCGGATCTCTTCGAGGAGGTGGGTGACCGGGACGGCCGGTTCTTCGGCACGCCGTCGGCGCAGGTGCTCGTGGTAGGGGTCGACGAGGTTGGGCCGGTAGGCGGGAGCGATGCGCAGGGCCTGGGGTTCGGGCATGCGGGCATAGCGTTTGACGGTGTTCAGGGCCACGCCCAACCGGCGAGAGCAGTCGAGCAGGCCGATACCTTGGCCGAGGAGATCGTGGACCTTGTTCCAGCGCTCGCGAGTGGTCTGCTCACGTACTCCGCCGGGGCGAGGCGGGTTGATGGTGGCCCAGCAGCCGGCATGCGCGCGGACCTCGAGCTGGGCTTTGTCGCAGAGGTTGCGCCAGAGGTGCCATCTGTCGCTGACCTGCACCGCGTCGGGCAGGGCGCGGCGGACGGCCTCGGCGTAGGTGGCCGAGCCGTCCCGGCACACGACCTCGACACCGGGATGCTCGCGCAGCCAGGACTCCAGAGTGGCCATCTCTCGGTCGTGCAGGACCGCGATGCGTCGGCCGGTCTCGGCATCCGTGATGATCGTGGCGTAGCGGTGGCGGCGACGCAGGGCGAAATCGTCCGCGCCGATCACCCGCGGGACCGCCTGCTGCGGCAGCGGCAGGCGCCGCAGATGACGCAGCGTGGTGCTGCGGGAGACGGGCACGGCCAGCAGAACGGCCAGGCGTGCGGCGGACGGCGCGTCCGCTTCAGGGTCCGCCGTTTGTGCGGCTGTCGCAGCGGGTGACGCTCTACAGTCTCGCGGACGTGCGGCAGTGGCTGGCCGAGCACCGGATCGATCCGGGCCAGGCGGGCTGATGGGGCATGTGGAACGCCTCCCGGTGGCGGTTTCCCTCGCCTGCGATATCGAGCACCGGCCAGAGCGTGCTCTGCCGTACCGGGCCCGGGTGCGCTGGATGGATCCGCAGACCAGAAAGCGCAAATCGCTCTCGCAGTCGCACGCCACGCGGGAGGAGGCGCACACGTGGCTGGACACCCTCAGGGCGGCGGCGCTGCGCGGGGTCGGGCCCGCGGCGTATGCCCAGCCGTTGGCGGCCTATGGCGAGGCGAACATGACGCTGGCGCTGCGGGGCCTGGAGCCGAAGACCACCGACCCGTATCTGGCGGGCTGGCGGCTGCGGGTGGTGCCGTCCCTGGGGCATCTGCCGGTGACCGCGGTCAGCAACGGGGCGGTGGACCGCGCCCTGTACGGCTGGATCGCCGACGGGTGCAGCCGCTCGACGGTGAAGAACAGCCTGGCGGTGCTGGTGCGGGTGATGGAACAGGCCCGCCGGGACGGGCTGATCACCCACAATCCGGCCCGGGTCTCCGGCTGGCAGGCCGAGTACAACAAGGCCGAGGACGAACTCGACAACCCCCGTGCCCTCGCGCTGCCCGACTGGAAGGCGCTGACCGGCCTGGCCCAGGCGCTGGTCGCAGCTTCCCACGGCCACTACGCGGGCTGGGGCGAGGTGGTGATCTTCGCCGCCTGCACCGCCGCCCGTATCGGCGAGGTCTCCGGCGTGCGCGTCGGCGACATCGACACCGTCAACTGGATCTGGACCGTGCGCCGCCAGACCACCCCCTCACCGGGCGGGCTGGCGGACAAACGCACCAAGGGCAAGACCGCCCGCCGCGTCCCGCTGATCGAAGAAGTGCGCCCGCTGGTCGCCGCACGCCTGCTGGCCGCCGGCCCGGACAGGCAGGCGCGGCTGTTCACCGGACCGCGCGGCGGGCGCATCACCACCGCGGTCCTGCGCGACGCCACGCACTGGGACGAGGTCGTCGTCCGCCTGGGATATGAGCACCTGCGCCGCCATGATCTGCGGCACACCGGTCTGACGTGGATGGCGGACGCCGGGGTTCCGCTGCATGTGCTGCGGCTGATCGCCGGCCACGGCTCCCTGGCCACCACCCAGCGCTATCTCCACCCCGACCTGCGCTCCCTCACCGAAGCCGGCCGCTCCCTGAGCACCCACCTGACATCGGGCCGTGTACCGCCCCCGACCCCGGGCACCGCCCGGCGGAGGTTGTAGTCATCCCACAAACCGCACCGGGAGCAGGTAGTTGCGGTTCAGTAGGGGAGGGGCTGTGACCAGGGTGTTTCTCCCGCTGCTGGTGCTTGTTTGGTCCCCCGGTGGTCCCCAGGGCTGTGGGAGGCAGGAGCGGGGAGTGGCGGGGAGGCGAACGACGAGAGGCGCCCTGAGCTGGGAAGATTCCCTCCTCAGAGCGCCTCTCGGNTGAGCTGGGAAGATTCCCTCCTCAGAGCGCCTCTCGGCAGTGTCGGGACGGCGGGATTTGAACCCACGACCCCTTGACCCCCAGCCGCACGCCAACTCGCCTGCTGTGCCGAAACTCACGCTCACGGCCGGGGAGAAAACTGCCACCGGCCACGGGAATCCAGCGGTGTCGGTACCCGTTGATGTCAACCACTGATGTCAGGGTTGCTGGCGCCTGCCGTCAGGCAGGTACCACCCGAAGCACCCTTCCAGTTTGGTTCTCGTCGAGTGCCGGGAGACTGATGTCTGCGGGCTGGGGATGGTTGCTGCGGCGATGTATGCGCCTGCGTGTGAGTTGGTGGCGACGGCAGCCACCCCGACTCAAGGTAGGCATTCGGGAACCGGCCTCGTCGGTAGCCGTGCCGTGCTTCCGATGTCACCGGTCTAAATGACACGTTTAGGACAGGTTGTCCAAGCTCGGGAGGCCTTCGAGTGCTTCCGGATCGTCCAGTGACCGAACAGGAAATCGCTCAGGCGCTAGTACTCGCGATACGCGAATCCCGTTGGAGCAGTGCGCACACCAGAGAACCAAGAAGCTGACGCGAGTCGATGGATCGCCGACGTATCTCCTTTGTAGCTCGGTAAAACCGCAGACTGGGCACGGTGTTTCTGTCGACCCATGGTCCGGGAGGCGAGCCAGTACCTTTAGCCATACGTCTCGGCTGTTCAACGACCGATCCCCCTTCGAAAGAATTCCCAGAACGAGTCCTCAATCGCGTATGCCGCCTTCTCGAATGCTCGTTCCTGTTCCCAGGACTTCGCGGGTCCGTAAAGGCCAAGTTGCATCACGTGCATGCGTTCATGTCCTAGGGTGCGAACGAGATCCTCTGTGCTCCTGAACGCGTCAGGATACAAGGTGACCGTCCCGTCCGGCGCCGTATGCCCATAGAGGTTCTTACCTATGAGCTCTGGGTCCCGGTTGATCTTGAATCGTACACCTTCCAGCCCCACTCCGGCCTCGGCCGCCAGGTCCTTGACCGCGCGGCGTTGCATGGGAACTGCTAGCCCTTCAAACGGCCCGGTGTTGGCGAGTCGGCGGAAGAGGTACCGTCCGGCGTCGTCAGCGGCAGAGCTACCCCTGAGGCCGCGCACCCAACGTAGAAAGGCGCCGCTGACGTTCCCCGCGGCGCGTGATGCACCGGAAGATGCTCCCGATCCAGGCACGAACATGCTGGCGAGGCCACCGGCGATGAAGGCGGGGTTGCACGGGTCGCCGGGGTACTGGTCGGGGAAGAGCAGCTCGGGGGCGCCCAGAAGCAATCCGTCCACGAAACCGTGGTAGCCCTGGAACAGATAGCCCTCTGCTTGGTCGAAAGTCGCCCCCAGGCCAGCGACCAATCTGTTATTTGTGCTGCGCCTGCGCGCCTCCTCGGCACAGTTCGAGTTGGGGCCGAAGTTCAGGGTGAATGCGTCCTTGGTTTGAGCTATAAAGCTGCACATGCCGCTGGGGTCGGTGCGGCTGGTGGGCATGTTTTCGACATAGGCGTAGGGCTGGGTGTGGGGGGTGCCGGGGGGTGGGGTGTAGGGGTCGGTGCTGGTGAAGCGGCCGAGGTCGGGGCGGTAGTTGCGGGCGTTGAGGTAGAGGCCGGCGGCTGTGGTGGTGGGTTCGGTGTAGGCGCCGGTGTAGGTGAAGGGGTTGGCGGGGGCTGTGGCGGCGGGCTGGGTGTGGGTGGGGGTTCCGTAGGCGGTGTAGCTGTAGTGGTGCTGGGGTGTGCCGGTGGCGTCGGTGGTGTCGGCGACGGAGCCGAGCCAGTCCAGGTGGTACTGCTGGTAGCCGGCTGTGGTGTGGCGCTGGGTCTGGATCTGGTCTGCGGGGTTGTAGGTGTAGGTGGCGGTCAGGGCGCCGTTGCCGTTGTATTCGGCCAGGGTCTGGGGCAGGGGGTGGAAGGTGTCCCAGACGGTGCGGCGCTGGGGCTGGCCATCGAGGGCTGCGGCGGTGCGGTTACCGTCGGCGTCGTAGCCGTAGGTGAAGGTGCCCTCCGGTGTGGTCGCGCTGGCGAGGCGGCCGGGGGCGTCCCAGGTGAAGGTGTGGGTGCCGTCGGAGGTGAGGTTGCCGTCCGCGTCATGGGTGAAGGGCGTGATGGTGGAGCCGGTGACGGTCTGGGTGAGCTGGTCGGCCGCGTCGTAGGCGTAGGTGGTGGTCGCTGCGCCGGTGGTGGCGGTCAGGCGGTTGCCAGCCTGGTCGTAGGTGTAGCCGGTAGTGCTGGAGCTGCCGGCAGGGCAGGTGGCGGCGGTTGGGGCGGTGGTGCACTCCTGGGTGAGGCGGCCGGTTTCGTCGTAGGTGAAGAGCTGGCGGGCGGCGGTGCCGGAGCGCAGGGTGTCGATCAGGAGGGGCTGGCCGTTGGCGTCGCGGGTGAGGGTCCAGGAGGACAGGGTGGTGCCGGCTTTGGCGGTGGTGACGGAGGACAGGTAGCCGGCGGGGTCGTAGGCGCGGGTCTCGGTGTGGCCGTTGCCGGTGGGGCTGGTGACGGTGGTGAGGTTCCCGGCAGGGTCGTAGGCGTAGGCGGTGGTGTGGGTGGACGCGATGGTCTGGGAGATCATCCGTCCGTCGTCGTTGTAGGTGTAGCGGGTGGTCTGGTTGCTGGGGGTGCGTATGGAGGCGATGTTGCCGTCGGCGTCGTAGGTGTAGGCGATGCTGCCCTGGCCGGTGGGGAGGGTGACGGTGCGGGGGCGGCCCTCGCCGTCCCGGTTGCCGTAGCTGCGGGTGCCGGTGCCGTCGGTGATCTGGGTGACCTGGCCGGCGCCGTTGTAGGTGAGGGTGACATCGGGGGTGGTGTCGGAGTAGTCGGTCTGGAGGAGCTGGCCGAGGGGGTCGAGGGTGTAGGTGGTGGTCTGCCCGCGGGCGTTGATGGTCTCGATGGGGTTGCCGTCGAGGTCGTAGGCCATCTCGCGGGTGCGGCCCAGTGGGTCGGTGATGGAGGTGGTGCGCCCGGCCGGGTCGTAGGTGTAGGTGGTGGTGTGGTTGTTGGCGTCGGTGCGGGTGGCCAGGTTGCCGGCGGTGTCGTAGGTGTAGGCGGTGGTGCCGCCCCCGGGGTCGGTGACCGACTCGATGCGGCCCAGGGCGTCGTAGGTGTAGTCGGTGGACTCTCCCAGACCGTCGGTGCGCGAGATGACCAGCCCCCGGCCGTCGTGGGCGGTGCTGGTGGTGGTGCCCACGGGGTCGGTGACCGAGGTGAGCAGTCCGGCCGGGTCGTAGTCGTAGGTCCAGGTGAAGTCGGCCGGGTCGGCGCCGGTGTCGTTGCCGCGCGGATCGGTGACGGTGACCAGCTGTCCGTCCGCGTCGTGGGTATAGGTGGTCAGTGCGCCGGTCGGGGACTGCAGGGATGCCTGGTTGCCGTCCGCGTCCCAGGTGAGGTACCAGTTCTTGCTTCGCCGGTCGTTGAGGCGGATCAGCTGTCCGGCGGTGTCGTAGTACAGGGTCTCGGTGCGGTTGTTGCCGTCCGTGGTGGACTTCAGCAGCCCGCCCTTGTCGTAGGTGGTTTTGCGGACCGTGCCGACGGGGTCGGTGACGGTGAGGGTCCGCCCGTCGTGGTCGAAGGTGTAGGCGGTGGTGTGCCCGAGCGGGTCGGTGACGGTGACCGGCTGGGAGACCGCGTCGTAGCCGATGGTCCAGGTGAAGTCCGCCGGATCCGCACCTGGCGCGTTGCCGCGGGCGGTGGTCTGGGTGATCTGCCGGCCGGCAGCGTCGTAGGTGTAGGAGACGGTGCCGCCGTCCGGGGCGGTGACCGAGGCCAGATTTCCCGCGCTGTCGTAGGCGTAGGAGGTGGTCCGCCCGCCCGGCTCGGTCATCTGCGACAGGCGGCCGGGCACGTCGTAGGCATAGGTGGTGACGCGGCCGGCGGCATCCGTGAACGTTTCCGGGCTGCCGTAGTCGTCGTAGCTGAAGGACTCGGTGCCACCACCGGGCAGGGTCTGGGAGGTGATCCGGTCGGCGTCGTCGTAGGTGAACGAGGTGGTGTACGGCAGGGGATCGGATGCGGCGTGTCCGCGCGGGTCGGTGATGGTCAGCAGCCGGCCGGCCGCGTCGTAGGTGCGTTCCTCCCGCGCTCCGCTCGGGCTGATGACCGCCGTGCGGTTGCCGTAGGCGTCGTACTCGTAGGTGGTGGTGTGGCCGCGGGGGCTGGTGACCGTCTCCACCAGCCCATCGGGGGTGTAGGTGAAGGTGGTGCGGTTGCCGAGTTCGTCCTCGGAGGCGGAAAGCAGTCCGTCTGCGGTGTACTCGAAGGTCGTCTCGCGGCCGGCTCCGTCCTCCGCCGCCGTCAGATTGCCGACGGCGTCGTAGTCCAAGGAGGTGCCGGTGGCTTCCGTGTCCTGCTCGATCACCCGGCCGGCGGCGTCGTACTCGTAGGTGGTCCTGCGCAGCAGCGGGTCGACCACACCCACCAGCCGGCGCTGCTGGTCGTACTGGTAGTCGGTGATGTTGCCGAAGGGGTCGATCCGGGAGAACAGCAGCCCGGCCACGTGCACATCGGTCCACACCCCGCCCTCCGGGGTGGTGGCATGGGTGAACTGCGCCGGGCCGTCCTCTTCATAGACGAACGAGGTGACAGACCCATCGGCCGCGGTCTGATGGCTCACCCGTCCCTGGCTGTCGTAGGCCTGCTGCAGAAGCTGGTGGCTGTCCGGCCCGGCGATACCGGTCATCCGGCCGTTGAGGTCGTAGCTGTAGGTGGTGGTGGCGCCGTCCGGCCCGGTGACAGTGGTGAGCAGATCACCGGTGTACCCGTACTCGATGAACCTGCCGTCCGGCAGGGTGGACCGCGTCAGGCGCTCCCCGGTGTAGCTGAAGGCGTACTCCCGGCCGAACGGGTCAGTCACGGAAACCGGCCGGTCCGACAGCGCGCCGCCGTAGGCGACGGTGGTGGTCCGGCCGCCAGGCATGGTGATGGAGGACAGCCGGCCGGACTGGTCGTAGTCAAGCGTCCGCAAGTCGGGGGTCACCAGGCGGTACCCCTCAGCGGTGGTCGTCAGCGTGGACCTGACCCCCTTCGGCGGGGTGTAAGCGCCACCGCTGCCCGGAGCGTAGGTGATCCGTCCACCGCATTCCTCGTGCAGCACCACCCCGCCACCCGGCAAAGCCTCCAGACTGGTCTCCCACGGCATGAACCAACCCGGCCCCAGCAGCCCCGCACCGTCCCCGGCATCCATCACCGACAACTGCGGAGCAAGCATCGGCCCGGCGGAATACCGACCCGAACCATAGGTGCCCCCCAGCGGCACACTCCTGCCAGGAGCATCCGAAGAGAAGAAGCTACTGGTGAACTCACCGCTGGCCGAAAACACCCCGCTTCCGTAAGAACCGCGCGGCTGCGCCACACCTCCGGTGCTGCCGCAGCCCGGCTGACTCACCGCTGACTCCGCCTCGACCAGGTCAAAGATCAGGATGGCCGCAAGGTGGGGAGCCGGATCGTAGTCGTACTCATCCCCGCCATCACCCACCATGTGCAGGATGGGCCGCACGTGCACAAACTTCGACAGCCCGCTGTAGCATGACGCGTCCGGGATCTCTAACACCGCGCTGACAAGGACGGCAGCCGCATCGCCGCCCCGCACGCTGGCGTAGTCGGGAGCGTAGACCACCTGGTCGAAGTCGTGGGTGACCGTGTTGGCCGAGGAACCGCAGGGCTCCACCTCCCAGGTGACTCGCACCGGGTGATAGTTCGCCGGCTGGTTGAACGCCGCGTTGTCCTGATTGGCGACGCTGACGATGAACTCCACCTGCATGCCCGCAGCAGCGGTACCACGCCAGATGTCCAGGAACCCCGGATAGCCGTCCACCGCGCCGACGCCACCCCAAGGTGTGGACGACCACGCACCCCCGGAAGACGGCGCAACCGTCTCAACCGCCAAGGACACGGCATCGCCTGCGGCTGCATCCCGGGGTGCCGGTTCCACCGAGTCCTCGAAGGGTGCCACCCGCCCTTCGCTCCAGGACCGCACCTGCTCCCGCCGCTCGGCCAGCGACATCGCCTCCTGCGGAGGAGCCGTCTTAGGCCCGAGGGACGGATTATCGCCGGCTCCATTGGTTGAAGCGACCGCGGCCGGCAGCACCCCCATCCACCCGGAACCGGCAAGAATCGCCAACACCACCGAGACCACAAGCAGCCGCACACGCACAACCGCAGCACCGGACACGCCCCAACCCCCACATCAGTCACGGATCGACGAACCAGTCGTGCAATACCAGACCGTAGGCGGCCACCAGACAAGCAGTCACCAGGGCGAAAACAAGACATGTCACCAGATGCGGCATGCGGTCAAGTGGGTGTTGTCCCCTTGTTGTGAGTGCCGCTGCAGATGCCGGTGCGGGCGGCCGCGAGGAGGCCCGTGAGGTTCGACGGTTCGATACGCGGCTTCGTACAGGATGGCGATTCCTTCCTGCATCAGCTGCTCACCGTCGCTGAGGAGCGAGTAGTAGAGGTCGAGGAAGTCCTCATACAGATGAGCGGAAGAAACCGCATGAAGGGCGGCGGCGCTGGGCCAGGTGATAGGCCCGTGGCCGGCGGTTGCCGCCCACTCTGAACGCAACCGCGACGAGCGCACCCTCATCCCCAGGGCGCGGGCTCGGGCCCGCACCCCGGCCATGGCCGGGGTGTCGCGGCCGAACATCTGGAAGACGTACAGCGGCAGGCCGGGCCTGCTGATCATCCAGGGAGTTGAGGAAGCGGCGGATGCTCTTGTGACCGCCCAGGTAGCCGCGGGCGGCGATCTCGTCGCGCTATTGCAGCCCTCGGCCCACCGTGCGGCCAGGTATGCCTTGAAACGAGTGAGTTCGTTGCGGCGGCGGGACAGGGGTTGGAGCAGCTCCTCGGTGCTGGTGTTTCGATGACGAGTGAGGTCGACAGGAGCCCAAGAGAAGTGCCATGACCTGCAGAGTCATCACGAGAGGGCCGGGATGCGGCGTAGGAACTCGGGAATGAGCAACGGCTCCGGAGGCATCCTCGATACCAGACAAATTCCCAGGTCACAGCACTCTGGCGCGGCCCGTCAGGCCGACTCCGTCAGAAATACGTCACAGCCGGAGGAGGCCCTCCCGAAGTGCTTTGACCAGGACAAGCGGCTCGGAAACAATCTTCCCTCTGCCCCATGGCAGCTATGCGGACCGGAGGAGGGGAGGGGCCGAAGCCAGGCTGTTCAGCGCCGCACATGCCGGAGCCGAGGAGATCACAGCCGAACGATCGACCGCGAGCGCCTGTAGGACATGGTCGAGTGCTGTGGCCAGGGCGGTGCCGGGCACGGCGCCGGCCGCCCGGGCGGGGACGCCTCTCGGAAACGCATGGGGAAGCGAGTGATCAGTATGCGGTGGTGCTCCCGAGGTGGCGGAGGCCAAATGCGGTTGCGCAGGTGCCCGGGTGCCTGATCGTCTGCTGGTGCCCGGTGGTCGCCCGCCGGGCGTCGGACCGTGGGAAGCAGGGAGGGACGATGGGCTGGTTCACGCCGCTGCCGTTGCCTCGGGCGGTGCCTGAGGGAGTGGGGGCGCTGGTGCTCGACTCGGTGTTTGCCGCGGGTCCCGGGCGGCAGCGGGAGCTTGCGGAGGCGTGTGCGGGTGAGTGGGAGGCGCTGGGCCGGCCGACCGGGCTGGTGGGCCGGCGGTGTCTGGTGAGCACCGATGGCGAGACGGTTCTGCGGTGTGGACTGTGGGCGGGCCCGGAAGCGTACCGGGCGCATGCCGCCTCCAGGTCCGGCGGGAGGGATGGTGGTGCGTCGGTGTGCTTCATCCCATACCGCCATCTGGTGGGTCCGGTGGTGCCGGATGAGGTGCGCTGTGTGGTGACGGCGTCGTTCGATGTGGACGGCGCGGAGCGGCAGCGGTACTTCGTGGATTCCCTGATCGCTGCGTTGCCGGGGGATGCGGTGGCGGAGGGGGCGGGGGCGGCGCATTTCCTGCTGTCCGCGGATGGGTCGCGGGTGGTGCTGTATACCGAGTGGGCGGATGAAGGGGCGCATGCGCGGGCGGCGGAGCGTGGGGCCCATGACGCGGTGCACGAGATCTTCTCCGGTACTCCGGGGGTCCGTGCGCTGGGTGGCCGGCGCTACTGGCTGCACTCGCTGTGGGACCGTCCGGCCCGCTGATCCGCCCGTTGTCTGTGCGACGGTGTGATAGGAGTTGCCCACCGGCGGCGTGTGGTGGACGGTGCGCGGGCCGGGTCCGGTGGTACAGGGATGAGGGCGGCTGTCGTGGGCGTGCGTTTCGCGGAACTGGACTGGCAGCGCACGGCGATGGGGGAGATCAGTCTGCGCCGCCGTATCGAGCCGGTCACCGGGGAACCGGTGCATGAGGTGAAGCTGGGCGACGAGTTCCTGATGTCGGATCTGTTCACCGCCGGGGAGGAGGAGCTGGCGCGGCTGGGCCTGGCGGCGGCGGGTGGCCCGCTGGATGTGGTGGTGGGTGGTCTGGGCCTGGGGCACACGGCGGCGACGGCGCTTGCGGAGTCCCGGGTGGCGTCGCTGCTGGTGGTGGAGGCGCTGGGGCCGGTGATCTCCTGGCACGAGGGGGGCCTGGTACCGCTGGGCGGGCGGCTGGCCGGCGATGCGCGCTGCCGCCTGGTACACGGGGACTTCTTCGCCATGGCCGCCGGTGACGGGTTCGACCCGGATTGGCCCCGGCGGCGGTTCGACGCGGTGCTGCTGGACATCGACCACTCCCCGGACCATGTGCTGCGCGCGGAGAACGCCGCGTTCTACACCCCGGAGGGACTGCGGTCGCTCTCCCGGCATCTGCGGCCGGGCGGGATCTTCGCACTGTGGTCCGACGACCCGCCCAGCGCGTCGTTCGGCGCCGTCCTCGCGCAGGTGTTCACCGACATCGCCGCGCGGGTGGTGACCTTCCCCAACCCGTTGCGCGGCGGCACCGCGAGCAACACCGTCTACCTGGCCCGCCACGGGGAGGGCTGACCCCCGCAGGCTGGCCGGGACTGGGGGAGGGCACTGTGTGGCCAGCCCTCCATCCCGCCGGGCCGAAGGGCCGGGGAGCCTTGTCCCGGCTCCCGGCTCCGGGCCCGGCATTTCCTTTCCTTGACAGTGACTCTCTTTGACAGACCGGCGGTTTGAGACCATGTCGTGGTTCGAAGCCCTCGTCCTGGGGCTCGTCCAGGGGCTGACCGAGTTCCTGCCCGTCTCCTCCAGCGCCCATCTGCGGCTCACGGCCCTGGCCGCGGGGTGGGAGGACCCGGGCGCCGCGTTCACCGCGGTCACCCAGCTCGGCACCGAACTGGGGATCTTGATCTACTTCCGCCGGGACATCTGGAACATCGTCTCGGCCTGGGCCCGCTCCCTGGTCAGCCGCCGGGCACGCGGCGAACTCAGCGCCCGCCTGGGCTGGCTGGTCATCCTCGGCTCCCTCCCCATCGGGGTGCTGGGCGTGATGTTCAAAGACGCCATCGAAGGCCCGTTCCGGGACCTGCGGCTGATCGCGGCCAGCTTCATCGTGTTGGGCATAGCACTGGGCATCGCCGACCGGATCGCCGCCCAGGCCGAGGACGGCGGCCGGCACCGCGCGGGCAGGCCGCGCAAGCAGATCGAGCAACTCGGCGTACGCGACGGGGTGATCTTCGGGCTCTGGCAGGCGCTGGCGCTGATCCCGGGCATGTCCCGCTCGGGGGTGACCATGACCGGCGGCCTGTACCTGGGCTACTCGCGTGCCGCGGCGGCGCGCTACTCCTTCCTGCTGGCGATCCCGGCGGTGTTGGCGTCCGGGCTGTACGAGGTCGGCTCGATCGGGGGCGCGGAGGCCGCGCATGTCCGCTGGCCGCAGACCGTCTTCGCCACCGCGGTCTCGTTCGTCGTCGGCTACGCGGTGATCGCCTGGTTCATGAAGTGGATCTCCACCCGCACCTTCGCCCCCTTCGTGTGGTATCGCATCCTCGCCGGCCTCGCGATCCTGGCGCTGGTGTGGAGCGGGGCGGTGGAGCCGATGGAGGGCGCCGGCTGGGGCGGCTGAGCCCCGCCGTGGCGCTCAGAGCCCAGTGTCCGCGGGGGCGGGCCGGGGGTTGCCGGTGCCGGCCGGGCCGGGCTCGGTGTCCTCTTCGGGCGGGTTCTTCAATCTCAGCAATGCCAGGAGGATGAGGGCGGTGCCGGCGGTGGCGGCCAGCGCCCCGGTGGTGAGGGAGGTGGCGTCGACGAGGGGGCCGAAGAGCAGGGGGGAGGTGAACTGACCGCCGAAGAGGGCGGTGGCCTGGAGGGAGGCTGCGGTGGCGCGGCGCCCGGGCGGGGCGGCGTGGTCCATCAGCACGGTGAGGGTGGGCATGGCGATGCCGCTGCCGAGTCCGGTGAGGGCCGGGACGAGGATCAGTGCGGCGGGGTGGGCGGCGGTGGCGAAGACGAGCATGGCGGCGGTCCAGCAGGCTGCCGAGATGCGCATGAGGGCGGCGTAGCCCAGGCGGGCGCGCAGCCGGGCGTAGAGCAGTCCGGCCAGGCTTGCGGTGGCGGAGGAGAGCACGACCCCGTAGAGGGCGACGGCGAGGGTGTTGGTGATGCCCAGTTCGTCCAGGCGGCGGGGGAGGAACAGGCCCAGGACCATCATCAGCACGGCGATGGCGACCCACAGCCCGCACATCCCGGCCAGC
>NZ_WTLH01000105.1 GCF_011421595.1 Streptomyces sp. YIM 98790 | reverse complement strand
GGCCCGGTAGCCGCGCAGCGCCTCGGGCACCCGGCGCAGCCGGGCGCCCAGCACGGCCCAGTCCCGCTCGGTCTCCGTGGGCATCACGGAGAACAGGTGGCGCACGATCTGCACCGGCGAGAACAGGATGTTGACGTCCCGCAGGTGGTCCCCGGCCGCGTGCCGGCGCAGGTCCGACTCCAGGCGTTCGCGCAGCAGCCGGGCGGCCCGCCGCTCCTCCGCCGCCTCCTGCCCGGCGGCGCGGCCGGCGGCGTCCGCGGCGTCGAGTTCGGCCAGGGCCGCACGCTGCGCCGCGGCGATGGCGTCGGCTCCGTCCGGGGACCAGTCCGGCAGCCGGTCGTCGCCCGGCCGGTTGCCCTGCAGCGCGGCGACGGCCGGGTCCAGGTCCGACATGGTCTCCAGATAGCGGTCCGCGATCCGGCGCGGACGGCCCTCCTCGTCTTCCGCCGGGCCGTTCACCGCAGCTCCGCCAGTTCGCCGGCCAGATCGCCCAGGCCCAGGGAGCCCAGCGAGAGCGCGGCCATGTGCCAGGACTTGAGGTCGAAGCGCTCGCCCCGCTCGGCGGCGGACCGGCGGGCCGTCTCCCGCCCGGCCAGCCAGGCGCGTTCGCCCAGCTTGTAGCTGATCGCCTGCCCCGGCACGCCCAGGTAACGGACGATCTCCGAGTGGTTGAACGCCTCGGACATGCCGCTGTGCGCGTTGAGGAACTCCTCGGCCAGCTCCGGGGTCCACACCTCGCCCGGGTGGAACTCCTCGCCCGCCGGGATGCGCAGTTCCAGGTGCATGCCGATGTCGATGACGACCCGGATGGCGCGCAGGATCTGGTTCTCCAGGTAGCCCATCCGGTGTGCCGGGTCGGTGAGCAGGCCCAGTTCGTCGGCGAGCCGCTCGGCGTAGAGCGCCCAGCCCTCGGTGGTGGCGCTCACCTGTCCCAGGCTGATCTGGAAGGCGGACAGCCGGTCGGCGACGTAACGCCACTGGGCGAGCTGGAGATGATGGCCGGGTACCCCCTCGTGGTACCAGATGGAGACGAGCGGCCAGGTGGGGAACCGGGTCTCGCCCAGGGNCGCTCGGCGTAGAGCGCCCAGCCCTCGGTGGTGGCGCTCACCTGTCCCAGGCTGATCTGGAAGGCGGACAGCCGGTCGGCGACGTAACGCCACTGGGCGAGCTGGAGATGATGGCCGGGTACCCCCTCGTGGTACCAGATGGAGACGAGCGGCCAGGTGGGGAACCGGGTCTCGCCCAGGGTGGGCAGCCAGGTGCGGCCGGGCCGGGAGAAGTCCATGGACGGCGGGGTGTAGTGCGGCGCCGCGGCGGCACCCGGCGGCGCGATCATCGATTCCACGGTGCGCAGCGGCCCGGCGATGTCGAAGTGGGTGCCGTCCAGTTCCTCGATGGCGCGGTCCATGAAGTCCTGCAGCCAGCGGCGGATGTTCTCCTCGCCCTCCACCGCCTCGCCGTGCCGGTNCACCCGGCGGCGCGATCATCGATTCCACGGTGCGCAGCGGCCCGGCGATGTCGAAGTGGGTGCCGTCCAGTTCCTCGATGGCGCGGTCCATGAAGTCCTGCAGCCAGCGGCGGATGTTCTCCTCGCCCTCCACCGCCTCGCCGTGCCGGTTGAGGTGGTCCATGGCGGCGTGCGGCGTGGCGCCGGGCAGGATCTTGTCGGCGACGGCGGTCATCTCGGCGTGCAGCCGCCGGTATTCCTCCCAGCCGTAGGCGTATGCCTCCTCGGGGTCCAGGTCCAGGCCGGTCCACTGGCGGGCGCCGCGCAGGTAGCGCTCCCGGCCGACCGGGTCGGGGGTGCCCTCGACCGCGGGCAGATACGTTCCGGCCAGGTAGTCGCGCAGCTCGGCGAGCCCGGCCGCGGCGGTGTCGGCGGCCGTGTCCAGCTCGGTGCGCAGCGCCTCCGGGCCGGGCTCGGTGAACCGGTGGTGCCAGCGGCCGTCCAGCATGTCGGTCAGCTGTTCCGCCACGATGGCGGCCTGGCGGGGTGCGGCCCGCAGCCCGCGGGCCAGCCCGGCGTCCNCGGCCGCGGCGGTGTCGGCGGCCGTGTCCAGCTCGGTGCGCAGCGCCTCCGGGCCGGGCTCGGTGAACCGGTGGTGCCAGCGGCCGTCCAGCATGTCGGTCAGCTGTTCCGCCACGATGGCGGCCTGGCGGGGTGCGGCCCGCAGCCCGCGGGCCAGCCCGGCGTCCAGGGAGGCCCGGTAGCCGCGCAGCGCCTCGGGCACCCGGTGCAGCCGCCGGGCCACCACGGCCCAGTCCTCCAGCCCGGCCCTGGGCATGGCCAGCAGCATGGTGCGGAGCTGCTGGATGGGGGACATCAGATTGCTCACCTGGCGCAGGCCGTCACCGGCGGTGTGCCGGTCCAGTTCGGCGGACAGCCGCTCGTGCAGCAGCCGGGCCGCACGGCATTCGCCGTGGTCGGTCAGGGCTGCCTGCGAGTCCAGGGCCTGGACCCGGGTCAGGGTGGCACGGGCGGCGTCCGCCAGGGCCTGCTGGCCGTCCGGCGAGAAGTCGGGGACGAGGTCGCTGCCGGGGCGGGTGCCCAGCATCTCCGCGACGAACGGATTGAGTTCGGTGACGGTCTCGACATGGCGGTCGGCAAGGGCGCGCGGGGTGTCCGCGGGCGCGGCGGGGGCGTTGTGAGGTCCCTGAGGCATTACGTCATCTTGGCCGAGAAGCGGGCGCAGCGGAACCCGCTTTCCCGCTGCCCGGGCGCAAACGCCGTGGTAGACCCCGGTGCCGGAACGGTTCCCCGCCGCCCGGGGGACCCCGGGCGGCGGGGGATGCGGAACGCGGCACGCGGGCCTCGGAACGCGGGCCTCGGAACGCGGGGCTCGGAACGCAGCCTCAGAACGCGGGCTCGGGGAGGGTGAAGCAGTTCAGGAAGCGCTCCACCGCGGCGCGGTCACCGCTCACCGTCAGCTCACCGGCCGCCTCGGCGTCGGCCACCGGCCGGCCGCCGTAGACCAGCGAGGCCAGGGTCTTCGGCCCGCCGTCCAGCACCGCGTGCGGGCCCTCCGCCCGCCCCGGTATGACCTCGAACTCCCCGCCCGCCACGGTGGCCCGGAAGCGGTGCTCGCCGATCCGGAGTTCCAGCAGCAGGTCGGCGCCCGCGGCGCGCCCCGGGTCGAAGTTGGTGCGCAGCGACAGGACGAAGGTGGAGATGCTGAGGTGGGCGTCCCGGCGGTGGGCGGGGGACCGGGCGCCCCACCGGCCGATCAGCCGGATCACCGGCTCCAGCTCCAGCCCCCAGGGGGTGAGTTCGTAGACCTGGGCACGGGAGGGCGGGGGCAGCTTCTCCTTGCGCAGCACCCCGTGCCGTTCCAGTTCGGAGAGCCGGGTGGCCAGCACATTGGTGCTGATGCCCGGCAGGTCTTCCTTGAGATCGCTGTAGCGCTTGGGCCCCAGGAGCAGTTCCCGGACCACCAGCAGGGCCCAGCGCTCCCCCACCAGATCCAGGGCGTGGGCCGCTCCGCACGCGTCCTGGTAGCTGCGATTGGTCGCCATGTCACCATCCTACGGTCGTCGCTGCGAACATCGCACCATGTACTTGCTTTTCAAAAGTATCTGATGCAATGATACAAGTACAGCCACCGGCGCGAGGCCCGGGCCCTCCGGCCCGCCCGCGCATGCACAACGAACGGAAGCAAGGAGCCCGTCATGCGGATGATCTTCGTGAACCTGCCGGTCAAGGACCTGGACCGGGCGAACGCCTTCTACAAGGGCCTCGGGTTCTCCTTCAACCCGCAGTTCTCGGACGACAAGGCCACCTGTGTGGTGATCGACGACAACATCTTCGTGATGCTGCTGAAGGAGGAGTTCTTCCAGACCTTCATCAACGGCGAGATCAGCGACGCCACCACGACCACCGAGGTGCTCAACGCGCTCTCCGCGAACAGCCGCGAGGAGGTGGACGAGCTGGTGGCCAAGGCCCTGGCCTCCGGCGGCAAGGAGTGGAAGCCGGTGCACGAGGACGGCCCGATGTACGGCGGAAGCTTCCAGGACCCGGACGGCCACGTCTGGGAAGTGCTGCACATGGACATGTCCCAGTCCTGAGCAACGNCTGGGAAGTGCTGCACATGGACATGTCCCAGTCCTGAGCAACGCCCGGGCCCGCGTGCCGCGGCGCCGCACGGTGCGGCGCCGCGGCACGCGGGCCCGGGTCGTGGGACTGCGGTCCGCGGACTGCGACGGACTAGACGGGCGGTGGCGGGATCTCGCTGGTGATCACGGCGAAGTTGGCTCCGAACCGGTCGGTGCACAGCGCGATCCTGCCGATGCCCTCATGGCTGGTCGGCTCCATGTGCAGCCGGCCGCCCCGGGCGAGCACCGCCGCCGCGATCACATCGCAGTCCGGCACCTCGAAGTACGGCTGCCAGTAGGGGCCGCCGTCCTTGGACAGATGCTCGGCGGACAGCTGCATGATCCCGCCCAGGCTGCGCTCCGGCCCGCCGTCCGCCGTGGCCACCACGGTGTAGTTCTCACTGCCCGCGCCGGAGAGCCGGACATCCTCCTCGCGCCAGCCGAAGACGTGCCGGTAGAACTTCTTCGCCCCGGGACCGTCCGTGGTGTACAGCTCGGTCCAGCACAGCGAGCCCTCCTTGGTCACCGCGCCCAGGCCCTTCAGGCCGGCCGGCTGCCAGACCGCGAAAAGCGCCCCCGCCGGATCGTTGAACCACGCCATCCGGCCGTACGGGGAGACGTCCCTCGGCTCCCGCGCCACCCGGCCACCGGCCGCCGCCACCGCCCGGGCCGTGGCGTCCGCGTCCCGGGTGGTGAAGTAGAGCAGCCAGCCGGAGCGCGACTCACCGGCGGGCAGCGGCGCCAGCCCGGCGGCGACCTGGCCGTCCAGGGTCAGAAAGCCGTACCCTTCCCCGGACTCCCGGCCCAGCGGCTCGAACTCCCAGCCGAACAGATCGCCGTAGAACTGTGCGGCGGCCCGGATGTCCGGCGTCCCCAGCTCCACCCAGCAGGCGGACCCCGGAACGTAGTCGGTGGTGAGCATGGCGCGTCCCTTCGGTCCTTCCTCCTCGCGACTCCACGTGGCCTTCCCCGCCACGCCGGGCCTGCCCTTTCAGCCTGACACCGGCCGGTCACCCTCGCCTGTCGACACACGCACCCCGGCCACACCCTCCGGCCACACCTTCCGGCCGCGGCTACGCGGGGCGCGGCGCGGCGGTCCCGGTGCCGCGGAAGGTGGCGCGGTAGGCGGAGGGGGAGACGCCCAGCGCGGCGTGCAGATGCTGCCGCAGCGACGCCGCGGTGCCGAAGCCCGACTGCTCCGCCACCCGGTCCACCGGCAGATCGGTCTCCTCCAGCAGATGCCGGGCGCGCTCCAGCCGCTGCTGGAGCAGCCACTGCAACGGTGACACCCCGGTCTCCTCCCGGAACCGGCGGGTGAAGGTGCGCACGCTCATGGCCTCCCGGGCGGCCAGCTCGCGCAGCGTCAGCGGCCGCTCCAGCCGCTCCAGGGCCCAGGCCCGGGCCCCGCCCGTGCCGGCGGTGCCGGGCTCCGGCACCGGGCGGCGGATGTACTGCGCCTGGCCGCCCTCCCGGTGCGGCGGCACCACGGTGCGGCGCGCCACCGACCCGGCCACGCCCGCACCGAAGTCGGAGCGGATCATGTGCAGGCACAGATCGATGCCGGAGGCCACCCCGGCCGAGGTCAGCACTCCGTCCTCATCCGTGTACAGCACGTCCGGATCCAGCCGCACCCGGGGATACAGCGCCCGGAATGCCTCGGCCTCGGCCCAGTGGGTGGTGGCCCGGCGGCCGTCCAGCAGCCCGGCCGCGGCCAGGACGAACGCGCCGGTGCAGATGGAGGCGATCCGGGCGCCGGGGCGGATGCGGGCGAAGGCAGCCGCCAGCTCCGGGCCGAGTTCGCCGGTGGTCACCGGCGGGTCGGGCTCGTGGGCGGCCGGAATCACCACGGTGTCGGCCTCGGCCAGTGCCTCGGTGCCGTGCCGCACGTCGACGGTGAAGTCCGCGTCCGTGCGCACCGGCCCGGGCTGCAGTGCACACGTCACCACCTCGTAGAGGAACTCTCCCTGCGGTCCGGCGCCGTTGCCGCCCGGCTGCGGGGCGCGGGCGCGGCCGAACAGCCGGTGCACGATGCCCAGCTCGATCGGCAGCAGCCCGTGCCGCACCAGCACGGCCACCCGGTGCCTGCCCCCGCCCTGCCCGGCGGTTCCGAAGACGCTCACGGCCCGATTCTCCCAGACGTCTGGTTCCGGCCAGACGCCGTGGCGGGAAAATCGGCCATTTCTGCGCGAACCGGTGCCGCGGCGCCCAACGGCCGCCATACTGTGGCTACTTCGGCTGCTCGTCACCGTGGGGGCCCAGATGCACGAAGATCCGGCGGACACCGCACCGACGATCGCACCGGCTGCCGGGCCGATGACGGTACGCCTGGCCGTCACGCCCGATCCGGACCTCGGCCTCGGCGCCGAGGACACCGAGCGGCTGATCCGCCGGCTCCGCGCCGAGCTGGCCGGGCCGGACGTGGAGTCGGTGCGGGCCGAGCCCGCCGGGCCGCCTCCGGGCTCCGCGCCGGGCGGTCCGGCCGCCCCGGGTTCCGTCGTCGTGGCGCTGGGCACGGGCGGCGGGGTCTTCGCCACCCTGGTCGACAGGGCGCGGGTCTGGCTGGGCCGGCAGGCCGCGGAGCACCGCATCTCGCTGAGCATCGACGGCGACACCATCGAGCTGGAGCGGGCCTGCGAGGAGGAGCGCCGCGCGCTGACCGCCGCCCACGCCCGCCGCGCCGAGGGCGGTGCCGACGCCGGCACGGACGGGGAGCGGGACGGTCCGTGTCCGTGCTGATCGTGGTGGTGGCACTGGCGGTGATCGGCGCCCTGCTGGGGGTGCGCGCGGTGCGGCCGGTGCCGGACGGCCATGTGGAGATCGTGGAACGGCTCGGCCGGTACCGGTGCACGCTCCGGCCGGGGCTGCACCTGGTCGTCCCCTTCCTGGACACCGTGCGCGCCCGGGTGCCGCTGGCCCCGCAGCGGACGGAGCTGCCGCCGCGGGCGCTGACCGCCCGCGACGGGCGGGAGATCCGGATCGGCGCCGAGGTGCACTACCGGGTCACCGATCCGCGGGCCGCCGTGTACCGGATCACCAGCCCCGAACAGGGCGTCGAGCAGCTCGTCCGCACCATGCTGCGCCATCTCGCCGGCGACATGGACGCCGCCGAGATGCAACGGCACCGGGCCGGGATCGGCACCACGCTGCGCGAGGAACTGGCCGGTCCGGCCTCCGGGTGGGGCCTGGACATCGAGCGCGTGGAGCCCGTGCTCCCGGGCTGAGCCCTCCCCCGCGCACCCGGCCCGGACTCACCCGGTCCGCTGTTCCGTCGCGGGTTCCGTCGCGGGTTCCGTCGCGGCCGGCCCGGCCCCGGCGTCCGGCCGCGGCAGGGAGACCCGGATCTTGGACTGGCCGTGCGGCAGCTCCTCCCAGTCCTCCATCAGGCGGGCGTCGAGCCCGTGCCGGGCGGCCAGGGCGGTCAGCGTCTCCGTCCGGTAGTAGAAGTCCTCCCGCAGCACCTGGTGCTCGGCGCCCTCGGTGCGGTCGAAGGTGAAGTCGAAGAAGCCGTCCGGCCGCAGCACCCGCCCGACGTGGGCCAGGCATTCGTCGATGACCTCGATCGGGGAGTGCGAGAACACACTGTGCGCGTGCACCACGTCGAAGTAGCCGTCCGGCAGGAACTCCAGCCGGAGGTCCCGGGTGAGGGTGAGATGGGGCAGCTTCTCCTGGAGCCCGTACCTCGCCACCGTCTCCTTGGCGTGGATCAGGATGTCCGGGGAGATGTCGATGCCGTAGTAGTTCCCCGGATCCAGGTACTCGATGAAGCGCCAGCCGGCGCGCAGATTGCCGCAGCCGATGTCCAGCATCCGGTGCTCCGGCTTCAGCCCGTGCCGTTCCCTGAGATAGCGGAACTGCATCTCGCCGAGCGCCAGCCACCGCTCGTGGCTGCGGCTGCCGACCGCGCCCTCCGGGCTGCGCGCGGCGTCCGAGGCCATCACCGCCCGGTAGTAGGAGACGTGGTCCCGGTGCCTGGCCCGCAGCCACAGGTCGCGTCCGGCCCGCCGCAGATACGGGGCCACCCGGCCGGGGTGGCGCAGCGCATAGCGGATCTTGTGGGCCAGGCTGGCACGGTTGCGGGCGTGCCGGTTCTGCTTCGGGTTCCGGACGGACGCGGCGGGCGGCATGGCAGCTTCCCCTCTCACGGACTGACGGTACGGACACCGGGACGAACGAGCGGACAGCCGGAGGGACACTTACGGATGGACAGGGGCAGCATGCGGCAAAACGCCCCGCCCCGCCAGGGGGCGCGCGCCCGCCGCGGCATCCCCTGCCCCGTGAGCCCCTTGCATGCCCATAGCCCGGAGGGGTATACAAGGACACGACAGAGATACCCCGGTGGGGTATCACCACCGGACGATGGACAGGAACGAGGCACCCGGCGATGACCACCACCACGCCCCCGGCCGCCGACCCCGCGGCCACCCCGGCGGCAGCC
The DNA here is from genome assembly GCF_011421595.1 of Streptomyces sp. YIM 98790. GTDB lineage: Bacteria > Actinomycetota > Actinomycetes > Streptomycetales > Streptomycetaceae > Streptomyces. The sequence goes on along the minus strand of NZ_WTLH01000105.1, from coordinate 13,114 downwards.
CAGGTCGAACTGGCGATCGGCGGCATGACCTGCGCCTCCTGCGCCGCCCGCGTGGAGAAGAAGCTCAACCGCATGGAGGGCGTCAGCGCCACCGTCAACTTCGCCACCGAGAAGGCCAGGGTGTCCTACGGCCCGGGGACCACCGTGGAGGACCTGATCGCCACCGTGGAGGCCACCGGCTACACCGCCGAGCCCCCGCCGCCCCCGCCGCCCGCGGCCGGGGAGACCGCACCCGGCACCGCTCCCCCCGGCGAGACCGCCCCCGGCGGGGAGACCGACCCGGAGGCCGCATCCCTCCGCCTGCTCCGCCACCGCATGCTGGTGACCTGGGCGCTGGCCATACCCGTCATCGCCCTGTCCATGGTCCCCGCCTGGCAGTTCGACAACTGGCAGTGGCTGTCGCTGACCCTGGCCGCACCGGCCGTGATCTGGGGCGGCTGGTCCTTCCACCGGGCCGCCTTCACCAACGCCCGGCACGGCGCCGCCACCATGGACACCCTGATCTCCATGGGCACGAGCGCCGCCCTGCTCTGGTCGCTGTGGGCGCTGTTCTTCGGCCACGCGGGCATGCCCGGCATGACCCACGAGTTCGAGCTGACCATCCAGCGCGGCGACGGCAGCTCCGCCGTCTACCTGGAAGTGGCCGCGGGAGTCATCGCCTTCCTGCTCACCGGCCGGTACCTGGAACACCGCTCCAAGCGCAAGGCGGGCGCGGCGCTGCGCGCCCTGCTGGAACTCGGCGCCAAGGACGTCACCGTCCTGCGGGACGGCCGGGAGGTCCGCATCCCGGCCGGCCGGCTCGCGGTCGGCGACCACTTCCTGGTCCGGCCCGGCGAGAAGATCGCCACCGACGGCACGGTGATCGAGGGCAGCTCGGCCGTGGACGCCTCCATGCTCACCGGCGAGTCCGTGCCGGTCGACGTCACCGCCGGGGACACGGTCACCGGCGCCACCGTCAACACCTCCGGCCGGCTGGTGGTCGCCGCCACCCGGGTCGGCGCCGACACCCAGCTCGCCCGGATGGCCAGGCTGGTGGAGGACGCCCAGAACGGCAAGGCCGCCGTGCAGCGCCTCGCCGACCGCATCTCCGCGGTCTTCGTCCCGGTCGTCATCCTGATCGCGCTGGCCACCCTCGGCGTCTGGCTGGCCACCGGCTCCACCCTGGCCTCCGCCTTCACCGCGGCCGTGGCCGTGCTGATCATCGCCTGCCCGTGCGCCCTGGGCCTGGCCACCCCGACCGCGCTGATGGTCGGCACCGGGCGCGGCGCCCAGCTCGGCATCCTGATCAAGGGCCCGGAGGTCCTCGAATCGACCCGCCGGATCGACACCATCGTGCTCGACAAGACCGGCACGGTCACCACCGGCACGATGACCCTGCTCGCCGTCCACCCCACCGGGGACGTCTCCGAGGAGGAGGCCCTGCGGCTGGCCGGCGCCCTGGAGAACGCCTCCGAGCACCCCATCGCCCGCGCCATCGCCGGCGCCGCGGCCGACCGGACCGCCGGGCCGCTGCCCGTCCCGGAGGACTTCACCAGCATCCCCGGCAAGGGCGTCACCGGCGTCGTCGACGGCCACGCCGTGCTGGCCGGCCGCACCGCCCTCCTCACCGACTGGTCCCTCACCCTGCCGCCGGACCTCGCCGAGGCCAAGGCCGCGGCCGAGGCCCGGGGCCGCACCGCCATCGCCGTCGCCTGGGACGGCGAGGCCCGCGCGGTCCTGGAGGTCGCCGACGCCGTCAAGCCCACCAGCCCCGAGGCCATCGCCCGCTTCCGCGAGCTGGGCCTCACCCCGGTCCTCCTCACCGGCGACAACGAGGCCGTGGCCCGTGCCGTGGCCGCCGAGACCGGCATCGACGCCGGGCACGTCATCGCCGAGGTCCTGCCCGAGGACAAGGCGGCCGTCGTCGCCCGCCTCCAGGCCGAGGGCCGCACGGTCGCCATGGCCGGCGACGGCGTCAACGACGCCGCCGCGCTGGCCACCGCCGACCTCGGCCTGGCCATGGGCACCGGCACCGACGCCGCCATCGAGGCCGGCGACCTGACCCTGGTCCGCGGCGATCTGCGGGCCGCCGCCGACGCGATCCGGCTCTCCCGCTCCACGCTGCGCACCATCAAGACCAACCTGTTCTGGGCCTTCGCCTACAACACCGCCGCCATCCCGCTGGCCGCCCTCGGCCTGCTCAACCCGATGCTGGCCGGCGCGGCCATGGCCTTCTCCTCCGTCTCCGTCGTCGCCAACTCCCTCCGCCTCCGCCGCTTCCGCCCCCTCACCGGCTGAGCGGCCGGCCGCTCACCGCTCCGCCATGATCCGGGACGCCTGAGCTCCCCGGCCGGCATGCCGGCCGGGGAGCTCAGGCGGGAGCCAGGCGGGCGCCGTGCTGGTCGGCGAGGGCGGTGATGCGGGTGGCGAGGTCGATGTCGCGGGCGGTGATGGCACCGCCCGCGTCATGGGTGTTCATGCCGAAGGAGACGGTGGCGTAGAGGATGGTGATCCGGGCGTGGTGGTCGGCGGCGTCCTCGGTCTCGGCCACCGCCGCGCAGAAGCCGGGCACGCGCGAACGGTCCGCCTTGAACACGGCGGACAGCTCCCCCTCCCGCACCGTCCACCCCGGCAGCGCCTTCAGCGCCTCCTGCAGTTCGCTCTCGGTCAGCGGTGTCGCCGGCAAGGGAAGCCCTCCTTCGTCGTCCGTGCTTCCGGACTTCCCATCTTGGCCCCGCTCACCCCCGCCGCCCCGCCGGCACACGCCCGCGGGGCGGCCATGCCGGTCACCTGACCGGGGGCCTGCGGAGGGAGAGGTGGAGTTCCTTCAGGCGGGCCTCGTCGACCTCGCTGGGCGCGCCCATCAGCAGGTCCTGGGCGTTGCCGTTGAGCGGGAAGGCGATGGTCTCCCGGATGTTGGGCTCGTCCGCCAGCAGCATCACGATGCGGTCCACGCCCGGGGCGATGCCGCCGTGCGGCGGGGCGCCGAAGGAGAAGGCCCGCAGCATGCCGCCGAACTCGCGCTCCACCTGCTCACGGGTGTAGCCCGCGATGGCGAAGGCCTCGTACATGATCTCCGGCTCGTGGTTCCGGATGGCGCCGGAGGACAGCTCGACGCCGTTGCACACGATGTCGTACTGCCAGGCGAGGACGTCCAGCGGGTCCTGGGTGCGCAGCGCCTCCAGGCCGCCCTGCGGCATGGAGAACGGATTGTGCGAGAACTCGATCTGCCCGGTGTCCTCGTTCTTCTCGAACATCGGGAAGTCCACGATCCAGCAGAACCGGAAGACGTTCTCCTCGAACTGACCGGTCCGGCGCGCGGCCTCCACCCGCACCGCTCCCATGATCTTCGAGACCTCGTCGAACTCGCCGGCGCCGAAGAAGACCGCGTGCCCGGGGCCCGCGTCCAGCGCGGTGAGCAGCGCCTTGGTGTCGGCCTCGGTGAGGAACTTGGCGATCGGGCCGGTCAGCGCGCCGTTCTCGCCGACCCGCAGCCAGGCCAGGCCCTTGGCGCCCTGCGCCACCGCGAAGTCGCCGAGCTGGTCGAAGAACCTGCGCGGCTGGTCCTGGGTGTCCGGCACGGCCAGGGCACGCACATGCCGGCCCGCGAACGCCTTGAAGCCGGACTCGGCGAAGACGTGCGTGACGTCCACCAGCTCCAGGGTGGTGCGCAGGTCCGGCTTGTCGGTGCCGTACCTGGTCATCGCCTCCCGGAAGGGGATGCGCGGGAACGGCGAGGTGACGTGGCGCCCGCCCCCGAACTCCTCGAACAGCTCGGTCATCACCTTCTCGATGACCCGGAAGACGTCCTCCTGCTCGACGAAGCTCATCTCCACGTCGAGCTGGTAGAACTCGCCGGGCGAGCGGTCGGCGCGGGCGTCCTCGTCGCGGAAGCAGGGGGCGATCTGGAAGTAGCGGTCGAAGCCCGCGATCATCAGCAGCTGCTTGAACTGCTGCGGCGCCTGCGGCAGGGCGTAGAACCGGCCCGGGTGCAGCCGGGAGGGGACCAGGAAGTCCCGCGCGCCCTCGGGCGAGGTCGCGGACAGGATCGGGGTGGCCAGCTCGTTGAAGCCGAGCGCCGTCATCTTCTGGCGGATGGCGGAGATGACCGCCGAGCGCAGCATGATGTTGCGGTGCATCCGCTCCCGGCGCAGGTCCAGGAAGCGGTACTCCAGCCGCATCTCCTCGTTGACGCCGTCCTCGGTGTTGACCTGGAACGGGATCTGCTCGGAGGCGCCCAGTACCTCCACCTCGGCGACCTCGATCTCGATCTCGCCGGTGGCCAGCTCCGGGTTGACGTTCTCCGCGCCGCGGGCGACGACCCTGCCGTCCACCCGGATCACGGTCTCCTTGGCGAGGGAGGCGAGCTGTGCGTCGATCCGGTCGCTCTCCGGGGTTCCGGGGCGCACCACGAGCTGCACGATGCCGTAGTGGTCCCGCAGGTCGAGGAAGAGGATGCCGCCGAGGTTCCGGCGATTGTGCAGCCAGCCGGACACGCGGACGTCCGTGCCGATGTCCGCCGGACGCAGCTCACCGCAGGTGTGGGACCGGTACCGATGCATCACTCAATCCAAGGGGTCGTGGTGGGGGCGGCCAGACGTCCCACTCCGAGCGAGAACATGTCACTCACGCGTGAGACGAGTACGGCCCACCAGCCTACCGTCCGGCCGTGCGGGGCCGCCCGTCGCCGGTGGCCGCCGGCGGGCGCCCGCCGGCGGCCACGGCCCCGTCACCACGCCGCTCCCGGGAGGGCCGCGCTCGGTCGCCGGGTGGGTGGATTTGTGCATAAAGTTGAACAAATGCGCACCGAGGATGTGCTGGCCGCCTCAGAGNGTCGCCGGTGGCCGCCGGCGGGCGCCCGCCGGCGGCCACGGCCCCGTCACCACGCCGCTCCCGGGAGGGCCGCGCTCGGTCGCCGGGTGGGTGGATTTGTGCATAAAGTTGAACAAATGCGCACCGAGGATGTGCTGGCCGCCTCAGAGACGGGGCTGTGGCGGTGGGACCAGGCCACGGGCACGGCGACCTTGGACGCCATCGCCGCCCGTCTCATGGGCCTGCCGCCCCGCTTCGCCACCATCAGCGAGTCCGAGATCCGCGCCCGGATCCATGTCGAGGACTTCATCGAGCTGCAGCGCCTGGGCACGCTCGCCCTGGCGGAACGCCGGGTGATCGAGGGCCGGCTGCGCATCCTGGACGCCGACGGACGGGTGCTGCGCTGGCTGCGCACCCGTATCCGGGTGGTCGGCGAGGGCCCCCACGTCGTCATGGCCGGCGTGATCATGCAGATGCTGGAGGGGATGCCGGAGGAGGAGGCGGCCGATGCCGCCTCCGGGCACCCCGACCTGTCCCGCCCGGCCGGCGACTGGCGGCTGTCCCGCGAGGCGTTCCTGCTGGACGCCGGGCGGGCGCTGGCCGAGGCCCGCACCACCGGGGAGGTGCTGCGGGTGGTCAGCAGCCTGGCGCTGCCCGGCTTCACCCCCGACGGCATGGTGGTCTTCGGCATCAGCGGCGACGAGCTGATCGTGCTCGGCCACCACGGCTACCCGCTGCAGACGGGCGCCGAGCTCAGCAGCGTGTCCGGTTTCGACGGCATCCGGCTCTCCAGCGACTATCCGGCCGCCGAGGCCATCCGCACCGGCCGGGCGGTGTATCTGCCGTCCCCGGCCGAATACGAGCGCCGCTATCCGCAGGCATGGCCGCCGGTGGCCGCCTTCCAGCGCGCGGCCTGGGCGTATCTGCCGCTCATCGCCGGCGGGCGCACCATCGGCACCTGGATGGTCGCCTTCCCCCAGCCGGTGGCCTTCACCCCGGACGAGCGCTCGGTGCTCACCACGGTCGCCCGGATGCTGGCCCAGGCGCTGGCCCGCACCCATGTCTTCGAGTCGGAGCGGGCGCTGGCCACCGACCTCCAGCAGACCATGGCCCCGACCGTCACCCCGGACATCCCGGGGCTGCGGGTGGCCGGCCGCTACGTCCCCACCGGCGGGGGCCTGCAGATCGGCGGCGACTGGTACGACGTGATCCCGCTGCCCTCGGACCGGGTGGCGCTGGTGATCGGCGATGTGCAGGGGCACGACGTGCGGGCCGCCGCGCTGATGGCACAGCTCCGCATCGCGCTGCGCGCCTACGCCGCCGANCCCCACCGGCGGGGGCCTGCAGATCGGCGGCGACTGGTACGACGTGATCCCGCTGCCCTCGGACCGGGTGGCGCTGGTGATCGGCGATGTGCAGGGGCACGACGTGCGGGCCGCCGCGCTGATGGCACAGCTCCGCATCGCGCTGCGCGCCTACGCCGCCGAGGGCCACCGCCCGGACGCGGTACTGGCCCGGGCCTCCCGCTTCCTGGCCGGGGTGGAGGACGACGAGGGCGACAGCAGGTTCGCCACCTGCCTGTATCTGGAGGTGGACACCCGCACCGGCAGCCTGGAGGTGGCCCGCGCCGGGCATCCGGACGTGGGGGTGCGGCTGGCCGACGGCACCTCGGTGCAGCGCCCCACCGAGGGCGGCCCGCCGCTGGGCATCGACCCGGACTGGGCGTATCCCACCACCCGGCTGGTGCTGCAGCCGGACGAGACACTGCTGATGTGCACCGACGGGCTGCTGGAGACCGGCGGCCACGACCTGGAGACCGGCTGGGCACGGCTGCGCCGGGTGCTGGAGCAGCAGCCCGGCGAGGATCTGGAGAAGCTGGCCGACGCGCTGATCGACGCGGTGTACGGGCCGCCCTCGCACCGCACCGTGGGCCCGCACACCGACCGCCGGGAGGACGACATCGCGCTGCTGCTGCTGCGCCGCCCGGACCGCGGGCGGGTGCCGCGGCGGACCGTGCTGTCGGTGGCGCAGGCCGAGCCGGCCCGCGTCGCCGACGCCCGGCACCAGCTCGCGGACATGCTGCACGACTGGGCGAGCCGGGAGCAGCTGGACGGCGCGGTGCTGATGCTGTCGGAGCTGCTGACCAATGTGCTGGTGCACACGGACAGCGACGCGCTGCTGGTCACCGAGGTGACCGGGCAGCCGGGGGAGCGGCTGCTGCGGGTCGCGGTCACCGATACCAGCGACGAGATGCCGCACCGGCGGCAGCCGGGTGAGCTGGCCTCCTCCGGGCGCGGGCTGCTGCTGATGGAGGTGCTGGCGGACGCCTGGGGCGTCGACCCCCGCGGCGAGGGCAAGACGATCTGGTTCGAGCTGCAGGAGCGCCCGGAGCGCCTGGACGACTGACCGGCCGGCCGGCCGCCCCGCCCCGGGCCTCAGTCGTCGTGGCCGCCGTGGCGCTGGGCGGGGACGCGGCCGAGCCGTCCGGCCTTGAAGTCCTCGAACGCCTGGACGAGCTCGGCGTGGCTGTTCATCACGAACGGCCCGTAGTGGGCCATGGGCTCCCGGAGGGGCCGCCCGCCGAGCAGCAGGATCTCCAGGCTGGGGGTGTGCGAGTCCTGGGCGGAGGCGGCCCGGACGGTGACGCTGTCGCCCTCGCCGAAGACCACCGTCTGGCCCAGCCGCACCGGCCGCTGCCCGGTTCCGGCCGTGCCGCGCCCGGCCAGCACATAGGCCAGCGCGTTGAAGTCGGGCCGCCACGGCAGGGTGACCTCGGCTCCGGGACTGACGGTGGCGTGCACCAGGGTGATCGGCGTGTGGGTGATGCCGGGCCCGCGGTGGCCGTCCAGCTCGCCGGCGATCAGCCGCAGCAGCGCGCCGCCGTCCGGGGTGGTGAGCAGCCGGACGTGCCCGCCGCCGATGTCCTGGTAGCGGGGGGCGGTCATCTTGTCCCCGGCGGGCAGGTTCACCCAGAGCTGGATGCCGTGGAACAGCCCGCCGGACATCACCAGGGCCTCCGGCGGGGCCTCGATGTGCAGCAGCCCGGAGCCGGCCGTCATCCACTGGGTGTCGCCGTCGTTGATGACCCCGCCGCCGCCCTCGGAGTCCTGGTGGACGAAGGTGCCGTCGATCAGGTAGGTGACCGTCTCGAACCCCCGGTGCGGGTGCCACGGGGTGCCCTTCGGCTCGCCCGGGGCGTAATCCACCTCCCCCATCTGGTCCATCATGATGAACGGGTCGAGGTGGCGGTAGTTGATGCCGGCGAAGGCGCGGCGGACCGGGAAGCCCTCGCCCTCGACGCCGCTGGGGGCGGTGGACACGGCCAGCACCGGCCGGGCGGCGGCGGGCACCGCCGGGGCAGCCACCCGGGGCAGGGTGAGCGGGTTGTCGACGGTGACGGCGGGCATGCGGACCTCCTGGGCTGCGGTCACCTCACAGTAGTTGAACGCTGAACAGCGAGCCAGGGCGTCTCATTCCGCGTCCCGCCGCACGGCCCCGGGGCATGCCCGCGCACCGCGGCACGCCGTGGGAGCGCCCGCGCACACCGGCGGCGCGCGGGCGGCGGCACCGGCCGCGGGCCGGACGGGGCAGGGCGGGGGGCCGGGCCGGGCGGGTCAGCCGTAGACGCGGCGCATGGCGTAGTCGACCATGTCGAGCACCGCCTTGGCGTCCAGCACCAGCCGGTGCTCGCCCTCCATGTCGAGGACGAAGCCGTAGCCGTCGGGCAGCAGGTCCAGCACCTCGCCGCCGGTCACGGTGAAGAACTTCGATTCCCGCCCGGCATAGCGCCGCAGCTCCTTCAGCGAGGTGAACAGCGGGATGACCGGTTCCTGGGTGGTCTGCACGGCCAGAAAGCCGGGCGTCTCGCCACGCGGGCAGTAGATCTTGGCATTCCAGAAGATGTCCTGGAATTCCTCGGTGAGCATCGCGCCGCTGACGTAGGCGCGCAGGGCGTCCGCCAGGGAGGGCGGCGCGGGCGGCGCGGCGGCTGCCGGACCGGATGCCGCGGCCTGGGCCTGCGGCTGCTGCGGCTGCGCATAGCCCTGCTGGGTCTGCGCGCCGTAGCCCTGCTGCTGGCCGTACCCGCCGGCGCCGGGCTGCTGCGTGCCGTAACCATGCTGGGTGTGCTGCTGCCCGTGCTGGTTGCCGTAGCCGGTCTGGTCGTAGCCGTACATGCCGCAAAGCGTACTGACTCACACTTGGACCGGATCCACTTGCGCCTTGTTACCCGCCGGTAGCATGATGGCTGTTACCAAGGGGTATCCCTGCATCATCTGCATGGGCGGCCCACCGCCGCACCGCCACCGCCAGCCAGCTTTGCCGCAGACACAAACGGAGTCGTCGCATGGGGCACTACAAGTCGAATCTCCGGGACATCGAGTTCAACCTCTTCGAGGTCCTCGGCCGCGACCAGGTGTACGGCACCGGGCCGTTCGCGGAGATGGACGCCGAGACCGCCAGGAACGTGCTCGGCGAGATCGCCCGGCTGGCCGAGAACGAGCTGGCCGCGTCCTACGCCGAGGCCGACCGCAACCCGCCGGTCTTCGACCCGAAGACCGGCACCGCCCCGCTCCCCGAGGCGTTCAAGAAGAGCTACCGGGCCTACATGGACGCCGAGTGGTGGCGGCTGGGCATCGCCGAGGAGCTGGGCGGCACCACCGCGCCGCGCTCCCTGCTCTGGGCCTTCGCCGAGACCGTCCTCGGCTCGAACCCGGCGATCTGGATGTACGCCTGCGGCCCGGCCTTCGCCTCCGTGCTGCACGAGGAGGGCACCGAGGAGCAGCACCGGATCGCCCGGCTGATGGTGGACAAGGAGTGGGGCGCCACCATGGTGCTCACCGAGCCGGACGCCGGCTCGGACGTGGGCGCCGGCCGCACCAAGGCGGTCAAGCAGGAGGACGGCACCTGGCACATCTCCGGCGTGAAGCGGTTCATCACCTCGGGTGAGCACGACCTCTCCGACAACATCATCCACTTCGTGCTCGCCCGCCCCGAGGGACACGGGCCGGGCACCAAGGGCCTGTCGCTGTTCATCGTCCCCAAGTTCGACTTCGACTGGGAGACCGGCAAGCTGGGCGAGCGCAACGGCGTCTACGCCACCAACGTCGAGCACAAGATGGGCCTGAAGGTCTCCAACACCTGTGAGCTGACCTTCGGCGCCGACCGGCCGGCCAAGGGCTGGCTGCTCGGCGAGAAGCACGACGGCATCCGCCAGATGTTCAAGATCATCGAGTTCGCGCGGATGATGGTCGGCACCAAGGCCATCGCCACCCTCTCCACCGGCTACCTCAACGCCCTGGAGTACGCCAAGGAGCGGGTGCAGGGCCCGGACCTGACCCGGTCCGCGGACAAGAACGCCCCCCGCGTCACCATCACCCACCACCCGGACGTGCGGCGCTCGCTGATGACCCAGAAGGCGTACGCCGAGGGCATGCGCTCGCTGGTGCTCTACACCGCCGCGGTGCAGGACGAGGTGCTGGCCAAGAAGGCCGCCGGCGAGGACGCCACCGCCGCCGAGGCCATGAACGACCTGCTGCTGCCGATCGTCAAGGGCTACGGCTCGGAGCGCTCCTACCAGCTCCTGGCCGAGTCGCTGCAGACCCTGGGCGGCTCCGGCTTCCTCCAGGAATACCCGATCGAGCAGTACATCCGCGACGCCAAGATCGACACCCTCTACGAGGGCACCACCGCCATCCAGGGCATGGACTTCTTCTTCCGGAAGATCGTCCGCAACCAGGGCGTGGCGCTGACCACCCTGGCCGAGGAGATCAAGAAGTTCCTCGCCGAGGCGCCCGGCGGGGAGGAGCTGGCCGACGCGCGGGACGCGCTGGCCGGTGCGGCAGCCGAGCTGGAGAGCTTCGTCGGCACCCTGCTGACCCAGCTCGCCGCCACCGAGAAGGACGTGAAGTCCCTCTACAAGGTGGGGCTGAACACCACCCGCTTCCTGCTGGCCGCCGGTGACGTGGTGGTCGGCTACCTGCTGCTGCGCGGCGCCGCGGTGGCCGCCGGGAAGCTGCCCGCCGCCCAGGGCAAGGACGCCGCCTTCTACGCCGGCAAGATCGCCGCCGCCCGGCATTTCGCCGGCGAGGTGCTGCCGGGCGTGGCGGTGGCCCGGGCGATCGCCGACCGCACCGACCTGTCGCTGATGGAGCTGGACGAAGCGGCCTTCTGAGCCGTCCGTCCGCCGGTTCCCCTCCCGCGGTCCTTCCCCCGCCGTCACCCCCCGTCCCCGCACCCGGAGCCTTCCCCCTCCGGGTGCGGGGACGGTGCCGTTCCGGCCTTCCGGCGGCTCAGTTGCCCCTGCCGTGCCCGTCCCGGCCGTGGTTGTCCCGGCCGCGGTCGTCCTGGTCCTTGCCGTGGTCGTTCTGGTCCTTGCCGTGGCCGTCCTGGTCCTTGCCGTGGCCGTCCTGGTGCTTCAGGTGGAAGACCAGCTTGGCGCCCTCCTGGCCCCGGTACTCGATCGCCTGCGCGGTCACGTGACCGCTGACGTGGCTGAACTCACCGGTGCCGCCGGTGACCGCGAAGTCCAGCCCCGAGGCAACGTGGTCCATGTTCCCGGCGCCCGAGGCCGTCAGCTCACCGCGGCCCTTCAGCCACAGCGTGCCGTCCAGCATGAACCGGCCCTCGGAGAAGAACTCGAACCGGGTCAGCGCCTTGCCGGTCTCCTTGCCGTGCGCGTAGGCGGTGTTCTCGATCAGCAGCACGTCTCCCGGCTCCGGCCCGGAGCCCGGATCGATGGTGCTGTGGACCACCTCGGTGTCGGCCACGATGACCTCGATCACCTCGTGGTGCTGCTTGCCCTGCCTGTCCGGGTCGGGCGCCGGTGCCGCCGAGGCCGGGGCCAGGAACCCGGTCATCAGCAGGGCGACGACCGCCGCCGCCGCCGTGACCAGGCGGCGCAGGGGCCGGGAGCTCAACAGATTCATTCGCCTTCCCTCCGATGGGAATGGTGTGGAATCGGACCAGAGCCCACTGTGCTGACGCCGTCGCTTCCCGCCCCCGGAACACGCCCGTGCCCACGGCCGTTCACCCGGCCGTTCACCCGGCCAGCGCGCCGTTCGGCCGACGGGCCGTCCCGGCGGCTCCGCCCCATGGCGCAATGCCTCCGCCGCCCTCCCCTTCTATGCTGAGGAGGGGAGGGCAGCCGTATGGGGGCAGACAGTGCGCGTCCCGGACCGCCGCCGGACGACACCGCGGCGGCGCTGGAGCGGGCCCGTGCCGCGGCGGCCCGGGAGGACCGGGCCGGCGCCTTCCGGCTGCTGCGCGCGCTGGACACCGGCACCCCGGAGCAGCGGGCCGTGCTCACCGCCGACGACCTGGACACCCTGGCCGAGGCGGCCTGGTGGACGGGCCGGATGGAGATCTCCCTGGATGCCCGGCGCCGCGCCCACTCCGGCTACGCCGCCCGGGGCGATCACCGCCGCGCCGGCTACACCGCCTGGATGCTGTTCTACGACTACCGCGACGCCGGCCGCCCGGCCGCGGCCGCCGGCTGGCTGAGCCGTGCCCGCCGGCACCTCCGGGGCCACGGGGAGTGCCCGGAGCAGTGCTATCTGGCGTGGGCGGACGCCGAGGAGGCGCAGGCCCGCGGCGACACCGAGGGCGCGCTCGGGGCGGCCCGCCGGATGCACCGCATCGCCCGGCGGTGCGGCGGCCCCGACCTGGTGGCCATGAGCCGGCAGGTGCACGCCGCGGTGCTGCTGACCGCGGGCCGCACCGCGGAGGGCATGGCCCTGCTGGACGAGGCCATGTGCGCGGTCACCGCGGACGAGCTGTCGTCCCTGTTCACCGGTTGGCTGTACTGCCTGTCGCTCAGCCAGTGCATGGCCGCCGCCGATCTGGCCCGGGCCGCGGAGTGGACCGAGGCGGCCATGGACTGGTGCACCGCGCTGTCCGGGGACAATCCGTTCCGCGGGCTGTGCCGGGTGCACCGGGTGGAGGTGCTGGAGCTGCTGGGCGACTGGCCGGCCGCCGAGGCCGAGGCCGAACGGGTCTGCCGGGAGGTGCACGCCCACGACACGGCCGTCGCGGGACAGGCCGCGTACGTGCGCGGCGAGATCCACCGCCGGCGCGGTGAGACGGCCGAGGCCGAGGCGGCCTATGCCCGGGCGCACGCCCTGGGCCACTCGCCGCAGCCGGGGCTGGCGCTGCTGCGCCTGGCCCAGGGCCGGGCGGAGACGGCCGCGGCGGCGCTGCGGCCCGCGCTGATGACCGGTGCCCCCGGAGCGCTTCCGCGGGCCCGGCTGCTGGCCGCCCGCACGGAGGTGTGCCTGGCGCTCGGCGACACCGCGGGCGCGGCGGAGTCCGTCGCCCTGCTGGAGGC